>JAADGF010000113.1 GCA_013152545.1 Gammaproteobacteria bacterium
ATTTTCATAGTTACTTGGTGACTGATCACCATTCGCAGTATGGCCTCACAAGGTTGTAATACTTCATGTAAGCTGCCACATCTTTTTTCATATGCTCACAGGTGGGTTGCGCAATTTTAAATATCCAGTCATGTTTGAGACTGCCAAAAAATCGCTCAACCACAGCATTATCCCAACAGGCTCCAACATCCCCCATGCTCGCTCGTATACCATAGCGGTAGCGCTTGCGGGTATACTGTGAATCACGGTCACTATGAAACACGAGCCCTTTAGGTGGTTGTCTTAAGTTGTAAGCCATCATCATTGCTCTGCATACTAAGTCTGTTGTCATGCGTTTGCTGACGTACCAGCCTACTATGCGCCGCGAGTACAAATCTATGATAATGGCTAAATACACCCACCCTTCACCTGTTTTAGATAGGTAATATCGCCTGCATAGACTTGATTAGGCGCGACAGGATTGAAGTTCTGGTTTAATAAATTATCAGCAACTTCATCACTGTGCTTTCTTTTCGTTGTCACCTTGTATGCAACGCGTTGTGTGACCTTTAAATTCAGTTTTTTCATTAAGTTGCGTACTTTATAACGACCTATTTGAAAGCCTTCTTCACGTAATGGCCTTTTTTAAAATCGCTTTATCCATGTGCAGATTCTTATTTTCCTTGCGCAACCGCTTTAGCTTTTCACGCTCGTCTACCGACAATGATTTACCTTCAAGCTGAGCTTCAATCTGATCCTTCCAGCGTTACAGCATATTACTGGCTGTACTCAGTGATTTAGCGGCTTCTGGCACTGAATAACCCTGATACTCCTACCAATGCTACCGCTTCTTCTTTATATTCTTTAGAATACTGTTTGTAATTTCGTTTCTGTCCCATTCTGAGACCTCAATAATCGATTTATATTATCTCTTATTAAACTGTCCGAACTGTTGTTGAATACAAATTGAATGAATGCTTTCTGGTTGCGTTTTAATCACATTGAAATTCTATCAAGTGCTTATTATGTTTTTTGATAGGCTCTCCTAGGCTGATTTTTCCTCTGCCCCACATTATCCACTCTTCATGGTGGAGATATACATCCAGGTCATCACTGGTGTGGCTTTTCGGGCTGGCATGAATATAGGAGCCGTTGGTGCTCTGATCTGCAAATATAATTTTGCCTTGCACTGATTTGATAACGGCGTGTATCCGTGATGCGACACCGGTAAAAATTTGTATTTCACATTGGCTGCCGCGGCCAATTTCCAGTTGGCGGTGATTAAGGGTGAAGGTTTTTTCCGAATTTAAATAGTTTATTTTTAGTTGGGTAACGGCGTGACGGTTGTACTTGCGCTGGTCGATATGCGCATAGCGAAGAGTCCTGTTGGTGCGGTCGCTGAAATCCCATAGGGCTTCGTAAATATCACTAGGTTCTTGTTTTCCTTTCAATAATAGGCAGTTATAGTGACGTGTTCGTCTTTTATAGGTAGGGGACAGATGTTGGTAGGCGCGATCACTGATAATGATTTGCCCAGATTTTGCGATTTCAACCATTCTTGCGGCGATATTGACAGTATTGCCGAATGGGTGTCCTTTATCTATATTGGTTTTTCCGTGATTGAAACCAATGCGTACTCCTAATTGATAGGCCATACGGTTGCGTAATACTTCCTGAATTTTACATGCTGCCTGATAAGCCTGGTCAGACCCGGGAAAAGTACACATGATTTCATCGCCGATGGTTTCTACTACACTTCCCTTGTGTTGTAAAACAATAGCCGACATTGTTTTTAAATAAGCGACGATTTTTTCGTGGGCCACAATATCACCTAACGCTTCATGTAATGCCACACTGCCGGCAACATCAGCGAAGAGAATTGCCATTTCTTGTTTGTGTTGGTGCGCCGCGAGTGAGTTCATGCTATGTGCAATACTTAAACGTAAACCTTATTTGTGCTAGTGCCGTGTATTAACTAGAATGCCGATTCAAAAAGCGCTAAAAGCTCAGTTGTTCGACGTGTTTTCGAAAGTATAAATGATCCTTATAATATCGAGAAAGTGCAACAACACAACAGATAGAGTTTTAGCACTGAACCTCTGCATTCGAGTTAATACCTTACAATAGAGTTAATACACTATGCTAGGAGTCTGTCCGAGAATTAGGAAGCCTGCTGCTGCTGCGAAAACGCCAATTTTTACGATCACTACGTTAAATAGGCTCAATATTCGCTTCAAATGATCGAAAAATGGTCTCCCTCGCGACGGCGGCTATTCTCGGACGGGCCCCTAGGGTATTAGCTCATGAGTTATCCTATCATAGTCTGCGACTTCTGTTGTGAGCATCTAATACTTTGAATTTAAAGAGCTTTATAGAAGTTAGCTGTTTTTAACTGATAGGCGGTTGCGTTATCACTATTTTATATCGCGATTGCTTAAGTTTCACCTACATTAGCTCGTAACGGCTTTACCTGGTTTTTTGCGGTTGAAAATTGACCGATGTGGTGTTTGTAATATTGGTATCAAACACTGTGAATATAAGGGGTAGGTGAGTTTCAGCGATTGTTGATAATTCCTCATAAAAAAATGCAGTCATTCAATCTAAAATCATCAGTTGGATAGCGTATGTAGAGCGCGTTTTTCATCGCACCTATGGGGTTTTCAATGAATACGGCTGTACATGCCGAGCTTGTGTTTTCGCTTAGTGAGGCAAAACGAGTGTGGTGTAGTTGTCCTACATAAGCGCGAGTGCGCGAGGTCTTAATTATGCTGAAAAATCATTATGCCACTGCGATGGCGTTAGATGACGGTGATATAATGATTTACGTTTGACGACGGAAATTATCGCGTGCCAAATACCACGATGGTTTTTCCGTTGGCAGTGATGAGTTCCTGTTCTTCCATTGTTTTTAGTACACGGCCGACCATTTCGCGAGAACAACCGACAATACGGCCCAATTCTTGGCGCGTGATACGGATTTGCATACCGTTGGGGTGAGTGATGGCATCCGGTTCTTTGCATAATTCAATCAATGTGCGTGCAACACGTCCGGTGACATCTATAAAGGCTAGATCGCCCACTTTGCGGCTTGTTTTTCGTAATCGCAGGGCCATTTGGGAGGCGAGTTCAAATAAAATTTTGGAATCTTTTTCTGCTAATTGATTAAAGCGGGAGTAACTGATTTCGGCTAATTCACATTGGGTACGTGCGCGTACAAAGGCGCTACGGTTGGTGTGCTCACCAAATAAACCCATCTCACCAAAGAAGTCTCCAGAATTTAAATAAGCTAAGACAATTTCGCGCCCAGAATCGTCTTCAATTAGCACCGTCACTGAGCCGTTTACAATGTGGTAGAGCACATCAGGTTTGTCACCTGCATATATGATGAGGCTTTTGCTGGGGTATCGGCGTTTGTGGCAATGCCCAAGGAATGATTCAATGGTTTTATTTTCCTGGGGCGGCATGTAAATCGAAGTTGCGTGCATCATAAATTAAGTTTGGTTGGCGTAAGTGGTTAATGTAACGTATCAATCTAATGAGTTTTATTGGCAGTTGTTTCTGTAGTCGCCTGATTTACAGTTAAGTACTTTAGAAAACGTGTCTGTTATTGGTGTTGTATGGGTGATTTGCTCGACGCTTCCATCCAATACAATTTGAAAAATATTTTATCTTCCGTATTACAACGGTTTTTGCTGCGATTCAATTGGCACGTTAGCTTTATTAATGTCGTTAGATTGTTCTAAATTAAATATCGTCAGTAAGTGCTATAACTTTAGAAAACTGTGGCCGATGAAGGTGCGCCATTTGATGATTAAGTTATTATTACTCAATGGAGTTGTTTCGGGCTTTCAGGTATCTCCTGAATTTAGGGGGCTGTGTCATTGCATGCTCTGTTTGCCTCGTTTCAGGTTTTATTCAGTGCATTTTGAGGATGGATGTTAAGGGGTGAATAAAATGAGATGTAGATATGCTACTCTTAAATCCAAATCAAAATACGCGCAAGGTGAATCGATGAAAGCGAGGGTTAAGTGGGTGCAGGACGCGACGTTTGTAGGGGAAAGTGGCAGTGGCCATGAGGTGGTTATGGATGGACCTCCGGAGTTTGGCGGTCGTAACTTGGGGGTTCGGCCAATGGAGATGATATTATTAGGTGTTGGTGGTTGTACTGCGTTTGATGTGGTCCATATTCTAAGAAAAGCGCGTCAACCTGTTGAAGACTGCGTGGTGGAATTGAGCGGTGATCGGGCCATGACAGATCCTAAAGTCTTTACCCATATACACCTACATTTGATTATTTCCGGGCATGATTTACCCGAAAAACAAGTAGAGCGTGCGGTGAACCTGTCGGCGGAAAAATATTGTTCTGCTACAATCATGCTGCGTCCGGTGGTGACAATTACCCACGACTTTGAAATAGTGAATTTATAACAACGTTGTTTAATACATTGCACTAGTATTTTTAGATTATCGCATTATTTTAGAATTCATTTGCTACACCAGTTTTAATCTTTCAAAATAATGCATGTCGCAACTTAGCCCGCATTAAGTGTGTCCAACAGTTTGCAGGGGTGGCAGCGCGTAAGCCTGTATTGACTTAGTTTGGATGATGTTTTGGGGTAGAGTGTGGGAGATGAAAAGTATTTGTCAATATCAGTATGAGTGGAGTTTAAAGCGTGGATGCCACTATTAAAAAATTACAGTTAAAGGATTTTAACAATTTAACTAAAACATTGAGTTTTAATATCTATGACATTTGTTATGCCAACACGCCGCAGCAAGTGCAGGAGTATATTGAGTATATAGATGAAGAATATAACGCTGAGCGTTTAACTAATATTCTACGTGATGTTGCCAATATCATCGGTGCCAATATTCTAAATATTGCTCGCCAAGATTATGAGCCGCAGGGTGCCAGTGTTACGATGTTAATTGGGGAAGAAGCGCAGCCCAACGTCGATGTATTAAATACAGAGACACCGGGGCCTTTGCCGGAGGCTGTGGTGGTGCACCTGGATAAAAGCCATTTAACCGTTCACACCTATCCGGAGAGTCACCCGGAAAACGGTATTAGTACTTTTCGTGCCGATATTGATGTGTCGACCTGCGGGCAGGTGTCGCCACTTAAGGTTTTGAATTATCTAATTCACAGTTTTGATTCAGACATTGTCACGATGGATTATCGGGTGCGTGGGTTTACTCGCGATGTGTGCGGTAATAAACATTATATTGATCATGAAATCAATTCGATCCAAAATTTTATTGCTCGGGATACAAAAGAGCGTTACCAAATGATCGATGTGAATGTTTATCAGGAAAATATTTTTCATACAAAAATGCGGCTAAAAAAAATAAACTTGGATGATTATTTGTTTGGTATCGAAAAGAGTGATTTGAGCGTTACCGAAAGCCAGGAAATCGAAAGGCAGTTGGAGCATGAAATTTTAGAAATATTTTATGGCCGGAATATTGCGTGAATTATGGTGGCCGGACAGCAGCCTGATTGTACGGAAACGTGCTGAAATATACAGCAACGGTAAGATTTTCATTTGTTAGGATGAATTCGCAAGCATTAGTGCAATTATAACCAGAATGCCGTTTTTGTCATTATTTTAGAGGCCAGTGTCATTGCATGACGAATAGGTGTTGGAAGCGCTACGCCACCGGATTTAGTGGCAAGCGTGGCGTGATTTTGCTCGTCTATTTTCATTTGTTCCAAAATTGCACGGCTTTTAGCATCTTTGCCGGGTAATTTGGTAAGGTGCTCGTTCAGGTGCTTGACTACCTGACGCTCTGTTTCTGCAACAAAACCCAGGCTCCACTTGTCTCCGATGCGTCCTGCGGTTGCGCCTATAACTACCGAACCGATATACCAGAAGGGATCTAGAAAGCTGGTATGTGTTTCCAACTCCTGGGTGCGGTTTGCACACCAAGCAAGATGATCGATTTCTTCCTGCGCGGCTTGTTGCATTTGTTCCCGTACGAGAGGGAGTGCGGCAGTCAATGCCTGGCCCTGATATAGCCCTTGGGCAGCGATTTCACCAGCGTGATTGATCCGCATTAAACGTCCGGATAGCTGTTGTTCCTGGAATGATAGTGGTTCATCTGTTTGCTGCGCGGCTGGGGTTGGCCGGGCGGCATGGTTATGGCCTGCCAAGCTCCTTAATCCTGTGTCCAGAATGTTTAAAAAATGATCTAATGTGCTGTGTCGTCGTTGGCTCATGCCAGCAACATATCGCATTAAGGGTTAGTAAACAAGAACGGACTCAACAATTGTATTGCATGGTGTACGGGCCCATTAAGAGCGCGTTATAATGCAGCATCTTACATATCGGATAATGCATGCCAGGCAATAATAGCTTATAATTTAACCATGCTTTATATCGAGGGTCCATGACATACTATAAACGCCATCTCTTTTTTTGTACTCACTGTCGTGACAATGGCTCAGCATGCTGTGAAAATTATGATGCCAAAGTCATGCGGGATTACGCCAAACAACGCACCAAAGCGCTCGGTATTGCCAAAGGAAGAGATACTGTGCGCGTCAATACGGCAGGTTGCTTGAATCGTTGTGAGGAAGGGCCGGTAGCCGTGGTTTATCCTGACGATGTTTGGTATACCTACGTGGATAAAGAAGATATCGATGAAATTGTTAATGAGCATTTGTTAAACGGCCGCATCGTAAAACGGTTGACAATTTAGAGTGCTGTTAGTCGTTAGCCGCTTCATTGAGATAAAAAATATGCTACGTGGTATTAGGTCTTGTCTCGCTTTGGCTTTTTCTGACTCCCTCTGATGTTTATTCTGAAAATAGTGAGGTAAGAGTGGCGTGTGGCAGCAAGTGATAATAATTTAGCACCATATGAATAATACTGACGTTAATAAAACCCGCCAGGCAGAATTGCATCTTTATGATGGTTTAGCGGAAATACCTTGTTCAGGAGAAAATTTTCTGATTTCTGGTGCAGCAGGACCTCTGGAGGCTGTTTTAGTGCAGCCGGAGTCCTTTGTTGCAGGCGATCCCATTGCCGTAGTGTGTCATCCTCATCCGCTACATGGGGGCAGCATGGCTAATAAAGTTGTGCATATAATATCTAATACCTTGAATCATATGGCGCTAACAACATTGCGCTTTAATTTTCGAGGTGTTGGTCATTCCATGGGTTGCTTTGATAATGGTGTGGGTGAGGTGCAGGACTTGCTGGCGGTTGCTGCTTGGTTGGCGCGACGGTATCCTTCATCACCCGTATGGCTGGCAGGGTTTTCGTTTGGCGCTTTTGTCGTTTTTTCTTGTTATGAAGCGGTTGGTGCAGCACGTTTATTGCTAGTGGCGCCGCCTGTAGCAAAATTTAGTTTTCCAGAAATTGCCACGCCAGTCACTATACCTTGGATGGTGATTCAGGGTGGCAAGGATGACGTGGTCTCACCACAGGAGGTCTCTATTTGGGTGCAGCGTCAACCCAACCCCCCTCATTTCGAATGGTTTGCCGATGCGGATCATTTTTTTCATGGCCAATTAAATCGCATCAAAGACGTCATTAAAAACCAATGGGATTATGCAGTAGAGTAAGTCGCTCAGTTTGTAATGAAGTCCGCAATGTGTAGCAATTAATGTTTTGATAAGTAGGCTTCCCCCTACCTTTTTTACAAACCTTTATCGTGAGTGAATTTCACCTGTTCCATTTGTTGCTGTAAAGAACTAACTTGAATATTTTGCTTGTCTATCCTTGCGTCTTTGGCGTTGCGCAAAAGGTTACATACAACGAGTATGTGCCCATTGCCTTCAATACGAAACGAACCTGTACGACTTATTTCTTTACAGACCCTTAGGTGGTATTGGAGAAGGCCAATCATTTAGTTGCCTGTTTTAAATAAAATGAATCAAATCAATCGACAATATTACAAAACAAACATCGGGGAACTTGTACTGGGTTCTTTTGCTGGCAGACTTTGTTTACTCGATTTTAGATACAGGAGAATGAGAGCGATAGTCGATAATAGAATTAAAAAGGGGCTTGATGCTGAGTTTGTCGATCAGGATGATGGTGTCTTGACGAAAGCAAGGCGACAGATTGATGAATATCTCAGCGGTGATAGAAAAGAATTCGATTTGCAGTTGCTAATGGTTGGCACCGATTTTCAGAAAAAAGTGTGGAGTGCTTTGATAAAAGTACCCTATGGCACGACATCAACATACTTACAGCTGGCAAAGGACATTAATAATGAAAAAGCAGTTCGGGCTGTTGCTAGTGCAAATGGGGCAAATGCAATAGGCTTGATAATACCCTGTCATCGTATTATTGGTAGCAATGGGGAGCTTGTTGGGTATGGTGGTGGGCTGTCTATAAAAAAACGATTGTTAGCGTTAGAAAAAAGAATAGCGCTTTAACTGGTTTATGATAAAGATAAATGGGCCACCGTGATATGATATACGATGGTCTGTTTTATACCGCAGCAAAAACGAGCTGGGGGAAGTATGAAGCCGGATGGAACAAGAATGCAGGCTGTATTTTCCAATAATAGAGCGAAAAATGTAACGTTGTGGTAACCGCTGAAAAAGCTGACGGCCTTGATGCCAGTTCGGACGACAACAGTAGTATGAACGCAATGAATAAGTTTGTCATGCATCACTGGGGTCTTAGCGCAAGGAGTGTGTGCTGGGTTCAAATACCTTGACAGAAAAGTAGGTAGCGGCTATCATTCTGCGGCTTTCCCGGGCGATTTTTCCCTAGAGTGAATTTGGAGCAGCTGAATGAAAACTTTTAGTGCTAAACCTGCAGAGGTTAAGCGTGACTGGTATGTGATGGACGCGGAAGATAAAACATTGGGGCGTATGGCTACTGAGATTGCCCGGCGTTTGCGTGGAAAGCACAAGCCTGAATATACCCCGCATGTGGATACAGGGGATTATATTGTCGTGGTTAATGCCGGCAAAGTGAAAGTAACTGGCAAGAAAGTCAGCGATAAGATGTATTATCGCCATACCGGCTATCCAGGTGGTATTAGGTCGATGTCATTCGGGAAAATGCGAGATACGGCGCCCGAGCGTTTAGTTGAAATAGCAGTGAAAGGCATGCTGCCAAAAAATCGCCTTGGTCGTGCAATGATCAAAAAATTGAAAGTGTATGCTGGCTCTGAGCATCGGCACTCTGCTCAGCAACCAAAAGTACTGGAGCTTTCTTCTTCTTGAGATTTAGGCGAGCGTTACGCCGTCTAACATAGGGCGGTGCTAAGCCAGTTGGGGTAAACGGCTGAGTTTCTCTCTGCACCTAACTTATCAATCGCTATAGTCCGTCCGGTTTATGGTGGCTATGGTTTAGTTTATTAATTATTTTAAAGCAAAAGAAAGCAACGGGATATGGCACAAACACAACATTACAGTACGGGTCGTCGCAAAAGCTCATCAGCGCGCGTTTTCATCAAAGTGGGAACAGGTAATATTACAGTGAATAAGCGGCCACTCGACCAGTATTTTGGTCGTGAAACGGCGCGTATGATTGTGCGTCAGCCGTTACAATTGGTTGATTTGAGCGAGAAATTTGATATTAATGTCACTGTTAGTGGTGGAGGGGGTAGTGGTCAGGCTGGTGCGATACGCCATGGCATAACACGTGCGTTGATGGAATACGATGAGACCCTGCGTCCTGCGCTACGTAAGGCTGGTTTTGTGACGCGTGATGCCCGCATTGTGGAGCGCAAAAAAGTGGGGTTGCATAAAGCGCGCAAACGTCCGCAGTTCTCTAAACGCTGATTTCACCTTCGCTGCTGGTGTGGTTGTTGCCTGCAGCGAATTGTCGATGTGGTGAGGTTGTGGAGCGCTCTGCTGCCGTAAAAAGAGAAGAATACAGAACTCAACTCGCCGCGAGTCCTACACATGGTGTTGGGTCGGCTGTCACTCTGTGTTTCAGGACTTGTTTATTTGCCATTCAATGTTAATTTCGTGCTTGTTTTCAATCCTAACAAAATAAACCGCCTTTAGTAGTAGGATGTCCACTGTGCGGGCTGGTTCTCTATTCTTGTTTGTCTTCTTGTTGCAACAAAAATTACAACAAAAATAAATTTCATTCGCGCTTCATAAAAAAGCTGTTGTATCTTTGCAAATAACTGTTATAAGTGATCAGTCAAATGACAGAAATTTATGCGGGAGGGGGGTTAGAATCCATGAAAAAAAATCTAATTGTAATAGCTGCAGGCACCATATTAACCGCTGCGGTTGCCGTACCCACGTTGGCGGGCGATGTCATCGTGTATGGTGCTGTGCAAGCAGAGTTGGTTAGCATTGATCACCAATTGGCCGTTAGTGAGGATGAAGTGGATTTGGTCGATAATGCTCGCGGTCGTGTTGGTATTAAAGCGTCGGAAGATTTGGGCAATGGCTGGAAGGGGTTGGCCAGATATGAGTTTGAGGCTGATACTACCGACAATACTGCTGGCACAGATAGCTCCCTTAATGCATCTTTAACGGCGCGCGAATCGATGGTGGGTTTAAAAGGCCGGACTGTCCAAATCGAAGTTGGTAACTTGAGGTCTGCCTATAAATATACGGGCGGGACGCGTTATGACCCGTTTGTGGCAACGACCTTGGAGGCGCGGGGCAATGGTGGTATGTCTGATCCATCAGATAGTCGTTTCGGGCATCGGGGGTTCCACAAGGAGGCTGTTGGTATTAAGGGTGGTGGTGGTCCCGTTAAGGCTCGCTTGACCTATGGCCCGTCTGAAAATGATGGTTCATACACATTGTCTTTAAAGTATAATCAAGGCGGTGTTGAGGCGTTTGTTGCGATAGTGGATAGCGGTGATTTAGTGAGTGGCGGTGATAAGGTGAATTATTCGGCAACGAAGCTGGGCGGCGCTTTTAAAGCTGGCGGCCATAAGGTGGTGCTGCAATATGAAATGACGGATGAAGGTGCTAAAGAGCCAACTTACACTTTCTTGGGGTATAATTTGCGAGCGGGCAGGAATACCTTTGTCATTGAGTTTGCGATGTTAGATAGTGACGGCGGGGGCAGAGATACTGATATGTTGGTGGTCGGTGCTATTCACAAATTCAGTAAAACAACCCGGGTGTTTGGTGGTTTTCGTAGCAGTGATGCAGATAATAACGAGCAGGAAGATGTTATTACCGTGGGTCTGCGTAAAGATTTCTAGGAGGGGGAGTCTGTCTGAGAATAGCAGTCGTTGTGAGGGAATGCCATTTTGAGTCCAATTTTTCGATTGCATCTGGCGCCTACTTTTGGTATTGGAGGCGAATATTGAGCCTGTTGTTTATCAAAAATGATCGCAAAAATGGTGTTTTGCAGCAGGCCTTTCTATTGTCGGACAGGCTCCGCTCCTAGCGATATTACGCTATACGGGTATACATAATTAATAGCTTATTCGTCATATTATTTTGCCGGGCTTATTACATTAGGGCCCATTTTTATTGTTGTATGCTACCCCTTTCTCTCCAGGCATAACGGCGTTTCTGAATCGGCAGAAATGTACCAATTTCACTTCAGTTTAGCGCTGTTCAGTATGATTTAACCAAATTAAATCCATGTGTCATCGTATTTGCACATTGTGTTCAAACCCCCTCCAAGGATAGCGTAAAATAAACGTAACCTAATTTGCCTTTCATTTGCCGAATGTTGTGTCAAAAGTGCTTATTTATATGGGATAACACCGGATTTTTTCTTGTTCTTGACTGCATTGCAGGCAGCTTGAGTGATTGTAATACATTTTAAATGGTTAAGCTGATGGTGTTGCAAGTGAATTTATCGCCCAGTGCCTCAGTTGAATCCTTGCGAGAGTGACGATGTGCCGAAGGTTTTTTTAGAATATTTTGGACGACAGTGTATCGGTCATGCAGTGAGCCAAAATATTCTAAAAAAATCGTTTAGATTCTGTGCTGCGAGTGTTCGCAGCAGGTTCGGCTGACATGATATGTTAGGTTAAATGTAAGGAAGGCAAAAATGGAATTGGTTCGTGTTTGTGTTTTTTTCTCGTTGGTGATGTTATTGCTTATGGGGTGTTCGGTGGCCATGGCACCTAAAAAAAGTGAGGCTATCTATTGGCCAAAGCCGCCTGATTCACCACGGTTTATTTACGAAACCAGCTTACGATCTACCTCCAGTATACGTCAAGATACCTCATTGGATCGGTTGCGTGATGCGGTTACTGGCACCCGTCAAACCACGCAACAATCCTTTGCCAAGCCTTACGATGTAGCCGCCTACGGTGGCAAGATTGTCGTTACTGATACGGTAGCGCGTTCTGCGATAATGTTTGATGTGCCGCGCAAAAGAGTGTATCCCTTTGGGGCGCGTGGTGATGGTAAGGGTAAGGGGGTTATTGTTAAGCCGCTGGGTGTGGCTATGGACAGCAAGCAAAATATCTATATTGCCGATGTCACAGAGCGGGATGTCAAAGTATATGATGGTCTCGGTTTGTTTCTTCGGTCCATTGGCGGTCAGGAAGTGTTTGAGCGACCAGTGGACGTTGCTGTTAATCGATCTGGTGATCGAGTATATGTGGTGGATGCTGGTGGTATTGAATCTGATCAACATCGAATTCTTGTCTTTGATGCTGAAGGGAGTCTTGTGAATGAAATAGGGTCTCGTGGTTCGGCTTTGGGGAAGTTTAATTTACCCAATCAGGCGGCGGTCGCCCCCGATGGGACGCTTTATGTGCTTGATGCGGGTAATTTCAGGGTGCAGGCATTTACGCCAGATGGGGAGTTCATCAGGTCGTGGGGGAAGGTTGGTCGTAATTTGGGTGATTTTGCCAGGCCGCGCGGTATTGCAGTGGACTCTGGTGGTAATGTGTATGTTACGGATGGTGCATTTCGGAATTTTCAGGTTTTTTCACCGGATGGTGAAATGCTGTTATTTATTGGCGAGCCGGGTCTGGATGATAGGCCAGGACAGTATGTGCTGCCAGCAGGCATTGCTATTGATGAAACGGATCGCGTATACATCGTGGATCAAATGCACTTCAAAGTCGATGTTATCCGTCGATTAAAAGAAGAAGAGGTGGATAGGTTGGCTGCGCAGAAAGCTGAGACGACAGCTAAGCCAGTATCGCCATAACGGAGGTGTATCGCTGGATGCGAGTGTTTTTTTGTTCGCTCAACGGATGATGAGCATTTGACGGTCTATGGGGTGTGTTTGTTATCACTGATTGCAATAAAAAGTATGCTGGTTAAGGTGCGATGTATTCAGGTTTGTCAGATGACTTTACCGCCTACGATGTGGTGGTGATTGAACATGCTATTTCACCTCTTTTTGTGTCATTGGGCAGTTTTCATGCCCCGAAGCTCGATATTCCCTTTATAATCTCTGTTTTTCTGTTGATACGCTCGTTAACAAGGCTATTTCTTGCGGCGCTGCTGGTTCAGTCGTCGTATAAAATGCAATCAGTGGCTGGTGTGATTCGCTTTGTATTGTCGCTTTGTGAAGCTGTTGTTTTTAAGATGTTTATTGTGAGGCTTATGGTGAGTGGATAACGTTTGGTTGGTGTTGGGGGCGTGATCAAACTAGAGGGTAATGTGTGTAATAATCGCCGGTGACGAATGAAGGTATTGATTCTGTCGTGAAATTGTAAATTCTATCGCCAACTCACGCTCTTTGGGGCAGGTTTTTTGCTAAATATAAATATCCGGTTTAAAATAAGCCTCGAAGCTTGATCAATACCTAAATAACTTCATTTTGTCGGTTTTGAGTGTAATTTAATCACTTGTTTTTATTGATTAATCCGGCAGATGCAAAGAAAGCAGGTATTGGG
Organism: Gammaproteobacteria bacterium; assembly: GCA_013152545.1. Classification (GTDB taxonomy): domain Bacteria; phylum Pseudomonadota; class Gammaproteobacteria; order SZUA-152; family SZUA-152; genus JAADGF01. The sequence continues at coordinate 13,741 of JAADGF010000113.1, forward strand.
CCGGTATCGGTTAATCTAACCGTAGTTGTTATTGACATTAATGAACGCAACGTGATACAAATGCTATCATTGATGTTAGTAGTTTGTTTTACTTAATAATAACCGCCAGGAACGGTGGTTAATTTCACAGAGCGAGAGGCAGGGGGTTTACATAATATGAGCCATAAACAATTTAGAAAAACGGCAATCTATGCGAGTGTCGTGGCAGCCTCGTTACTTGTAACGGGTTCGGTAATGGCTGCGTCGGTACCCGGTGGTTCGGGTACATTGAGACCAATGATTAGTATTAAAGATTCCTGGCATAATCTGGGTTCAGGGAATGATCGTGTCGATACGCCAAGTGGTGGGTCACCTGTTAACAAGAGCAATGATACGGCGGAAATCTGTGTTTTCTGTCACACACCTCATGGCGGTGATGTCAGTGCAGCGGTACCTATTTGGAACAGAAAGTTAAGCGAACCAGGTGTTTATACCCGTTATTCATCATTGGGAACAACTACCTTTGATGCAGAAGAAGCGCCCATTGGTTCTGTGACTATCGCATGTTTGTCATGTCATGATGGTACATTGGCGATTGATGCGTTGATCAATGCGCCTGGCTCCGGTTTTTTTAACGCGGCAGGCGATGTTCGAATCGGTAATGGCTTTATCGGTGATGACCAAGTCGACGGTAAGTTAGCACCCGGACCATCAGCGGGAGTAAACGGTATCGTGCAAAATCTGGAAACCGATTTGTCAAACGACCATCCGGTGAGTATGCAATACGGTGGTGGTGGTATTACCTTGGGAACTCGCGATGGACCAACCAAGGATAGGGATTTTGTCGCTTCTGCCAACGGCAATACACCGACTGAGACAGTGGAGCTATTGAATATGCAGGCGCCAGCATCGTCTAACTTGACGACCTTGTGGTGGATTGAGCGTACTGATTCATTGATCCCAGGTGTACGGGATAGGGCTGACGTGCTTATGTATACGCGACTGGAAGCAGAGTCAGGCGTACCGGGTGGCGAGCAACCTTTCGTTGAGTGTGGTTCTTGTCATGATCCTCATAACGTAGACAACCCAACGTTCTTGCGGGTATCAAATGGTATTCCTGCAGCGTTAGAGGTTAATTTCCCTAGAGCTACCGGAAATAGCCCAAGTGCTTTATGCTTGACTTGTCATGTTAAGTAGGTTGGTATTTCTGGTCACTTTTTAGTGTTTTTTACTAACAAGTAACTAAGAGTCCTCAAAAATAAGCGGCTAAGCGGGTGATATAACTGCTTAGCCGCTTTTTTTATATGCCGCTTGTGGTGTTTTAGGTGTAATGAAGTAAGTTTGGCTTGTTTGTTTGGTCAATTGTAAAAATTAAGCGAGTACTGCCATGTTTTATCTGCAAGAAATTAACTCCACAAAAATAGTTAAAAAAAAATATAAATTATTGTTCCTAATGTTGTATTTGTTCGGTTTTTCTGCCGTTTCGGCGACAGTGAGTGCGGATGAGATACAAAACGAAACAGCCCAAAAACAGGCCGAGGAATTTTTTGCCATCGTAAACAAAGAAACCATACCGGTAGCAAAATATTATGAAGAGTTTCAAAAGGGGGTTCGGGAAACCTTTTTTCACGGCAAAGTAACGGAGAAAGAGCTAGATCGGTTTCGTCAGAAAGTTGCTCAACAATTAGTGGGGCAGGCGTTGTTAGCGCAGGAGGCTCAAAAGCGCGGTATTAAGCCGGTTTCAGAGCAAGTTGATGAGCAAGTGGAAAGAGAGACCAGCAAATACCGTCAACAAAAAAACTGGGAGTCCAGTAAAGAGTTTATATTGGCCTCGGTAAAAAAAGAGATTGAGCAAAAAAATGTAATGGAATTATTGGAGCAGGAAGCTCGCACCATCGAAGAGCCAGCGGAATTGGCCGTACGTCAGTATTATAAAGATCATGCTGATCGGTTTACTGAGCCGGAAAAATGGAATGTTTCGATTATTATGCTTAAAGTTGATCCTTCTTCACCTAATCAAGTTTGGCAGGATACGATTCAGTTGGCGGATGAATTAGTGGTTAAGTTGCGTAATGGTGAAAATTTCGAGGAGCTGGCGTTTATACACTCTTCGGACGAGTCTTCTGTGAATGGTGGCAATATGGGTTATACGCACACGGGTATGTTGTCAAAACCAGCGCAAGATGTACTCAACAGTATGGATGTAGGGAAGGTTTCAGATCCTGTCGTGTTGTTGCAGGGTATTGCTATATTTCGATTGAATGGCATACAGGAAGCGCGTTTAAATAAATTTAATGATGTAAAACAGCGAGCTAAAGATTTGTTAAAGAGGGAGTTGTCCGACGCGGCGTGGGAAAGCTTTAATAATAAGCTGCGTGAAGCGGCTGTCATTAAAATTAACGATGAAGTGGTGAATAACGCGAAAATGAACCTTCGTCCCAGTGGTTAAGGGGGGAGGGAGGCTGGTTGTCGGTGTTTGAGAACAGAAGATTTGCTGCAAAAATCTTTGGCTAGGTTTTTCGGTAGGTACGTTAGATATGGTCAATATTTGCCTTGTTTGATCGAAAAAATTGGATTCAAAATGACATCGCCTCGCAACGTTTTCCATGAGGGTATCATCAGGTTTTTTTTAAGAGAGATTAGGTGAGTGTATATTACGCTGTATCCAAAAATCAGCACACTGCCTCTGTTCGTTATCTAAAGGTTTATCGTTAACGGTTTGTTATTTAAAGTAAGAAGCCAACAACGGGTGTTATTGTTAAATAATTGGTTGCGAGTATTCTCTCCATTCTCCGTGCGTCACCCAAGTAGGGCGTGTCACTCGATTGTTAGTTAAAGGGTTTTTCGCTGAATGAATGAAAGTGGATTGCACTAATTTCTTTAGATTAACCTTCCCATCTCTTCCATGGCGTTGATTTTTTCCTTCCATTTTTGATTCTAAACGTAAAATTAGCGGGCATCTAATTTAGGTGTTTACACGAGTGGGATAGCTGTCTTAGACTGGTTGTATGATGCTGCTCATGGGCAGTAGGGGGTAGTAATAATTAAGTGTCGATTGGTTTCGTCTGTTATGCGGGGGGCGGAATCCTTAGGCATGGTTATTTGGGGCGCCATACAATCGTTTCATACTATTTACTAACGTTCTTGTTCGTAATAGTTATTAGTGAGCGTTGTGGTTGCGGGGGAATCGGCTGCGGACGGAAATTACGCGGTAGGTTGTTTGAGTCTGTGCGCGCCTATTGCATAATAGAAGATCCAATTTATTATTGATAAAGCCTTATGCCTGTTATATTTAAAAAAAACCAGGTTCTGTTATACAGCCTTTGTGTAAGTTTTTTGTTTGTTAGTTTTTATTCGTATAAGGTTAACGCTTTGCCTATGGTGCCGATGTCTTATGGCGGTAACTTGGCATATTCATATAGCTACAGCAAGGCTGGTCAGTCTGAATTTGAGTCCGCCACCCTGTCAGTCAGTGTGTCTGGCTCGGGGTTTATTTGGCAACCCTGGTTTATCTTGCTGGCAGTGGGAGGTAGTGCGGGCTTGGCGGAGAGTGATTCAAATACCAGTAGTAGCAATACCTCCGTGTTAGGGGCCGGGAGCTTTCAGATTACCGTATTCCCTCAAAGTCGGTTTCCATTTGTTTTGGCTGTGAATCGTACCGATAGTCGTTTGGAGAGCAGTAATTTGGCTGTGAGTGGTTCGCAACGTTTTACCAATTTACGCATATTCTTAAGCCAGACTTACCACGGTATAAACGGTACGTTAACGCGAGCGTCCTGGGGGCATAGCGAGTTCGAAACGGCTGATACAAATTCGTCTACTGATGTGGTTAATGCCAGTTTCAGGGCAAGGAAAAAACAACAGCGTTTTTTTGTAAATGCAGGATATACGCAATCAGAGCGTTCTGATTCCGCCTCTAAACCCGTCAGTGTCGTGGTGGATTTTAATCACGATTACACACCAAGTCAGGATGTAGGGGTAAATTCTTTGGTTAGTTTTAATAGGAATGATAGTGATGCAGGGCAGGGAGGGGGGGTGATTGAAAATATTCAAGCTTCCAGTGTGTTTTCCTGGCGGCCTATTGATCGTCCCTATACAATTTCTGGTAGCACACGCATCTCAGCAAATGAGTCGGACCAAGCTGAGCGGAAAGGTAATAGTCTAGCGGCCAACATTGGGGCGTCGTATCGTCTTACGCGCTCTTTGAGGATGGTGGCGTCAGCGAATGTAAGCTCCATTGAATCGGGTGGTAAGCAGGCCGTACGTTCTTCCGAGAGTGTCAATTTAAGCTATAGCTCGCAGCAGTTTTTTCTGGCAGGGTTTAACTACAATTGGAATTCCAGTTTTGGATTAAATAACTCTAATCAAAAAACGGATGAAGGCTCAACAGATCAGCAAAATTATTCCTTGGCTGGTGGGCACAGTATCAGCCGTAGTTGGGCCAGTGGCCGCGCATCATCCATTAATTTTGCGTTATCCGAAAGCGCTAACGTGTCTCTTAGTAGTAAAACCAACGATCCGACTTTCTCCGTTGGTCATGGGCTGAGCCTTGGTTGGGGGTTCCGGGGGGTGAGAGCTAGCACGTTTGCATCAGTTTCTCTTTCTGATTCGCGGGTGTTTAGTGATGCGAATGCCAATTTTCAGTCATTGAGTGCACAATTATCAGAACGTATAACCTTATCAAAAATAAGCGCGTTATCGGCGAGCGTGTCTTTTCAGGCCAGTCGACAAGACTCAGATGATCGGGAGAGTGATGATACGCGTGAACAGGAGAGAGATGGATCATCTCCAAAAAACCTCGTGGCTCTGGTGTCTTATCGAAATTCAAGATTTTTTGGTATTTATGCATTACGTTTTTCGACGAGATTGTCTTTAAACAAGCGTTTGGATGATAATGAAGGCTCTCCAGAAACAACCATATCGGAAAGTCGTTTCGATTACCGCGTGGGATTGCTGACTACATCGGCAACTTTGCGTATAATGCGCAGCGAAGGGGGGACAACCACACAATCCATGATATTTACCGCTAGCCGGTCATTTTAGGTTTGCGGGGTTCCAAATATTGTATAGTCTATAAAACTATGTAATATACTGTGTTTTATGCGCTAGGGGACTATTGAGTTTATAGTGTAAATTGATGGTATTGTTGGGCAGATGGTAACTCAAGGTCGTTATTAGGTTTTTTGGAGTGGTTAGTGGCCTGTTTACTGAAATCTCGTCAAGCCTAGTACTGCTGTTCCATTGAGGCGACTGCATGGAGCGTAGCGCCAAATAATAATAGGCACTATAACTATAAGCTAAATAGTATAGTGGGTGCTATCTTGATAGACGGCACCGGTATGGCGCTATTGCCAAGTTAGATTTTTATTAAGTTTCGGGTGCCTAAGTTTTAGGTTCATGGTGTTACCCACAAGTTAAATGGCAATTAGCGGAAAAGATATTAATGATAACAATTAGGGGAGGGCTCTATGTTTAAATCCGCAATAATAGGGCTACTCAGTATGATGGCTGTGCTTCTGTTACCGCAGATGGCAAAGGCAGAATATGCTGATGTAGTGATCAATAATTATTCCGATGCAGCGGGGATGCGGCCGGCGGTGTTTCCGCATTGGTATCATCGCATTCGTTTTCGTTGCAAAGTATGTCATGCAGACCTCGGTTTTGAATTCAAAGCCGGTGGCAACAAAATTACGATGGCCAAAATTATTGACGGTCAATTCTGTGGTGCTTGCCACAATGGGGAGATTTCTTGGTCCGTTGAAAACTGTGGTATGTGTCATTCAGGAATACCGGGGACGCCAACATCGATTCACGGTAGTACTGTTCAGCGCCTCGTTGCGCCCACTTATAAAGCGCTTGATGGTAAATCGAAGCCAAAATAAAGGCATAGTGAGAGAGGACATACAATGAATATCGGAAAAAAACTGCTCATTTCAGTAGCAGTCGGTTCGGTTCTGTTGTTTGCGGGTACTATTGCGACAGCGGCAGAGCAGAAAACGGCCAAAAAAGTAGAAAAAAAAGGTAATGTGAGCTCTGCGAATACGTTTAATCGTTTGCTGAAAAAGGAAAAAATGCGCAACGCTGGACCTGCAGATGATGGTGTTCACGATGCTGCCAATGATAGTACACATGTGTTACAACCGCCGTTAATTGCCTATGATGGATTACCGCCATCTGATTTTGGTAACTATATTAATTGGGTTAAAGCGCTTGATGGCGGGCAATTAAAGCCACGTTATGATCTTTCTGATCCTGATGTAGAACCACTGATTATGGATCTTAATATTGTGCGCGAAGTGAAGGCATCGGTGGCTGATGTGGTGTTTCCTCATAAGCCGCATACACAATGGTTGCATTGTTCAAATTGCCACCCTAAAATCTTTATCCCTCAGCGTAACGCCAATGTAATGAGTATGTCGGCTATATTGCTAGGACAAAAGTGCGGAGTTTGTCATGGTAAGGTGTCATTTCCCATCACCACAAAGTCTTGTAAAGTTTGTCATTCTAAACCCAAGCCCAAAGATTGGAAGCCACCTAAAAGCGAAGCGAGCTTGCAAACGCCTTGGAGATAGCTTTCTGTATCCATATAGACCAGGAGCTTTTGGCTGATTGGGAAGATCGATAATCTGCGGCGCGTGGTGAATTTTGCCACGCGCCGTTTGTTTTATAATGCCCAATAATGCCGAGTTCAGGCAGGGAATTGTGCGGATACTTCTGTGGTCCAAATGAGTTTTCGAGAATTTGTTTTCTAGAATTTATGGTGTACTCCGAGTAACGAACAGCGTTATCCTTATTTAATATTGGTTATAACGAAAATAAAATTTCCAGGCAGCAAACGATGAAGCAAAAAACAGTTATTTTTTCCTTAATGGTATTTATATACTCAACGTTCTTGGCAGGGTGCAGTACTACTGACGAAAAAGCCCAACGATCGGGGATTGGAGCTGATCAAGTTAAGAGCAGTACGACAACGACTGAAACAACGAAGGAGTCGCCGCTCCCAAAGCAGGATGCAGAACAAGTCTCAGAAAACACATCGGCAGTTGTTGTTGTGCCAGACTCTTCCAAAGCGCGTGAACTCGCGCTTGAACCTATCTCTGAGCCAACTCAAGCTGACGCTGTTGGCGAATCTAGAGCTGAGATAAGCACACCAGCGGTAGACATTAAGGATGCGCCGCTTTCCAAAGGCCCCAATCATTTTGTTATTACAACGCAACCGAAGGATAGTTCTCATCCGCTATTTGGTAAGGGGCATCCTTATGGGTTTTTGGTGAATAACGTGCCGGGCAAGGATATCGTTCTGGAACGAGGCGGTGCTTATCAATTTCAGGTGCTTAGTGATCCCAAGCATGACGTGTATTTGTCGACAAAAGAAATCGGTTGGGGTGGGACGCCGTGGGTGGAGGGTGTTGAGGGTATGTATACCTATAAAGGCACCATTAATTTTAGCCCCCCTGAAAACACACCGGATCAATTGTATTATGCCTGCCGTAACCACCCTTATATGGGGGGGACGATACATATCATCAACCCAGGCCAGCAAATTACCCTGAAGCAACATCAACGTTCATCGCAGGCAATAAAAATAACTGACACTAAAGCGCAGGTCTCTATCGCTGCGGTGGAGCAGAAGTTAATGTATGCGGATATGATGGTTAAATCAAAAGCGCGACAGGAGAGCGGTAGCCACGATAACAAGAATAAAGAAGCGCTAGCATTACAGAATAAAGCAAAAAAATACGTAGCGGACGCCAGGCATAAATTAAGTGCGGGTGCGAATAGCGAGGCGTTGGCGCTTGCAGAAAAAGCCATTGAGTCTATTAAGCAATCGGCAAAATTACTCCCGAATACAAGTGAAATTGAACGTAAAAAAGCGAAGTATAAATCATTACTCACATCTGTGATGGGTTTTGAGGCATCGCATAAAGATAACTATGATCGAATCGTTAAAGCACAAGGTAAGAGCAAGGCGTTTGATTACGACAAAACCGAGATGAAACGATTAAAAGATAGTGCGGCTGCTTTAGCGGAAAAAGGTGATTATAGTCAGGCCAATGCAAATCTCGAAAAAGCTCAAAAAATGGTTACCTTAGCGGTACATAAAATGCTTAATGATCAGACCATTGTGTACGATTTTAAGTTTGATGGTCCTGAAGATGAATTTAAATATGAAGCCAGACGCTTTACAGGCTATGAAGAACTTATTCCAGTTGCGATTGAAGTGAAAAAACCAGCGCCCGGTGCAATAAAATTGATGGAATCTTTTTTGGGAAAGGGGCGTGATTTGCGTGAGAGAGCGGTTAGAAAAGCGAAAGATGGTGATTTCCCTACAGCAATTGCAATGATGCAGGATGCGACAAAAAGCGTGCGTCGGGCATTGCGTATGGCCGGTGTGATGCAGTGATTGAGTGAGGGGCGAAGTTGTTGTTTGTTGTTCTCTGGGTAAAAATGTTAGTTGATGGGGCTGGTAACTTTCTTTATTTGCGCAGCAGCTTCTTCGCTATAACTAGCATAAAAGGGTAACTCATTATTGTGAGCTGATATGTTGAGAATGTTGATTGATAATAAAATGTGGCAATTGTTGACGGTGGTATTGTTGTTATTTGGTGCCATTGTAACGGCTGTGTTTGCGGCAGAGGGTGGTGGGCATTTTCAATTACATGGGGATGTGATTCCTATTGAGAAAGATGGTATTCATGACCCTAGTAACGATGCAGTGAAAACATTACAACCGCCTGCAACTGCCATGAAAGATTTTCCGCGTGATGCCCGTGGAATTATTAATTGGGTGGAAACATTGGATCGTGAATTAATAAGACCCAGAACAGGAGTAACGGGGGGTGAAAAAATGCACTCAGTGGATTTTGATGTTATTTTTAAAAATACTGCATCCATGCCTTACGTCCGATTTCCGCACTTGTCACATACCAAGTGGCTGACCTGCAAAAATTGTCATCCGGCTATATTTTTACCGCAACGGGGTGGGAATTTTGTCACGATGGCTGCCATTATTGAGGGAGAATATTGTGGTGTTTGTCATGGAAAAGTGGCATTCCCACCACTGGAGTGTAATCGATGTCACAGCGTATCGCGAGAAAGTGTAGGTTTGCGTTAAAATTTTTTTCAACTTTTTACGCGACTGTTTTTTTGGTCGGCTGCTCGATGGTCGGTTTGGAAAAATTTGCCCATGAAAATAAGCTGGAGGAATCCGTTCCGGATTATGCCGAGTCCACCGCGACAAATGAGGGATTGAGCCGTCAGGATAAATTAAATTTACTGCAATTTGATGCTGTTATAAGCGGCGGCAAACAAGCTGATACCGGCAAGCTTGGTGTATTTAAACGATTGTTAGTAGGTCCGTCGGACGAAATTCGATTTATTCGGCCTGTTGCCGTTGGCGGTATTAATAATTACCTTTATGTCGTTGATGCGGGAGCCCAAACCGTATTTCGCTATGACTTAATTAGTCAGCTTGTGGAACCTATCGGGGATATCGGTTCCCAGTTTTCGGGGGAGCCAGGTAATATGTTTGTTTCCCGCGATCATTCTTTTTACATCGTGGATGAGATGGGTAAGCAAGTCATTCAGTTTAATGAGCAGGGCGATGTCGTCCAAATTTTTAAAGACCCTCCCAATTTGTCCCGCCCAGTGGATGTTGTCGTGGATGAACTCACTGGCAATGTATTAGTCGCGGATGCTTCGTATAGCCATATTGTTGTGTTTGACCGGTTTGGCAAAGCCATAAAAGCTATTGGCCGTCGTGGTAGTGGGGCCGGTCGTTTCAGGGCTATTACAGCGATAACGATTGGTGCCGAAGGGCTTTATGTTGTGGATCGTCTTGAATTGCCTGTGCAGGTGTTGACGATGAATGGCGATTATAAATACTCATTTGGTGAATCTTATCATGTGTTTCCCTCTGCCATTGCTGTAAGCGGAGAACAGTGGGTTTTTGTGGCAGATCAAGCAGATAATACCATTCGTGTCTATCAAGATGCAGAGCTACTTGGTGTTGCTGGCGGAGCAGGTAATGAGTCAGGGCGGTTTCGAACTATTTCTAGTATGTGGGTCAGCGGCGATAAACTTTATGTGGCTGATAGTTTGAACCGACGTGTGCAAGTCATGCGTATTCTGTCGAAAACATCGAGACCAGATGCACTGACTTCATGAGACTTAATATGCATTCTTTTATTATTGCAAGCAGTATCACTGCACTGTTGGGCTTAGTGCTGCTGAGTGGTTGTGCAAGTACAGAATATCGCATGGAATATGAGGTGGACCCAGCCAGCGCTCAAGTGTGGCCGCAGCCCCCAGAAGTACCGCGTTATCGCTATGTTGGGGAAATTACAGGGCAGCGGAATGTTATTGAAGTTGATGAAGGCAAAGGGTTTGGTGCCAAAATTGCCGATTTTTTTAAATGGATGGTTGGCATGAAGGGACCAAGTCCGGTTCCGGTGGTATTGCAGAGACCGCAAACGGGTGCGGTTGACAACGAAGGGCGTATCTTCGTCACCGATGTCAGTCGTCATGCGGTATTTGTGTTTGATGTTAATAAGGGTATGCTGAGCGAGTGGGTGAGAGCCTCACCTCAAGAAAATTTTATTACGCCAGTGGGGATAGGGATTGATAAAAATAATAGTATCTATGTCGTCGATGCGGATTTACGCTACGTCGCTAAACTGGATAAAGACGGCAATCCAATTGCTAAATTTGGTGGAAATTTACTTAAAAGACCCACAGGTCTGGCGCTTGATCAACAAGCCGGGAAAATTTATGTGGCGGATACCCACGCCCATGATATAAAAGTTTTTAATATTGACGGTGATTTAATTGATGTGCTTGGGCAACGAGGCACCGATATTGGCGAATTTAATTCCCCTACACATTTGGCGTTTATGCATGGAAATCTTTATATAACCGATACATTCAATACGCGAGTGCAGGTTTTGACCCCATCAGGCCAGTTTTCTCAGCAATTTGGTGAAAGGGGCGTTTATGTTGGTAATTTAGTCAGACCCAAAGGTGTCACTTCTGACAGTGAGGGTAATGTATATGTCATTGAGTCGCTTCACGATCATTTGCTAATATACAATTCGAAAGGGGAGTTTCTGCTGCCAGTGGGTGGTACTGGCACTGAAGTAGGGCAATTTTATTTACCCTCGGGGATTTGGACAGATAACCAAGACCGAATTTATATCGCAGATATGTTCAATGGGCGGATTGTCATTCTGCAGTATCTCGGGGATAAGCATGTTAGTCATTCTATACTGAAAAATTAATACAGGGCGTATTGTATTATGGGTATGCGAAAAGCGGGTATACGAAAAACAGTTGTTTCGGGGGCGTTAATTTGCATGGTGTTATTGTGGCAACCGCTTGCGTTTAGCGGTCGTACGGCTGATGTGGCTAATACAAAGCATAATTTTTCTGCTGCGGGTCCGGCAATACTGCCCAGCGGGCAGCAACGAGTGGTAACGGCGACCAATGAGCAGCAAATTTGTGTGTTTTGCCATACGCCACACGCGGGGCTGCCAACGCAGGGACCTTTGTGGAACAGAGAGTTATCCAATGCCACCTACAGTACTTATGTGAGTGGATCGTTGGATGCAGGTCGTCCTGGCTTAAACCCGAATGCTGCGGCGCAACCGCTTCCACAACCCAATGGTTCCTCTAAGCTGTGCTTGTCTTGTCATGATGGTACTTTGGCTATTGGTGCCGTCAATGTGCTTAATGGTTCTTTCACTGACCGATCAGGACTCACTGAAGATATTCAAATGACGGGCACTGGACTTGGTGGCACCATGGCACCGGGCGAGGGCGTAAACACAGGCTTTACCCGTTATCTGGGGACTGATTTAACCAATGATCACCCAATTTCCGTGCGCTTTGATGCCAATTTAGCGCAAGTTGATGGTGAGCTACGTTTCCCAAGTGTCGAAGACAGCATTGTTGTTAGGGGGGTCGACCCATGGCCGGTAAATCCTAGCCAGACCAAAACGGAATATATTCATTTAGAACCGGATCCCGGTACAACGACGGGGGGGTTAGTGCAATGTAACAGTTGCCATGATCCACATATTCGCAGTACCGACCCAACGGAGAACATTAAGTTTTTGCGGTTGAATCGCTTCCAAAAAGTACGTCCGCAAGAAGGCATATTTAATGCGGCCAATGATATTATTTGTCTAGCTTGCCACAACAAAGCAGGTTGGGTGGATTCAGCACATGCCAATCCGTCTGTGGCAGATGAAACCTACACCGTTGCCGCAGCGCAAGTTCGGGAATTTCCTACTTCAGGTGACGGTACGCAAGTATGGGAAAGCGCCTGTTTGGCGTGTCATGATACCCATACTGTGGAAGGATCACGGCGATTACTTCGCGAAGGCACTGACGGTTCTGTTGCTGCATCAGCTTCAGGATATATGATTAAACAAGGAGATGGTCAGCCAGCTATTGAGGAAACCTGTTACGCGTGTCACTCGGCAGACGGCAACACTTTGGTCAACCAAGGTGTTGATCCGAATTTCCAGGTTCCTGACATAAAAACTGACTTTACCACGATGCGCACTCATATGCCCATCGCCAATAGTGATCAGCCGGCGAGACGTGAAGTACATGATATCGGCACACCGAATATTAATGTTGTTGATCCCAACGGGTTGGGCAAGGACTTTATTGAAAGCCCTAATAATATGGGGCTCGGTAATTTAACCAATCGGCATGCTGAATGCACTGATTGCCATAATCCTCACCGGGTGATTAAGAACCGCCAGTTCAATGATGATCCTTTCGTGCCTGATGCAGCCGGTACCCATGACCATACTACGCCGCATAACAATCTTGCTTCCGGTGTGTTGCGGGGCACTTGGGGGGTCGAGCCGATTTATGGTTCGTCAGAATTTATGAGCATTCCTATTAGTTTCGATGTTAAGCGGGGTAATCCGAGTGTTGGAGCCAACACAGCGGTTGGCAGTCCATATGTAACCCGCGAATACCAGGTTTGCTTAAAATGTCATTCCAACTATTCTTTCGACGATGCCAACAATAACTTTGGTACTGCACCACAACGCCCAATGTTGGGTTCATTTACTGGCGGCACTGCGCCCGGCACCAATGATTTGACCACTTACACTAATCAGGCAATGGAGTTTCAATCCCCGCAAGATCATATGGGTGAGGGTACATCGGGTTCCCCAACAGGTGCCGCACTGGCATATACAACCAATAACCATCGTTCCTGGCACCCAGTGATGCGGGAAACCAGGCGCACCGGGCCAATACGTGGCAATGCGGACCCTACTAACTGGCGGGTACCATTTCAAGAGCTTGGTACTCAAACCATGTATTGCACTGATTGCCATGGTTCTGATACGGATACTAATGATGGCGTAGTACCGCGTCCTAAAGTGGTTGGTGGTAATAGTGAAGATGGTTTTCCTTGGGGGCCTCACGGTTCGAATAACGATTTTTTGTTGAAAGGTCAATGGAGTGGTAACCGCGTTACTGATGTTGACGGCACGGGTAATCTTGGTACTGGCGGTCCAGGTTCGGAAGACCACCTTTGTTTTAAATGCCATGTCTATGATCAATATGGCAATGGTTCTCTTGGTGGTGGTATGGGTGGCGGCATGGGCGGTGGTGGTGTTCGCGCTAACAACAGCGGGTTTTCCGTTCCGGGCTGCGGCGGTGGTTGTATGGGTGGTATGGGGGGGCGTACAAATAACTTACATACATATCATACCAATATCGTCGCTAACTGGCGTTGCAACTTATGTCATGTTGCAATTCCCCATGGTTGGAAAAATAAAAATTTATTGGTCAACTTAAATGACGTTGGGCCAGAGGGTAACGAGGCCCCAGGCACGCAAGTGCGTAATGGTGCTGGCGGCGGTGGTGGCATGATGGGCGGTGGTCGTGGGCGAGCTCCCGCTTTTACTCGTGGGCCTTACTACAACCGAGCAGCAAATAAGATAGTGACTTTTCAAGTTAGTGGTAACTGGGTGCCTAATGCCTGTGGTTCGGCTGGACCACCTGGAAACAGTGCCACTGGCGTTAATTGGATGATGATGAGCAGCGAAGCTTGTAATAACTTGCCATAATGATTTGTGGTGATAGTTATCACACTGCTGTGATGTAAGCATGGCATGTTGTTTTTGAGAATAATTTTTGACGTAATGATTGATGGTTTTTCGTTGCTGATTAGGTGTGGCCGTTTCGCAAGTTAAAACTCGAAATTCGCTAATTATTTTCGATGTCAATGCCTTTTTCTGTGATGAAACTTAACTTAAAATAGTGACGATGTTGCCGTGTTTCAAATGTTGCTTTGGTGTTAAAATCAACCCGTTAATCATTTCGTTATTTCTCTGTTGCTTAGTGGGTAGCAGTCTTGCTGCAACACGTTTCGCTTATGTTGCAAGCCCTTATGATTACACCATTTCCAGTTATCTGGTTGACGAAACTGGTTTGATGTTTCCAAACGGAATGGTGTTCACCAAGGATAAATACCCGTCAGCGATTATTGTCCATCCTTCTGGTAAATTTTTATATGCAGCATCGCGGACAGTGGATACTGTTCCGATTTATAAAATAGACCCGGTAACAGGCTGGCTGGAGGAAACGCCTGAATCGCATTTTGATTCCCGTCTGAGGTCGCCGTTTTCTTACGGATTTCACCCCACTGGTGAGTTTTTGTATGTTGCTGGCCGAGGCGGGGGCGTTGCTGGTTTTCGGGTCAATCAAAACACTGGTGCGCTGAATTACGTACCCGGTTCTCCTTTTAAATCCGGTGAACGAACTCGAAGTCTGAGTGTGCATCCTTCCGGCAAGTTTGTTTATGCATCCAACGCTTATACTAATAATATTTCTGCCTATCGTGTTGATCAGAAAACAGGGACATTGGCTGAGTTGCTTCGTTCACCATTTGCTGCTGGAGAGGAGGGCCCCTTTGATGATACTTACGCCATATTGCCTGATGTTGCAGGGGTTAATTTGGGTGGTATGCCGTATTACATTGCTTCGCATCCATCGGGGCAATTCGTTTATGTGACCAATTGGGCGGCAGCCAGTATTTCCATGTTTCGGGTTGACCAGCAAAATGGTGATTTGAGTCTCATTGATCAGCCTAAAGAGACAGGGTTAACACCTTACGCTGTCGCTGCACATCCATCGGGGAAATTTGTGTATGTTTCAACGTGGGGGTCGAACGATGTATGGGGTTATCAGGTGGGCACAATGGGGCATTTGACTCATATCGATGGTTCGCCCTTTGCCACGAATGGATTGAAGCCTGTTGATATTGTCTTTAATGAGGCAGGAACCAGGGCATTTGTCGCCAATATTAGTTCTAACAACACCACTATTTTTGAAGTCAATACCGAGACAGGACAGTTGGTATTTAAAGACCTGGCGATGGCGCGTGCTGGCGCCATTGATGTTGAGCTAGTCTCAATGCCTAATGCCGTAAGCATAGCCCCTAAATATGCATTTGTTGTTGATAAAACGCAGCAATCGTTGATTAACTATGAAGTTAACCCAAGCACAGGTCATTTAAAAGCGCTATCCCGTAGCAAAACAGGGAAAGATCCTGTTGCGGTTGCACAAGATCCTCGGAACCGCTTTGTTTATGTTGCTAATGCAGGGTCCAATAACGTGTCGGCATATCGTATTGACACAGCAGGTAATTTGACAGAAATCGAAGGCTCTCCTTATGCGACCGGGAAAAATCCGAGTCAAATTTCTATTGATGCCAATGGTTGGTATATTTATGTGCTAAATAAAGATACTGAAGATTTGTCAATTTTTTTAATTCATGCCAAAACAGGGCAATTGGCGGAAGCTCAGGACTCGCCTTTAAAACTAGGGCATCAACCATTGTCGATGAGCTTAGATTCCCATGCGCGTTATACGTTTGTGAATCGGAGAGGGAATAACTCGATTGCAGTGTATCGTTATCGATCGGCCGTTAAACCTGCAATATTTGAGATTACCGCCTATGGCTCACCGTTTATTTTCAAAGATACCCCTACATTGCTGACGATTGATCCCACCGGGCGCTTTGCAATGGTTGTAAATAAAAAAACGGGTAAAGCATCAATGTATTATGTGCAAGTCGACAATGGGGCCTTGTTATCCATTAAAGAAAATTTAGAAACTGTAAAGGTGGGTGATGCACCCATTGCCGCAGTATACCATCCTAAAGGGAGATATATTTACGTTTTAAATGAAAGCAGTAAAAATATTACTCAATTTAGTATGGATCGTGCTTATGGCATGTTGAAAGAAATCGCTGTGCCGTTGTCAACCAGAGGCGATCCGGTTTCGTTGATTATTGATCCCAGCGGGCAGTACCTGTACACAATCAATAAAGGTGAAAATGCGCTTACCCAATACACTATAAGCAATGATAATGGCCAGCTTGCTTATACAGGGAAAATAAATTTAGCCTTTCCACCAGTGGCAATGGCAATATCAAGACAATTTCGGTAACTAAATCTGAACTGAATGGTCAGATAATCCATATTATTCACTGATGTTACGCCGGCCTTAATAAAAGGAATGCAGGCTATGGCGTTTGCGAAAAATCGTAACTGACTGATTCATAATCAGGGGTGCGTAACATCAGTAATTAATATGTAAGCATATAATTGTCTGGCGTTGGTGCTGTGTGATGGCCAATCGATCGCTGCTTTTTTACTTTATGTATGATCAATAATGCTAACTATTATCCAAAAACTGGCATCACTCAAATTTACATTGGTGGGTATGGTCTTGCTGGGGGTTGGTGCGTCGTTAAGTTACGGTAACCCGACAGATATTCCTGTTTGGGTTTTAGTGGTACCAATGATTTTGTTAGTGGTAAATTTGTCGGCAGCTATTCTAACAAATCCCCGTATTAACCAGCAGTCTGGCTTGTTGGTGTTTCATGTGAGCCTTTTGGTTATAGTGATTTTAGCCGCTGTAGGGCGTTTGACTCATATGGATGCACATATAGAATTGGTGGTGGGTTCTGTGTTTGCCCGGCAAAATTTGCAAGAAATCAAATCTGGACCGCTGCATGGGGGGAATCTTGATGATGTCAGTTTTGTGCAAGGTCCTTTTAGTGTTCAATATGCTCCAGGTATGCAGCGAGGCTTGACTCATAGCCAAGTGAAAATCAAAAATAAGCGCGGTGAGTGGCAGGACAAAGTTGTTGGTGACGACCGCCCATTGATTATTAATGGCTATCGATTTTATACAACATTCAATAAAGGGTTTACCTCAGTATTAACCTGGGTGCCAGATGAGGGCGAAGCAGTCACCGGTACTGTTAATATGCCGTCTTATCCTCTGTTTGAATACAAACAGGATAATCGATGGACGCCACCCGGTGGTGATGAAATTAAGTTTTGGTTGCAGTTGCGTACCAATATGGATGAAAAAAATGCTTGGGTGTTAGAACAGGGCAGTTCCAGTGGTGTATTAGTTGTGGTGACTTCTGCCAATCGGTATGAGGTGCCGCTTGGTGGATTTGTGCAGCTTGGTAATGGTCGTTTGCAGTTTGATGATCTCAGGATGTGGATGGGATATCGGTTATTTTATGATCCAACTATACAATGGATGTTTTTCGTTTCAATTGCCGGAGTCATGGGCTTAGGGTACTATTTTTGGAAAAAAATGAATGTGCAACCCTGGATGGTGGAAGCATCGGTAGCGGAAACTTCTAAAAAAATGATGATAAACGACAATCATTCCACGAAACGTAATGTGGCGATGGAGGATCAATCATGAACGGCATCGTATCCGAATTACCCTGGTTATGGGCCGGTTTGGGGGCTTATTTCGTGGCGACGCTCATTGCCATGTGGGGGGTGGTTCCACGTTTTGCTGGTGTGCCGTTTGTTAAAACCAAGCGACACGAACATGTGGTGATGATATTTTTGGTCGTTGGGATATTGCTCTTGACGATGGCGATTGCCGCTCGTTGGATTCGTATTGGTCATGGCCCCTGGATCAGTTTGTTCGAGTTATTAGTGAGCCAGTTATGGAGTTTGGGTATTATTTTTTTCTTGCTCTATTGGCGGCTGCCAGGGTTGAGGCCAAGTGCTGTGGTGGTATTGCCCGTAATGTGGATTTTAGGCAGTTGGGTGCTGATTCTGGAACCCACGGCCAGTCATTTTCCTGCAACTTATTATAATTCTTGGAAATGGGTGCATGTGGGTTTAGGTAAGGTGTTTCTCGCATTGTTATTGGCGGGAGTAGGACTCGCGGGTGTCATGGTGCTTCGGCGCACGCAACGTGGGCAACGCTGGTTCAGTAGTATGCCGTCCGATGCTGTTGTTGACCATCTTGCGTGGCGTTTTATGATGCTAGCTTTGGTGTTTGATAGTTTGATGCTAATTGCCGGTGCGGTGTGGGCTCAGGATGCCTGGGGTCGTTATTGGGCTTGGGATTCCCTGGAAACATCAGCATTTTTAACGTGGTTATTTTTGGCAATCGGTTTGCATGTGCGTCTCAGTTACCGGGTGCCGACCTGGGTGAGTGGGCTAATGATCATTGGTATATTCGCCATGGCGTTTGCAACTTATTTTGGTACACCCTATATTAGTTCTGCGGCACATAAAGGGATGGTTTGATGTTGGGTTTATTGACAAAAAACCAATTTGCCATTCACTATCGGCAATTTACGTAAAATGAACAACGTTAATTTTGAAAATCTTGTTTCAATTTCAGCCGTTGGCGCCATATTGGTGATAGCCAGTGGTTTTGTAAGCTTGGCGAAGCAGCATCCCCCACAATTTATTTCGCTGCAATCACAGTCAAGGCCAGCATTACAAACGACTACGCAAGTGCAAGGATATCGCAAGCCGGTTAGTGCCACAGAAAACATCGATTCTCCTCGCCAGACAATCACCACCCAGCAGAATTTTTTGGAAAGACTGCCCAAACAACAGGCTGAATTATTAATACGACGTTTTGATCAGGCCGCTGCCCTATTGCATGCGGGGCAATATGAGTATGCCATTAAAGCGTTAGATCAAGTTATTAAAATTCAGCCTAATATGCCAGAAGCGTACGTGAATTTAGGTTACGCTTATTTGGGTATTGATGATTACGTCACGGCAGTGAATGCCTTTTCAAAAGCGATTGATTTTCGTCCCAATCAGGTTAACGCTTATTATGGTTTGGCAGCGGCTTTTGAAGGTGTTGAAGACTATGGTGCTGCCTTGGGCGCTATGCATAGTTATATTCATCTTTCACCCGCAGATGATCCCTATATAACAAAAGCGCGTGCGGCTATTTGGGAATTGGAAACTAAGCTGGGCCGTAAACCGAGTATCGAAAAAAACAATGAAAGCATTGATGTTGATGGTGGTCGGTTTACCTCTCCCCATCAACCACAGCTAAAGCCTCAAAGTACAGTGCGGCGCAATCCACACGATTAGCGCTATACCACCAATTAATCAAATCGCCAACGCTGTATCGAAGGTCTGGTGAATGAGTGGAAAAAGTTGAGTCATCAAAACCTTAGATCTGCATTCGCTGCATATGCTTTTATAACCAAGCTGCTAGCGTTACTTTGCGTCGTCGTTTTTCTGTTATCCTGCGATGAAAGAAACTCGTCTCTCAACGTGCACGTCGGACAACAGATCAATGATATAAAGGTTAAAGCACTAAATGGTCAGGATGAAACCCTACGGATTAAAACCGGAAAAGTGTTGATTATTAATCTATGGGCAACTTGGTGCGCTCCGTGCCGACACGAAATGCCCAGCCTGGATCGCCTGTCTACTATACTGGATAAGAAGAGATTTACTGTCGTTGGTATCTCTGTTGATGACGATGACCATGTTGTACGTGAGTTTTTAATAGACCGTAAAGTAACATTCAAAAATTACCTGGACCCTGCAATGGTGGTCGCAAACGACATATTTGGTATCAGAGTATTCCCATCCACCTTTATCATTAGTCCAAGTGGCACTTTACTAAAGGTTATTGAAGGTTGGCGTGACTGGGATGCGCCTGAGTTAATAAAAGAGCTGGAGGCGCTAAGGGTCAGTAAAGAAATGACTTGAACATTGTGCTTGTCTATCCTTGCGTCTTTTACGCCCTGGAAGAAGTGTTCTTGGGGTGCGCCCATTTCCGTGCCTTGAAGACGATATGCCGCTAGTAAAGCAGTTGAGTATATTGATGGGTGATGATCCCTTGGTGTTATATCTAAAAAAAATAATTAGATCAGGGTGCGTCGTTGTTATGTCATTTTTTGATAAAGGGCAAGTTATTGGGTTTTTCATTTCCCTAATGCAACGGATCAGGGGCATAGTCGCGCCATATATATCGTTCTGAGGGATAAAGGTGGCGAGGGTCTTAATTTATTATCACTCTGGCGGTATTGTTTTATAGATCGTTAGTTACTGATTTTGTTGTATAAAATACTGGCTATATCGTTTTAGTTGGTTGCGGGATTTGTGTTATTTGCTGTCAGGATGATACTCCCGAGGTAATCGTGAAAATCTTCTATATTGTTTGACAATAAAGACAAATAAATAATAGATTAAAAGAGTTAAATCGAAATGAAGTGGATAAATACACTATCTCAACATTAAACCCTGGAGGATTTCATAAAAAAAATGATAGACTCATTGTAATTGGGGATCTTGGATCAGTGGTGATTCAGTGATGATTAAGTAATACACAAAGGCAAAAAAATGCTTGAAGTACGTGAACTTGAGTGCGTGCGTGGTGATCATCGCTTATTTAAAGGTTTGAATTTTACATTACAGGCCGGTGAACTTCTGCATTTGCGCGGAACTAATGGGGCCGGTAAAACCAGTTTACTGCGTACCCTCTGTGGCTTGATGTTGCCTGCAGATGGTGATGTGTTATGGCGTGGTGAGAGTATTCGCTCCCTGCGGGATGAATATAATCGTGCTTTAACCTATTTGGGGCATTTAAATGGGATTAAGGGTGAGCTTAGTGCCATCGAAAATTTGCAGATTTCCAGCTCATTATCTGGTATAAATTTATCTGAAGAGCGTATATTGCGCGCCCTTGATGATATGGGGTTAGCAGGTAGAGAGGATTTGCCCACGAAAGTGTTGTCTCAAGGTCAGAAAAGACGGGTTGCTCTAGCACGGTTGCTATTAAGTGAAACAACGTTTTGGATACTGGATGAGCCGTTTACCGCTTTGGATGTTCATGCTGTTGAGTATCTCAAACGCCTGATTGCCGATCATTTAACGGCGGACGGTATGGTGATTTTAACCACGCATCAGTATGTGAAAATTGATGCGGGTATTATAAAAGAAGTTGATTTGAGCGCATGAGTGAAGGTAGTTTGTTGTTTGCGTGGCGCTCGATGTTGGTGCGTGACGTAATGTTGGCTATGCGCCGCAAGGCTGATGTATTAACAACGTTATTCTTTTTTCTTATCGTTGTTAGTCTTTTTCCGTTGGGTGTCGGGCCAGAGCTTGAGACATTGCGGCAAATAGCACCAGGAGTTATATGGGTTGCTGCATTACTTGCCGCAATGTTGTCCCTAGGGCGCTTATTTTCGGATGATTACGATGATGGTACATTGGAGCAGATGCTGCTGTTACCGCATTCGCTTTCAATGATGGTACTCAGTAAAGTATTTGCACATTGGCTATTATCTGGATTGCCATTGGTTGTGTTTTCACCGTTATTGGGCATGCAGTTGGGGCTTAATGGTGATGCGATCATCTTATTGATGATTACGTTGGCGTTGGGCACGCCTGCGTTGAGTTTAATTGGCGCTGTTGGTGCAGGCCTTACGTTGGGAGTGCGAGGCGGCGGGGTGCTCGTCTCCTTATTGGTGTTACCGCTGTATATTCCCATACTCATTTTTGGCGCAGGCGCAGTGGAATCTGCGGCATCTGGCTTGGGGGCTGATGCGCATCTATCGATATTAGGGGCTTTTTTCATTGGTGCGCTAGTGGTTACTCCCCTCTCAACAGCAGCGGCATTGCGTATTAGTTTGGATTAATTGTGTTTGAGTGAATTAATCACATTATCAGTGTCATAACACGTATATAAATTTAAAGTAGCTATCTTATGGGTTTTAAAAATTCAATTATCTGGATGTATTTTTCCTCGCCACGAAACTTTTATCCGTTAGCGGGTAAGCTTATACCTTGGTTTGCGGGGCTAGCCGCCATTTTCGCGATTGTTGGTTTATATATTAGCTTTTTTGTTGCGCCGCCAGTCTTGTCTGACCAAAAAGAATATTATGTCATCATCTTTATACATGTAGCGGCAGCCTGGATGTCCATGTTTATTTATGTTGTGATGTCCGTTTATGCTTTTATCGGTTTGGTTTGGAATATCAAAATGTCTGAAATGATGGCCACAGCATTGGCACCGACCGGCGCGATGTTTACATTTCTGGCGTTATGGACCGGTGCTTTGTGGGGGCGTCCTAGTTGGGGTACATACTGGGTGTGGGATGCTCGTTTGACCTCTGAATTGATTTTGTTATTTTTATATATTGGTTTTATGTCGCTTCAGTCAGCTATTGATGATCCGCGAAGGGCAGCCCGAGCCAGTGGTTTATTGGCCATTGTTGGCGTTATTAATATCCCTATTATTTACTTTTCGGTGCGCTGGTGGAATACCTTGCATCAGGGGTTTTCAGTAACGCCAACGCAAACCAAGCAGTTGGTCGACCCCGCAATTTTCTGGGGTATGATCATCGTAGCATTGGCCTGTTGGATGTATACCATTGCAGTAGTGTTGGCGCGAGTTAGAACCGAGATATTAGAGCGAGAGCGGCAAACGTCGTGGGTGCAGGGATTGGTCGGTGGTCAAAAATGAATGCGATAGCAGATTTTTTTCATATTGGTGGATATGGATTCTATGTATGGGGTTCATACGGTGTTACAGCATTATTCATTGCCATCGAAATTTATCTGGTGGTGCGCGCCAAGCATACCGTTACCAAGCGCTTGGCGCGTTTGAGTCGTTTGAATAACAAAGTGTCGTAACGGTGATAATTGTGATGGTTAATTGCTTTATCGTGTAGTCGATAAATACTCAAGGGATAGCTGTATAAATAACGTTCTTATTTGGTGCTCGGCGTTATTGCACTTGAGTCGTTCTGCGTTCACGCAGAGCTCAGATTGAGTACATTTTCGCCTACCCAATAATGGGGTGGTACGGTAATTAAGGGCTGGGGTGAATCTCTCAAATAGAGAAGATGAATGCCCATTTTCAAGTAGGATTAGAGTAACTCATTGGTTATGGTGGACGGTAGCAGACGTCGGGATGTCTGTGCAGGTATTCGTGTAAGCGAAAGACGCTTTATTGAATCGAATTTTGTTGGGTAATTAGGTGAATGATATGAAAGCAAGACATAAACGGTTGATGTTTATTGTTGTCGGTCTGGGTGGCTTGAGTGTTGCGGCAGCCTTGGTTTTTAATGCTTTTCAAAGCAATATGGTGTTCTTTTTTAGTCCCAGTGACGTCCAGGCTAGCCAGGCGCCAGCTAATCATGATTTCCGGTTGGGTGGTCTTGTTGAAGAAGGCAGCATGAAGCGAGAGGACGATGGTTTAACAGTGCATTTTGTAGTAACCGACCGTGCTCAGACGATTCCGGTGATTTTTACAGGTATACTGCCCGATTTGTTTGGCGAAGGGCAAGGAGTGGTTGCTCAGGGACGTTTGAATGATGACGGGGTATTTATAGCACATGAAGTACTCGCAAAGCATGATGAGTCCTATATGCCGCCTGAAGTACAGGATGCAATGGAAAGGGCAAAACAAGCAACGAGCGCTTCCTTGGTATCATCAGAAAGCAAGTAAACTAACCAGATACGTATTATGTAGGAGTAGCAGGTATGATTCCAGAACTTGGTCATTTTGCATTGATTTTGGCTTTGTGCGTGGCAATAGTGCAAGGTGTGTTGCCGCTTGTTGGTGCGCAATTGGGGTATCGTTCCTGGATCGCTCTAGCACGTCCCGCAGCGCAAGCTCAGTTTGTATTCGTTGCGTTAGCTTTTGCGTGTTTAGTTTACGCCTTTGTCCAGAATGATTTCTCTGTACGATATGTGGCAATGCAATCCAACTCCTTATTGCCCATGATGTATCGTGTCTCTGCGGTATGGGGTGGTCATGAGGGCTCCATGCTGCTATGGGTGTTGATACTCGCTGTATGGTCGCTTGCTGTGAGCATTTTTAGTAAAAATTTACCTGACGACATGGTGGCTCGCGTTGTAGCAGTGATGGGACTAATCTCTGTTGGTTTTTATTTGTTTGTGATTTTAACCTCCAATCCGTTCGACCGTTTGTTACCTGCTGCGCTGGATGGACGTGACTTAAACCCGTTATTACAGGATCCTGGGCTAATTATTCATCCGCCAATGCTCTACATGGGGTATGTGGGATTTTCGGTTGCCTTTGCTTTTGCCATTGCGGCATTACTCAGTGGGCGCATGGATACGGCTTGGGCGCGTTGGTCGCGCCCATGGACCACCGTCGCTTGGTTGTTTTTAACGCTAGGTATTGGTTTAGGCAGTTGGTGGGCTTATTACGAATTAGGCTGGGGTGGTTGGTGGTTTTGGGATCCTGTGGAAAACGCATCATTCATGCCTTGGTTGATGGGTACGGCGTTGATTCATTCGCTGGCAGCGACCGAAAAGCGGGGTAGTTTTAAAAACTGGACAGTGTTGCTGGCTATTTTTACTTTTTCCTTAAGTTTGTTAGGCACGTTTTTAGTGCGTTCTGGTGTTTTGACGTCGGTGCATGCTTTTGCGACTGATCCTGAGCGTGGTGCATTTATTCTTATGTTATTAGTGTTGACCATCGGTATATCGTTAGCTTTATTTGCGTGGCGTGCGCCTAAAGTAGGGCTTGGAGGGCGGTTTTCTCTTGTTTCGCGAGAAGCAGCATTACTAACGAACAACGTGTTGTTAATAGTGGCTTGTGCGGCGGTATTGCTGGGTACGCTATATCCTTTGTTGCTCGACTCGCTGGATGTAGGGAAAATATCGGTGGGTCCTCCTTATTTCGATGCCGTATTTTTGCCGTTGATGGCGCCTGCGGTGTTTTTAATGGCGGTTGGACCAATTGCTCGCTGGAAGCAGGCAAGCATACCCGATATTGTAACGCGCTTGCGTTGGGCGGCCGTGGTTAGTCTGGTGATGGGGTTATTAACGCCGATATTGATGGGTGAATGGGGGGCGATAAGAAGCCTAGGATTCACCATGGCGTTTTGGGTCATGTCTAGTGTGTTTTTGATCATTCGCGAACGGGTTATAAAGAGCAAGAATACCGGTAACGTTTTTAATAAAATTATCGCCTTGCCAAATAGTTTTCTTGGTATGTGCGCAGCGCATTTTGGCGTAGCGGTATTTATTATTGGCGTCACCATGGTAACCAGTTACGAAATTGAAAAAGACATGCGCATGGAAGTGGGCGATACCGTTGCGCTGGGTGGATATGATTTTGTGTTTGAAGGTGTCTCTCAAGTAAAGGGTCCAAACTATACTGCCCATCGTGGCCAAGTGGTTGTTAAGAAAGATGGCGAGCTAGAAACGGTGTTGTTTCCTGAAAAGCGTATCTATACCGTGCAAACCATGCCGATGACTGAAGCGGCAATTGATACAGGATTTACGCGTGACTTATATGTTTCGCTGGGTGAACCGGTGTCAAACGGAGCATGGAGTGTTCGTATCTATTATAAACCATTTGTGGATTGGATTTGGGGAGGTACTTTTATTATGGCTCTGGGCGGATTGTTAGCGGTCACTGATCGTCGTTATCGCTTGGTATCCCGGGTCGCGCAGGCGCTGAAAACGAAAAAAACAAAGGATAAACTGGTTGATGCCAAGGGTTCGGCAGTCACTCAGGAGTCTTGATATGGTTCGATTTTTAGCGCCTTTAGTCATTTTTATTATTCTTGCAGGTTTTTTATATGCGGGGTTGAGTTTGAAGCCAAGAGAGGTTCCGTCGCCTTTTATTAATAAATCTGCTCCCGATTTTCAACTGCAAAAATTGGATAATATGAATGAGTTGTTCTCAAATAAAGACCTACTTGGAAAAGTGTGGTTGTTGAATGTGTGGGCTTCCTGGTGTGTTGCCTGTCGGCAGGAACACCCCTTGTTAGTCAGTATGGCGCGCAATGGCACGGTGCCCATTTATGGTTTGAACTATAAAGATGCCCCTAATCAGGCGCGTCGCTGGCTGGAAGAACATGGTGATCCCTACACGTTGAGTGTTGTCGATTATCAGGGTAAGGTTGGTATTGACTATGGTGTTTATGGTGTGCCTGAAACGTTTATTATTGATAAACAGGGCGTGATTCGCCATAAGGTAATTGGGCCATTAACCCGCTCTGAGCTACGTGCATGTGTATTGCCGGTTGTCGAAGAGCTGAATAAAAGCGAACAAGTTGATGTTGCGGCAATTAGTGAGGTGAGAAAAGCATGTTCGTCTTAAAACATTCGTTAACTTTACTGTTATTAGGTACCGTTGTTGCAGTATCGATTGGGACGCAAACCGTGCTAGCAAAGGAAGCAGAGCATATGGCGGAAGACCCGGTCATGGAAAAGCTCGTTAATGAAATATCCCAAGAATTGCGTTGCCTAGTATGTCAAAATCAAACCATCGCCGATTCAAATGCTGAGCTGGCGGTTGATTTGAAAAACCAAGTACGCGACATGGTGAAGGCGGGTAGAACACAAGACGATATTGTCGATTATATGGTGGAACGATATGGCGATTTTGTGCGCTATCGGCCACCCGTTAAACCAAGCACCTACGTGTTATGGGTTGGACCATTTATATTGTTGATTGTGGGTATTACGTTACTGGTGAGAAATTTGGGTCAACGCAAGCAAAGCATCATTGATGCGCCGCTAAGTGATCGGGAGAGCCAAGATTTGAAGTCAATATTGACGTCAAATCCAATCTCATCGAAGGTTAAAAATGAGGCAGAGGGTAGTAAAACATGATGGTATTTTGGATTGTTGCGCTGTTGTTAATGGTTGCTGCGCTTTTATTTCTCTTGCCCCCATTGTTGCAACGCGACATTGAAACAGATGTATTGGAGCGTGAACAAATTAACGTATTGCTCTATGAAGACCAACTTGTAGAACTGCAATCCGACCTAGATAGTGGTGCGATTACTGCCGATCAGTTTGATCAGGCGCATGCAGATTTGGAGCGTGCTCTAATTGGTGATGTATCAAAAAAAGAGGTTGAAACAGGCTCCGTTGGTAATGCTTCTTCCTCTCGTGCATCCGGGGCGGCTATTGTTGTCGGTTTGGCTGTACCGATAATGGCCGTGAGTTTGTATCTCAAACTGGGTGAAGAGCAGGGGTTGGAGCCGGATAAATTTCAGGCTGGTGCAATGACAACGCAAGGTCATGAAGGTACTTTGGAGGAGCAAGTTCGCAGGGTTCAGGATCATTTACAGGAAAATCCTGATGATTTGGAGGCGTGGGCCATGTTGGCGCGTTCATATTATTTTTTGAAACAATATCAGGGTTCCAGTGATGCGTTTGCTCGTGTAGTCAGTATGACGGGAGAGCAGAACCCTGAATTACCTAACTTACTGACGGATTATGCGGATGCATTGGCGATGGCCAGCGGTAGAAATATGGCAGGTAAACCTTATGAGTTGGTAAAAAAGGCGATGGAAATTCAACCGTTTCACCAAAAAGCATTGTGGTTGGCTGCAACAGCTACCTATCAATCTAAAGATTATCAGGCAACGCTGGAATACTGGGAAAAACTTATACAAACGTTTCCAGAGGGATCGGAAGATTATATCCAAGTGCAACGTAATATTGCGGAGGTAAAAGGCTTTTTAGGAATGCCAGGCAGTACTGATGTTGCATCGGTCTCGACAACGCAAGCGCAAAGTGACGGGGAAGAGGGAAGCTTAAAAGTGTCGGGTGTGGTATCATTAGACGCTTCATTGCAGACAAAAGTATCCCCTAGCGATACCGTTTTTATATTTGCAAGAGCAGCTAACGGGCCTCGCATGCCATTGGCTATTATACGCAAACAAGTAAGCGATTTACCGTTAACGTTTTCCTTGGATGATTCCTTAGCAATGAACCCGGCAATGAAGCTATCTAAGTTTCAGGAAGTTATCGTTGGGGCGCGCATTTCAAAAAGTGGTAATGCAATGCCTCAGAGTGGCGACTTAGCGGGGGCGTCGGATGTTATAAAAGTAGGTTCCGGCGGCTTAATAATCAACATTGACGGTGTTGTTCCTTAGATTGCTTTGTATGGGAACTTGTGGATCGTTTATACTAGAGGAGAGGCCGAATAGGGTAGAGGTCGGGATTTTTTTATACAATATTTTTTATACAATATAAAGTAACAATTAAACATTATCAGTTGCTAACAATAAAAATGCGATATAGCATTTAAGGTCACTATGGCGAAAAAGACTGTTGTAATGTGAAAATTAGGCGGCAGGGCGTTTTGACGTTGCTGGCTTGAGTGGGCAGCCAGCCTATTATAAATACAACGGCTTGAATCAAATCTGTGATAATGGTTATATTAATGAGGGAAATTGCCAGGTTTTATTAAATTCGGTTACAGCTAATAGTGTTTACCGGTTGGTATCGTGGGCAATGCTGATTTTAAATCGACTTGAGGGCGAGGGAGTGGACGGTCGAATCTTTTCCGCAGTAATTTCAATCTATCTGCTAATGATGGCTACTATAGCCAATGCTGGTGATCCATTTGCCGGTTCCCCTATCTATACAGAGTATTGTGTCGGATGTCACGGTGCTGACGGTCGTGGTGAGCTTGCGGGTACGCCTAGCTTTCGCGGTGGTCGTATAATGATGAAAGGCGATATTGAACTTATCAACACAATTAACAATGGTAGAGCTATAATGCCGTCATTTCGGGGAGTGTTAACGGACAGTCAAATACAGGATGTAGTTGCCTATTTAAGGACATTTTTATAAATGAAAAACAGCAATAATAAATTGAAAATAATTTTATCCGCAGTGGCGTTTGCCTCAATGGTCGTGGCTTGTTCTGACGAACCCCAACAACCAGAGGTTGTAGCAGAAGATGCTCCAGCCGAAGTGTCTCAACCTGCCCTCTCAGCGCCACAGTCTTCTGTGCCTTTATTGGAGGAAAGGACGCTAATTGGTCCTGGCCAAGCGCCTCAGATGCAGTTAAAAGCATCGGGTTATCGGGTGGTAGATTCATTTAATGTGGGGGATGACGTGTATGTTCGTTCTATGGCTGTTGACCCACTTGTCAAATCACTT
The DNA here is from genome assembly GCA_013152545.1 of Gammaproteobacteria bacterium. Lineage (GTDB taxonomy): Bacteria > Pseudomonadota > Gammaproteobacteria > SZUA-152 > SZUA-152 > JAADGF01. The sequence continues at coordinate 42,951 of JAADGF010000113.1, forward strand.
TGGATAGGAACCTCAGTAGGCGTGTTGGAAATCGATATTCCTACACGTAACATGGTGAATACTTACACCCGAGAACAAGGCTTAGCCAATGAATACGTATTTGGCATGTTAGTCGATAAAAAAGGGCGTAAGTGGTTTGGTACTAACGGTGGCGGTATCTCAAGCCTGCAAGACGGGCAGTGGAAAACCTACTTTCCGATGCATGGATTAGCCGATTATTGGGTTTACTCTTTTGCTGAACAATCAGACGGTACGTTATGGATCGGTACTTGGGCAGGTCTTAATAAATTCAATCCTGAGAGTGAAGAATTTAATACTTACCTACAAGAGCTTGTTAATGAATGGGTGTACGGCCTGGATGTGGATGATCAGGACCGAATTTGGATTGGTACTGAGGGTGGTATTAACATGTTCGACGGTAGCCATTGGAAAACCTGGACGCACAAAGATGGCTTAGGTGCCGCGAATGTTGAAAATTTACCCTTAAGTGACAATACTGGCCTGGGCACGCGTTCTCGCCATGATTTGAGTGTCGTTACGCAAGGGACGAGCACTTATAATCCTAATTATGTGTTTTCATTGACTGTTGCTCAGGATCAAACGGTGTGGGCCGGTACTTGGGGTGGCGGGGTGAGTCATTACGACGGTAAGCAGTGGACCAACTACACAAAAAAGCATGGTCTGGCTGGTAATATTGTGTATGCGGTGGCACAAGACAGCGCTGGGGATTTTTGGTTTGGCACCGATGGCGGTTTGTCACATTATAACGGCAGTACCTGGGAAACGTTTACCCTAAATGACGGGTTATTAAATAACAGTATTTATGCCATTGTGCACACTGACAATAATGAGATCTGGGTTGGTAGTCGCAATGGTGTGGTTGTTATCGCCAAAAGACAGTAAAATGGATTTAAAAGAGTAAATAACTACTCAGCCTGGTTTTCGAAATATTCAGTAACGACTCAGTTTGCCTTGGATCTGTTCGAGAATAAAGAAAAAGCGCGGCGTTTACCGATATAAATGAGCACTTTTAACATAACTTTTTAACGCGGTGATTCAGGCAGCTTATAGAGTAGATATAAGGCGATGTCGTTACAAAAATAATTAGATTGATTGGCGTGTAGAAGAATTTTTCGTAATAGCGTGTCGATGACAATGTATGTCAGGACGGAGGTATGAGTGAACATTAATGCAAAAAGTTTAGCAATTGTAGTAGTCGTTATGGGGGCAGCCGTTGTTGCTGCGTACACGGTAGGGGTTAGCCAGTCAAAAAAAGAAAATACTGCAATACCCGCCAGCACGCCTGCCGCACCACAAACCGGAACAGCAGGGACAATACAGGCTAATGCATCTAATGCAGGAGCTACGATGCCGCCAGCACATCCTCCCATGAATATGAATGCCAGTACTCCTCCTGGTTCTCCCAGCTTTACCCATTTTCGCGTGGGCAATCGTAATGTAAAGGGTATGGTGGCGGTTGACGATGCGGTTTGGGTGGGAACATCCGGAGGCGCGATTCGCTACGACTTAAAGACGGATGATTATAAGTTGTTTGATGTTAAGAGTGGTAAGTTGTTATCCAATGGTGTGTTTCATGTGAGCAAAGTTCGTGAAAATATCGTGCTCGGCACCTATGGTGGTGGTATGTCAATTTACAATGTCAAAGAGGAAAACTGGAAGAATTACAATATCCCCGACGGTCTTGCCGATCAATTTGTTTATGATATTGCTGAGGATTCTAAAGGTAATTATTGGATTGCCACCTGGTCTGGGGTGAATTTTGTTCCTAATGGTGATTTGGATGACGCTGCGGGTTGGAAAACTTATACCGTCGCAAATACTGATGGTGGGTTACCCAACGATTGGGTCTACGGTGTTGAAGCCGGTAAAAATGGCGAAATCTGGTTTGCGACAGAAGGTGGTCTTGCGAGATTGGACAATGATAGAAAATGGAGCAATTGGCAGCACAAAGATGGTCTGGGTGCGTCCTACGAAAAAGTAAAAGATGATATTGCTTATACCAATGACCCAGCCAAGACATCCAAGCATCACGCCTCGCAGAAAGCTGAGCAAGGTATCGGCGAAGATATAGAGGTGGGTTTTAATCCTAACTACATCGTATCAATGGTTATCAGTGATGACGGTACTGTTTGGTGTGGTACCTGGGGCGGTGGTTTGTCCCATTTTGATGGCAATAAGTGGACTACCTATACGACTAAAGAAGGTCTTCCTGGCAATCATGTGTTCATGTTAAATAAGGGGAAGGACGGCAATTTGTGGATTGGTACCAATAAAGGCTTGGCGCGATTTAAAGAAGATGGTGACGGTTTTGTTGTTTTCACCAAAGCACAAGGTTTATTTGCAGACAATGTGTTTTCGATGGCTGAAGCGGATGATGGCAGTCTGTGGGTTGGCAGTTTTGGAGGTGTAGCAAGAATTAAGAATTATAAAAAACTTTGATGAAGACACTCTGCGTCATTTATTAAATATACTGTAATGGCCCAATTTGCCATCAGGGCGCATGCTCGTTGTCTATAAGCTTTTGCGCAACGCCGAAGACGAAAGGATAGAGCAAGCAAAATGTTCAACGTTATTTCTTTACAGATCCTTTATTAAGTAGATCACTGAATAATTGGACATTCTTGCAATCAATGGTTTAGAGGAATGATATGACGAACGGGAAGGCAGCATGATTGATAAATCAATAGGGTTTTTACTGGTTACGTTATTTGTGCTGGTCTCTTGTTCTAATGACGAGCAGCAGGACGAAAAGCAAGTTACCACCAAGGCTCAGACGGATGCTGTGCAAAGTGTTCGTCAAGACGTTGTTCAAAAAAATACTCAGGTGCAGCAATGGATAAGCGGCTGGAAAGAGGCGAGCAGTCTTGTTGCCCCTCGTGCGGGTGCTGCTGTTGTTGGGGTAGGTCGTTATATTTATGTGATTGGTGGTATTGATGGCAGAGATTTTGTGGGCATTACCGAATATGCCAAAATCAATGAAGATGGTAGTTTGAGCGCCTGGCAACAAACATCCGTATTAAATGAGGAGCGGGGTTTTGTTGATGCCGCAACGAAAGATGGCTATATCTACGTGGTAGGCGGGGGGAACGGCCCCAATGGAAAAAATCTGCTGAGGACTGTGGAAAGAGCGAAGGTCAATGAAGATGGTAGCTTGGGGTTATGGAAGACACTCGATACTGGCATGGTGATGCCTCGCCGTTGCTCAAAAACATTTATTAAAGATAATTTTATCTATTCGTTGGGTGGTTTTGCGGGTGCCTTGCTGGATAACGTGGAGCGTGCGGAAATTTTACCTGATGGTAATTTAGGCCCATGGACGATGGAAGAAGATACGATGACGATTCCGCGTTACGTTAATAGTGTCAAGGCCTCTCACGGTAATGCCTATGTACTGGGTGGGCATGATGAAACGAAGGGTGTTGGTATTACGGATGTGGAATGGACTATACCCGTAGACGATGGCGGAGCTAAAGACTGGAAGAAAACCTCACCGCTGCAAACAGGACGTTATGGTCTAGCCAGTGCTAGCCACAAAGACTCCGTGTATGCCGTTGGTGGGTTGACTGGCTTGGAGTATTTAAGCAGTATTGAAGTGGCAAATATAAAAGAGAGCGGCGAATTAGGGGATTGGCGATATACGACACCCTTATCAGAGCCTCGAGCCACGTTTAGTGTGTTGATATATAAAGACTGGATTTACGCCATCGGCGGTACTAATCAGGATCGATACCTTAATACCGTGGAGTACGCATCTATTAACGAGAATAAAGACATTGGCTTTTACGGTACATCAAACGATGCGAAGTGGTATCAAGCTAAACTGGATAAAATTAAAAACACTAAACCTCGATTACCAAACCACGGCACGGTAAAAGCTGTTCGGCAAGCCTCCATGTATACATATGCACAAGTGGTAAATGAGTCCGGTGTTATGTGGGTGGCTGGCCCCAAGTCGGAATTATCGGTTAACGATAATATTAGTTTTAGTAAGGGCGTGTCCATGTCAAATTTTTACAGCAAAGAGCTACAGCAATCTTTCCCGTTGATTTTGTTTGTGAGTAATATTCAAAAACAATAAAAATGAACATGTAGGTAAAATCACGACGCTTATTGCGAAAATGCAAACCGTTCGCTGTGAAAGAGTCGATTGTCAGCATAATGTAGCTGTATCTGTTTAAATTGAAGGAATGGATAGTGATGGATATATCGCAAATACTTGAAGAACAAGACGACGAAACGTTGATAATGAATGTGGTGGCGTATATCACTGCCAAGCAAGATTTCGATATTGATTCAATTCCAGACGTTGAAAAAAATGTGGTTGCAGTGATTACCGCTCAAACAATTATCGATAACCGTGGTTTTAAATATTTTTTCGAAAGTGATTTTTCGAGCAAGCCTGATTATCAATTGTTTGTTGATGCTTACCGGTCTATCGGTGCGGAGGATTCTGCCGAAGGTATAATGCAGGCCTTAGCACTTTTTCCTGATAACACACCGCCAGCAGATGTTGAAGAACGATACAAATATTTGGAAGCAATTTTCGATACCGAGGATCACCGCTATCAACAAATTTCGCAGCACGAACGCAAAATTGCGGGCAACCTACAAAATTATTCAAAGGCCGCTGCGTATATTCGGCAAAATAAGCACGCGTTCGTTTAGTTTGACAAGCTGATCGGTCGGATTATTGCGGCATGAAGGCAGTGCTAAGTAGGTGAGTAGATTCCCCGTGCGATCTTTCTATTCTTTCTACGCCCCCCCCCCTAATTCCTCAATGGATGTTATCGTTATCAGCCCGTCTTAGCCCGCTGTTAGGTCATGAGACCTGCTTAATCTTGTGACCTATAGCTCGTTGTCGGCACCTAACCCACAATAGCGCGAAATAGCACAACGATTGCTGCGCTTTTGCTTCGTTAGAATGAAACCAAAAGGAAGATACACTTAATCTGGCCACCGCACGAATGCAGTGACAAAGCCGAACGCCAAACAGGCGATAACACACGTGCCCTAAGTACGTGCCGATGTATGCATGCTGAGGACTGGCGCGTGCTGAATTGATTTGCTGGCAACAGAGAGGGTAAATCACTGAAACGTCATTTGCATTTCAATAACAATGCCTTGCTCTGAGATATCAATCGATTCCACAAATTGAGATTCCGTTTCGCTTATTTTACCAAGTATTGTCAATTCTTTCGGTGATATTGGATTTTCAGCAGCATTCTGTTCGGCACTCTTGGCAATTAATTTCATATATTTACCCAAATCCATGCTTAATGCCAATAGGCCTTTTGGTTGCAATGTTTCTGATGCTAGCTGGTTTGCTGCTTGCTCAGCTTTGTCGCCAACATAGGCGACAAGATGCTTGCCTTTGATGGCTATCTTAGCGGTGTTGCCATCCGGTAATGGTAACGGTACGGGTAAGTCAATGGGCGTTCCGTCGGTTGGAATATTTAACGCTGGCATATCTCCCATGAAATTTGCCGCTAACATGATGATTCCTTGCGGATTAGTGCTTGAAATAGTGACTAACGCATCAATGCTTTTAATGTTCGGCATTGATCCTGACGCACTAAAATTCATCGACCCATCTAACGCTAAAATACTGGCGGATATGCCTTGTAAACCAGCGGCCATCCCCGTCATCATGCCCACTGCCATGGTCGGGTTTGCGTTAGCCAATAGCTGTTGAGTGTTGCTTAAAAGTTCACACTTATAAGTGCTTTGCGCAAAAGATTGCAGCGTTTTGGTGAGGAAGGGCATCAAAGCATCTATGTTTATACCCAGGCCAAATCCTATCAGCAATTTGTCACTTATTTGGCGTATTATTGCTGGAATAAACCCGCGCAAGCTTTTTAAGTCCTGTAAAAATTCGCTATCGAGACTTTCGATAATGAGGCTTGCCGTGAATTTTTTTGGAGAGGTATCAACGCTGAAGTCCGTGTAACCAAATACAGTGCGAGGCCACAAGTCTGCAATTGCCATTAACTCAGCCCGGCATTCTGCGGTGCGAATGTTCTCTAGTGGCTTGCTGTTCATTGTGGCATTCTTTTTTGTTGTTTCAGTGCCAGCCGTGCCCGTTTTATATTCATCTATTAGCTGTAAAAGCACGTCCAGCATTCGGCTGAAATCATTGCTATTACTTGCGGTTACACCGTTCATGATTTCTTGATGATTAATATAACCCAAATAGGCGGGGTGAAAATTATATTTTGTTTTAATCTCAGAAAGCAGTGATGTTGTTGCGAGGGAGCTATCTGGCTTGTCGATGCCCATGATCGTGTTTCGTGCAATTGGTTCCTCTAGGGGTGTTGCTAGGGTTATGATTGCATAATTGTTATTAACAGCAATAATCAGTTTTGTTTCGGTGGGCTTGGTAATGCTAGCTCTGTCAAAGCTATAGCTGCTGAATGCTATATTGCCATTTGTGCCGCTTAACTTGCCTTGTACTGGTGTTACGTGCGCCGCTTGTTCTGCTCGACGTATAAATGCATTAAAAACAGATGTGTCTGCCAGTTTGAATCGTAATACTGGAATTGCACCAACAGTGTATACTGCACTATCAAGTTTAGCACCTATCCCGAGGTTTTTAGTTGCGTTTGGTATGTCTTGAAGTAGAAGGGCGTATTCTGAAAACAAACCTGCCAGCATCTTTTCTGCTGGAGATGCATGGGCTAGCTGTTCCTCGTTGAGAATATTTGAGAAGTCTATATCGCTTAGCCAGCCATATCCTGCGGTATAAACGTCTAATGTATCCTTGAGTAAAGCTGATTCCAGGCCACCAAAGAAAAATAATGTGTCAGCGGGTACGTAGGACAATATTTCCCTTGATGGAGGTGTTGATGAATCATCTTGGTTTATCTTGTTTTCATCAGTTTTGTCGAATAACACATACAATACAATTAACGTAACGCTAAATAAAGCCAGTCCTTGCAAAAGTCGCGAATTTGTCATTTTTCCCTCTTTAATAGTGAAATTTCCCTTTTGGTGTCGTATAGCAGGGACAGCATTGGAGAATGTTTTCTGTAATGATATTTGCAATGGCATGTGGCCGCGGCAATGATATCAATAAACGGTATCTATTTAGTCTTATACCTCTGATTGCTTCGCGATGTGCTAAAAATGTTAATTTACACCCTCTAGGCTTTTCCTTTTTCTCAAACATATTAATGGCGAGAAAATCAAAGGCAATCAGCGCAATTATTGTCGACAGGATATGTTAGGTTGAGTCGTTACGATAAAGATTAATAACTCCGGTATACTTTCCGCATTTGTTCAATCTCGTGTTGAAGGGACATTGCGGCGCGTTTATTCATTTATAGTTAGTCTCGCAAAGGCTTGCGGCTTTTTTTTATATGCTAAGAAATATATGCTAAGAAATGCATGGAAATACTGGCATTATTTCTTCGCTCACCTAGGGCTAATAGTATCAGATCAATGCTGTATGGCCTAAAGGGTTTAACCTGAAATCATCAGTTGGACGGCCTGTAACGCACGTTTTTTACGATAAATTATCGAGACTGTCGCGAGTCACAATGAGGCGCAATAGCGTGCAATTACAACGATTCGCAATGCTGCCGCTGCCAGAGCCGAAAAAAACGTGCGTTACAAGCCGTCGCGTAGCCTTTTGTTGAGTGATGACGGTAAATACAATATTTTAATTGTTTCAAAGCGTTAGAGAAGCTTAGTAAGCACCTGATGGATGAATTTAGGTTTAACTTAAATGGTAATACTTAACAAATTTCCGTTTTAGCTCTCCCCCATCGCCAGGCAGAGGCAGCGAATTGCCGTAAATTCAAATGTCATACAAAATATGTATTGGCTGATTACTTCGGGGGCGGAGGCGGTTTGCTTCAGTGTGAGTTATTACGAGCCTATTCCTTATTTGGTGAATAAGAAACTGGAGACTTTTTTTGTGGTTAATTTGGTGGTCTTTATAAAATCAGTTTTTGGGGGCGACTGATATTTTTCGGTTGAGAACTTTAATCGGGTTTCACCGACGCGAATAATATCGCCATTTTTTAATAAATGTGTTTTGATTTCCTTATTGTTAACATATGTTTTGTTGGTGCTTTCCAGGTCTTCGATGATGTATTCATTGACGCTGTCGTCCTGTTCAGAGGGACGGACAGTGATGAGTGAATGATAACCACTCACGGTATCGTCTTCTACCACGATTTCGTTGTCTGGCGCCCGCCCGATTCCCATTTGGCTTAAATCCAGTGGGCAACGTTCTTCCTTCCCGAGTTTTTGTAGAGTGGCCATAGCAAGTCCTTGATTTATAAGCGCAACTGTATTTTGGTGAAAAGCCAATAATGCTATAGAGTAGTACAATTTTTTTACCTACGACAATTATTATGCATTCTTCAGGTATATCTTCAATAAATAGTGCGCTATTTTAAATTAAATGCGCAATAATACCTTAGATTTATCCGTTAAATCGCTACAAGCTATGATGCTATATTGTAGGAAAAGTGTAGTTTATTGCTATATTTAATGGGAACAGTATGATGATATTGCAGTCTATAGAAAGTGAGCTAACGCGGTTATTCACGCGTTTATTTTGCAGGAATAGACCACAAATTGCGGTGCTGAAGCGGCACTTTTTTTAACTCATCCTCTCGCGATGGATGCAAACCACGGAGATTAAAAATATGCGAATTCGCTTAATCCAACTACTTGCATTAGCAACAATCACGATTTTTTCATCAATGGCATTCGCGGGTGGTGCTACATGTAACTCAAAAAAAGGACATAAAGACATGTCTGCATCAAAGGAATTTAAAGGCAACCATTCCTGGTTATTTTCCGAAAATGGTAAACATAGTGATAAGTCAATGTCACACAGTGAGAAAGTGCAGAAGCAAGCTACAAAGCAATCAACAGGTTTGGTTGAGATTTAACAACACAAATCAAAAACCAGACTGTCGGCAAAGAAATAAAGAGGGCACAATAGCCCTCTTTATTTTGTTGGCAGCTTGCGCGATTCTTTGGTAGTGAGGGCAAACGTAAATTCTGAACCATGCACTCCCGTTGTAGTGATTGAAAAAACAGTTGGTTTTAATGGCATATTCAGACGGTACGGTACCTGTATAGACCTGTATAGTTAATTACGTTAAGCCCGTTTATCGCCGGTCGTCTGCTCCTCCTGTCCCAAATTACAAATACACTAGCCAGTACACATCAAAATAACTTTGATAGTGTATTAGAATAACAGGCACAAGGCTATTTAACCTAAAATCATCAGCCTTTTGTTTGAGGTTGGGTCGTTAGTCTGTGGTTGGTGTAAACATTGTTTTCAGTATTTTATGCCCACTATTTTTTCGGTTGGCATGTTGCAAGAGATCCTCTCTGTTCGTGACGGATAAAGCACAAAGTTTATCTACTTACATTGCCAGTTTCTAAAAGCCTCCCGGGACTATTAAAACCTCAGGAGGCTTTTTTGTTTATTAAGAGTCTGTAAAGAAAATAAGTTGTACAGATTGCGCCGGATATTGTTTCGTCTTCAAGGTTTTCGCCATTCATGGCTCACGTTCCTTACCTACGTCCCTATAGGCAAGGCGTGGAAATGGGCGCACCTCAAAGGGCACTTCTTTTAGGGTGTACCCCAAGAGTACTTCTTTCAGGGCGTATACTTGCTGTCTGTAAGCTTTTGCGCAACGTCGAAGATGCAAGGATAGACAAGTAAAATGCTCACCATTTGAATGGTCTTCAATCGGAGATATTAACGTCGCTTAAGTGTTACTAACTCGTCGTTTTTTCTTAACCAGAACGTCCAAAGAGAAACCAAGCCAGAGCGATGTTTAAAAAATATTATTATCCGTACGCGAAAATTGTTGTTCAACGAGTAATGCCCAATGAAAAATGATCACGGCAGAGTTGAGTAACGTTATATAACAGTTGAAGGAATAAAGTATGAGCGTCTTTAAGGTAAGTGAAATCATGAATAAGGCTGCTGTTGCCAACGTCAATAATGACGATGAGGCCAACAACAATGTTGAGGTGGTTGAACGCTATACCAATCAGCCAGCGGCAATACCGGGACACATACGCAAGTGCATTGAACAAAAATGTAATAACCAGTTAATACAGCTCTATGCATTGGTAGATTTAAATGCATCAATGAAGTTGTCGCCGAGTTGGGTGGCGGTGACTGAGGATTATGTCGCTATTGCGATGCCGGGTATCAATAACGAAAAAATATCGGTTCAGCGTTTAGCGCGAACAGCCATTAAGGCATTGGATGAGCAGCCAGGCTTAAGTAGCACTGTGTTGTTTTTTCTGGCCGAACCAGATGAGCCTGTGCTGGCTATGTTGCGATATAGTCATCGCCAGCGACAGGCAATGGAAAATATTAAATTTGTCATACAACAGGGAATTGCCGGTTATCAAGCCCAGCAACAGGATGCGGATGGGGTTTACGCTGCAGCCATCGCTGGACCGGTAAAAGATGCACAGGCATCTGTTTCAAGCACACGGCTTGCTGTGATATTACGTTTAATGACCTATCTTTACCCTTATCGGTATCGCGTTGCGGTTGGGATGCTCGCTGCATTTATCATGACTGGTCTGACGTTATTGTCACCCTATTTAACCAAATATATTATCGATGATGTATACCAGCCTTTTTCTGAAGGGCTGATAAGCCGTCGCGAAGCGATCGAGTTAAGCGGTGTTGTCATCGCTGTTCTGGCGTTTGTGTATTTATTACGGGAAGTCAGTCACTGGATTCGATTGCGTCTGATGTCCATCATCGGTGAACACGTGGCACATGATATTCGGCGGGAACTTTATGAGCACTTACAAAAATTGAGCATTAGCTTCTTTTCGAGAAAGCAAACTGGCAGCCTTATCTCCCGAGTGAGTCATGATACTGATCGGTTATGGGATTTTCTTGCGTTTGGGGTGGTGGAGGTCACTTTATCCATAGCGATGCTTATTGGTCTTTGCGCCGTTCTTATTTCCTTGGACTGGCGTTTAGGGTTATTGATAACCGTGCCAGTTCCACTACTGCTAGTGGCTTTTGTTATTCATAGCCGCTCTATGAAACGTTATTTTGTTCGAGCTTGGCGAAAATGGTCAAATTTAACAGAAGTACTAACAGATACTATTCCAGGCATCAGGGTGGTAAAGGCTTTTAACCGGGAAGACCGGGAGATTGCTCGCTTTAATGCGCATAACACTAATTGTTTGCACGATTTTAACCAAATACATACGATGTGGACTAAATTTTGGCCGCGAATAATATTTGCATTGCATGTTGTCGTGATCACCGTGTGGATATTTGCAATACCGCGTTTATTTGCGGATGGATCGGGTGCACAGGTACTTTCAATTGGAACATTTATGGCTTTTTTATTGTATATGGGGATGTTTTTTCAGCCTATCGAAACCATCGGCATGATGGCGCGTATGTTAAATCGAGCGACAACATCGGCGTTACGCGTATTTGAAATATTGGATACCAATCCGGATCAAAGATCCTCGGCAGATTCCATACCGTTAGAGCCAGTTAAAGGCAGAGTTACTTTCGAGAATGTTTCCTTTGCCTATGATGGTGTTCGTCAGGTCTTGCAAGGGGTGTCGTTTGATGTCAAACCCGGTGAGATGATCGGTTTGGTGGGACCATCCGGCGCTGGAAAAACCACGGTCACGAATTTAATTGTCAATTTCTTTTCCCGAAGCAGTGGTCGCATATTAATTGACGGTGTTAGCATTGATCGTCTCGACATTGGGTGTTTTCGACGTCAGGTGGGGATGGTGCTCCAGGATTCACACCTGTTTCATGGCACGGTGCTTGATAATATTCGCTATGGTTTGGAGGATGCGTCCTGCAATCAGATCATAGAGGCATCACGGGCTGCCAATGCCCATGATTTTATATGCCGTTTACCGCATGGCTATGAAACGATGGTAGGGGAGCGAGGGCACACCTTATCAGGTGGTGAACGACAACGGGTTTCCATTGCTCGCGCCATTTTAAGCAACCCCCGCATCCTGATCTTAGATGAAGCTACCAGCAGTGTGGACACCGAAACGGAGCGCAAAATCCAACAGGCGCTGGAGGTTTTAGTGAAAGGGCGAACGGTGTTCGCCATTGCGCATCGTTTATCGACGCTTTGCAAAGCAGATCGGCTGTTTGTGTTTGAGGAGGGCAAGTTAATCGAGGAAGGTAGTCATCAGACTTTGTTGAAACAAAAGGGTTTGTACTACCGACTCTCAAGTTTACAGCGCGAATTGCATGAAATATATGCAATTTAAGCAGGCGGTTGATAGGAGGTATGCCATGGATTCATTTAAATTTTTGAAAAACCAAAGCGGACACTTACAAGTGTTAAGAGAGGGCGCTGTGCCTCTGTCTGTCAAGCCAAAGCGATGTTTTCCATGGAGTGAACTAAATCATTACGTATCAATAAGAGACATGAAAAACAATGAAGTGGTTTTGATACGAGACCTTGACGACTTGGATGACGAATCGCGGCAGGCTGTGTGTGAGGCGCTTAATGAGACTGCTTTTGTCTTTCAAATTGAACGTATAGTGGATATACAGGTTGAGTTTGAAATACGTTTTTGGCAAGTGATAACTGATCAGGGTGAATATTGTTTTCAAACAAAATTGGATGAATGGCCTATAAAGTTAGCGCAGGGCCAATTCATTATAAAAGATGTTGCCGGCAATTTATATTCTGTGGCAAACATAGACTGCCTGGACGATCAGTCCAGGCAGTTTTTATGGGCGTACTTAGATTGATATTGACGTGAAGCCGTGTGTAATCAGGTTTTTTGCTAAGGTAAAAAAATGGGCTGGTTCATGAAGGCAGGCGCAACCCGCAGGGTTGGCACGCGTTTTCCATTTAACTGTGTTATTCGCCGCTTGTTTGTTTTCAATAGGATCGACCTCAATGCGGTCATTTTGTTGTTATAACGCGATGTCGCAATTTTGATTTCCAGAACAGTGGCATTAAATATGTATGATACATACGAATATCCGGTTTAATATACGGCGGTGCTTGAGATTTAGGTTCAACGTCGCCATGGAATGAAGAGGGTGTGTAATAAAACCTAAACGCCATGGATAGATATGCCTGAATCTTACTCGCTTTGGGTATATATTGAAATATTATTAATAAAGCCAATGGTGATGATAGTTTGGTGCGGAAATGCCATAGAGGCAATGAAGATTATGAATACGCGTGTTCCATATAGGTGAGCGCGTTGGATAAAAACCACTCACTGTTGTTGGGTGTCTCGATTGTATTAACGATTGATGAGGAATGCGGTTATGACAGCGATAAGCATGCTAAACGATTCAAATAACTCTGCCACCTTTCAGAGCCTCACTGAATTATCCAGCTGGCAGGCACTGCAACATCATTTTGACTGCGTTGCTGAAAGCCAGCATATCAGAGATTTATTCAAGGAAGATTCAGGCCGTTTTGAACGTTTTTCGCTGCAATTTAATGAGTTGTTGCTCGATTATTCTAAAAACCGGATAACCAGCGAAACCGTGACACTATTACTGAAGCTGGCAGAACAAAGGAGCCTCCCATTCGCCATTGAACAGATGTTTACAGGGGCAAAAATTAATACAACTGAAAATAGATCCGTGTTGCATATAGCGCTACGTAATCGTTCCAATCGTCCTATCGTCGTGGATGGTGAAGATGTAATGCCCAACGTTAATGCCGTGTTGGGTCATATGCAGACATTTAGCCAAGCAATTCGTAGCGAAAAATGGTTGGGGTATAGCGGTAAAGCGATAACGGACATCGTGAATATTGGCATCGGCGGATCGGATCTTGGGCCTTTGATGGTGAGCTCGGCCTTAAAACCCTATGTAAAAGAGGGGCTACAGTGCCACTTTGTATCAAACATTGATGGCACACATATTGTAGAGACCCTTAAGCATCTTAAATCGGACACCACCCTGTTTATCATTGCATCTAAGACCTTTACGACTCAAGAAACACTGACTAATGCGCACACTGCACGGCAATGGTTTTTAGACTCAGGTGCTACTACGGCGGATATTGCCAAGCATTTTGTGGCTGTTTCCACCAATGCGCAGGCGGTGGCTGAGTTTGGTATAAACACACAGAACATGTTTGAATTTTGGGACTGGGTCGGTGGCCGATATTCTTTGTGGTCTGCCATTGGTTTGTCCATTGCTATCGCAATCGGGATGGAAAATTATCAGCAATTACTCTTAGGTGCTCATGAAATGGACGAGCATTTCCGCTCTGCCCCCCTTGAGAGCAATATGCCAGTGATTTTAGGGTTGTTAGGGGTGTGGTACAACAATTTTTTCAAGGCGGAAACACATGCGATATTTCCCTATGATCAGTATTTGGAATATTTGCCTGCCTATCTTCAGCAAGGGGATATGGAAAGCAATGGTAAAAGCGTCACTAAAGATAACGTCCCAGTTAATTATTCCACTGGCCCAATAATCTGGGGGCAGCCTGGCACCAATGGGCAACATGCTTTTTACCAATTGGTGCACCAGGGAACTAAATTAATACCAGCAGACTTTATAGCCTCCATTCAGTCGCATAATGCGACAGGGGAGCACCATAATATATTAATCGCCAATTTTCTTGCCCAAACTGAAGCGTTGGCACAAGGCAAAACGGAACAACAAGTTCGAGATGAGCTTAACAATTCCAATTTAACCAGCGAGCAACGGGAAGCATTAGTACCGCATAAATTATTTCCTGGCAATCGCCCCACCAACTCAATTTTTCTGCAAAAACTCACACCACGAAACTTGGGGTCGTTGATTGCCCTCTACGAGCATAAAATATTTGTGCAGGGCGTAATATGGAATGTCAACTCTTTCGATCAGTGGGGTGTGGAGTTGGGCAAGCAGTTGGCCAACAAAATACTACCGGAATTAAAGGGCGCTGAAGCGGTAACATCTCATGATGCATCGACAAATGGTTTGGTTAATTTTTTCAAGAAACAGCGGTTAGTATCGCATCAAGCGTAAAACGACGCTGAGATAACGTCAATCAGCAGCTATCTGCATTATTATGCTTGCCATTCCCTGACGTAAAAATAGAGTAACTACTGAGCTTTACGTTGATTTTCCCGATTACTGCATTAAAAATGCTCTACCTCCTTAGGTGCTACAGGGTAGTTTGTGGGATAGGCTGTTTTGGCAACGCCACTATCGACAGCTGCCTGTGCGACAGCAGGGGGTACAAAATCCATTAATCGGGAGTCAAACGGTTTTGGGATGATATAGTTAGGCCCGAATTTGAGTGAGTCCAAGGCATAAGCGCTAAGTACTTCTTCTGTTACGGGTTCACGAGTCAGCGCGCAAAGCGCTTTCACGGCTGCTATTTTCATTGCATCGTTAATCACGGTGGCACGAACATCGAGTGCGCCACGAAAAATGAAGGGGAATCCTAATACGTTGTTGACTTGGTTTGGGAAATCGCTGCGCCCCGTGGCCATGATCAAGTCGTCTCGTGTTGCGATCGCAACGTCATAGGCAATTTCGGGGTCCGGGTTTGATAGCGCAAATACCACAGGGTTTGGGGCCATGGTTTTGAGCATGTGTGATGAAACCAGATCGGGGCCGGAAACACCAATAAAAGCATCGGCTCCATTGATGGCATCCGCCAACGTGCGGCGTTCGGTTTGTAATGCGAATGCTTGTTTATAGCTGTTTAAGTCATTTCTCTGCGAATGAACCACGCCTTTGCGGTCCACTAGAAATATATTGTGTTTGTTTGCGCCTAAAGCAATGAGCAAGTGCATCGACGCAATTCCGGCAGCACCTGCACCAATGCAGATTATTTTGGCGTTTTCAATTTTTTTACCCTGTATCTCAAGGGCATTGAGTAGGCCAGCTGCAATGATAATGGCCGTTCCGTGTTGGTCATCATGAAATACGGGGATATCGAGGCGTTCAATTAATGCTTTTTCGATCTCAAAGCAATGGGGTGCGGCAATGTCTTCCAGGTTAATGCCGCCAAATGTAGGTGCAATGTTGGTGACGGTATCAATAAAGTCTTGTTCCGTCGTGGTATTAACCTCGATGTCAAAAACGTCAATATTGGCAAAGCGTTTAAACAACACACCTTTGCCTTCCATGACGGGTTTGCCTGCTAGGGCGCCGACATTGCCTAAGCCCAGTACTGCGCTGCCATCAGTGATGACGGCCACAAGATTCCCTTTTGCGGTATAGTGGTAGGCGTGTTCCGCATTTTCGGCAATTTTCCGTACAGGTGCTGCTACACCTGGTGTATAAGCCAAGGATAAATCATGCTGTGTGTTACACGGCTTGGTGGTTTGGATTGCGATTTTTCCGGGTTGCCCCTTTGCATGGTAATCCAGTGCTTGTTGTTTTAAGTTTTCGCTCATCGGCTTTTTTCCATCAAGTTGTAAACAGTGTGTTGTAAATGTTGTATTGTAAATATTGTGTTATAAACGTCGCGTTAGAAATATCGTTATGGATTGTTGCTTGTTCATTAATTTGGCATATTGCTGTGCAGGCGTTGCTATAATCGTGTGTTCATGCTTATTCTATTTGTATGGCGGCTGGATGATGTACCCGCATTATCAGTTGGCCGTTGTAATGATACAGCCATCCTCTGGCCGTGACGAGTTTGTTTTTTATTGCTGTTAACCGTTGATTGTTGAAATGTTTTAGGTCACTTTTTTGAATGCGTAACGCAACGTTTATTCCCGATTTCGGCGTTGCAAAATTCAACCAAATTGATCGTGCGCTATGCTCTATTCGCGCTATCTTGCCTTGTAGCAATCGGAAGCCATGCTCCTTTTGCACTAAATTTTCGATGGCTTGTGGTTGATAATAGTTTAGCCCCCAGATGCCCAAGCCTTCGCTGCGTGCCTGCTGCTCTTGTATTTTATAACACGCCATATTGTAAAGGTTTGGGGTTACCACGATCCAGAAGCCGAGCCCGCGGCGCAACAATATACTTTGAATGTTCGTGCCATTGGGGCTATAGATATGTGCGAGTTGTCGGTGGTGGCGATCTTGTTGCGCTTTGTCGGTGTGTAAAACGATTTTATTGTTATTTGCTGCGACGATTTCAAGCAAAATAGCCTTCGCTTTCTCTGCCACTGGTTCTGATAGGTTGTTTTCGTGATCGATTTCAGGGGTGTTGATGCCAATTAATCGCACCAGTCGACCATTGTTTAAGCGTATAGTGTCACCATCAATGATATCGGCGACACTTACTGTGAGTATCTTGTTTTGTTGTCGCAGGCGTTGTAGTTGAGTTGACGTTAGGTCGCAATCTGCCCAAGCAATGGGCCACACAAAAAACACCAGTAGGACGCCTACGTTTATCCGTGCGGACATCATTCCTATGAATCAATAACTGATGGGCCAAAAAATTGGCAGCAAGGAAGGGCGCCCTTTGCTTATGTTAAAGCGCCCCTTTTTTATGTTTAATAGAGATCATTGAATGACGTTATCGCAGGGTTGCTAATGTCAAACCGCAGCCTATTCGTTATCGTTATTGGCTTTTAACCATACCTTTCCCGCAAAAGGCTAGCAGTTTGCTTGCCTTAAGCAATCGGGTCAAATTTAACGATGGGTCTGTAAATCTATTTGGCTCTACCGTATTTCTGACGAAATTTATCAACTCGGCCACCTACGTCCGCCATTTTTTGTTTTCCGGTATAAAACGGATGACATTGGGAGCATACATCAAGATGAAGCTCTTTGTTCAGGGTTGAATTGGTTTCGAATGTATTACCACAACTACAGGTGACTTTTATTTTCTGGTAACTTGGATGGATTTCAGGTTTCATTATTTTACAATAACCTCTTTATTTCGGTAACCTTTTTTATATTACATCGGCCGGACTTTGCGTAAGCCGAAGCGCGACATTGCCGGTTTGGCTTGTGTTATATATTATTTAATAAGAGTATATTCGGATAATTTGCGTCCACCAAACACCGGTCCTATGAACGGACACTATTATCCATGACCCTGGGATCAGTTAAACGCTCACCAACCAACTGCAGCCGCGATCGAACGGGGTATTCTATTGGATTAAGCGGTTGGGGACAAGTAAAAAAACCATACCAGGAAGAGCTTGTCCGAGAATAGCCGTCGTCGCGAGGGAACGCCATGTTGAGTCCATTTTTTCGATGGCATCGGGCACCTACATTTTGGTATTTGAGGCGAATATTGAGCCTATTTAACGTAGTGATGGTAAAAATGGGCCAATATGGGGTTTTCGTAGTAGATTTTCTATTCTTGGACAGGCTCCCGGGATTAAAGCACCGAATAAGTGAGGGCATTATTCGCGATAAAGGTAACGCATGCGTGTGCCGCGGGTAAGGGACATTTCGATTTCGCTAGGTGTCAATTCTTTGGGAAAGTAAGTGCCAGAGACTTTAGCGCCATTGAGGCTGCATTCTTTTAACGTACTCGTGGAAAAATTAATACCTCGTAAATCCGTTTGTCGAAAATAACTACCTGTAAAATCAATGCCCTTTGCGTCAAGGCCGCGTAAATCAAGGCTTCGGAAATCACAGTGAGTGAGGTTCACATCCTCTCCCAGGGTTCTTCGTTTGTTAAATTCATCGACCTTTTCGTCACGAAGTAATTGATACATTTGGTCGTTTTGTTTAATTTGGGGTACTGACATTACCATATTCCTCGTTATTCACACTGAGAGCTTGTCGGTAGGCTCAGTCGATTAAGTAGCAGGTCGTATGTGCTTTAAATTTGTACAGACAAGCGTCATATCGGCCTAATAATCGCTGCGCTTTAATAAAAGCGCTGATAAAAAGTGGTGGGTTCAACCTAAATTCATCCGTTGAGCTTAGGTAAGTTGAATTTATTCTGGCAATTAGGCTTGTATTTGCAGCTACCTTGTATCTTTTTCGATATGCTATCGTGCGAACGTCGATGGCGCAGAACGTAAATCAATTTTATCGAATGCTTTGATTTCACCGGTAAGAGGGATATATTGTCGTCCGCCGGTTAATAAAAGAAATATCTCAAAAAATTGTTTATTGATTGTTTATTGTCAGCACCATCGTCGCTCTCGCGACGATTCAACTGATTAATTTAGGGCTATACAGGGTTGTGGATATCCACGAATTGGTGTGACAGTTGAAACTGCTCCGCCAAGTGCGCGCCCAGGGCTTGTACTCCGTACCGTTCAGTGGCGTGATGTCCGGCGGCATAGTAGTGTACGCCAGCCTCGCGGGCAATATGAACGGTTTGTTCCGATATTTCACCACTCACAAAGGCATCAACGCCAATATTAACGGCTTGTTCTATATAGCTTTGAGCTGCTCCAGTACACCATGCCAGTGTGTTAATGTGTTGCTTCCCTGCTGGGATGTGTAGTGCCTTTCGTCCCAATTGTTGCTGCAGATGCCGTGAAAAATCATCAGCGCTCATTGGTTGATTAAGTAATCCGAAAACCCCGATTGGTGCTGAGCCTGGTGGGCCGAAATTCCCTTGTGCTGTTAATCCCAGCACTTTGGCGAGTTGGGCGTTATTACCATACACTGGGTGAGCATCCAGTGGTAAATGGTAAGCTAGCAGACTTACATTGGCTTCCAGCAGACATTTAAGACGTTGTTTTTTTATGCCAGTGATGCATGGGTTCTCACCTTTCCAAAAAAAACCATGATGCACTAATATCACGTCTGCCTTTTGTTCTATTGCAGTCTCCAGGAGAGCTTGACTCGCAGTCACGCCTGATATTAATGTATGAGCCTCATTATTACCCTCGACTTGGAGTCCATTTGGGCAATAGTCCTGGAATCGGTCAATTTCTAACATCGTATTAGTGTATTTCTCTAATTCTTTTAGTCGAACCATATGGTATCCTTTTGTTTGAATAGTGTTCAGGCTACGAAAAGTTTAAACTTATACCATGCAAAAAAACAAATTCGCAGCATTTATTTTTAAATCAGTTATTTTTGGTTTCGCTGCTGCTTTTATCATTCTTATTTTGCGTCCAGATTTACTGGGATCAGGTCGGCCTGTGGTGGAAGTTAACGAGGTAGCACCCAGCAGCCGGTATAGCCTGTCCGGGGATTTGGCAGGCAGTCCTGTATCTTATGCAGATGCAGTGGATATAGCGGCGCCTTCGGTTGTTAATGTTTATACAACCAAAGTGGTTACCGAGCGGGCTAACCCGCTTTATCGTGATCCATTTTTTCGTTATTTCTTTGGTGATCAGCTTGCACCACGAAAACGCCTGGAAAGCAGCCTGGGTTCTGGCGTTATTGTTAGCGATAATGGTTACATACTCACAAACAATCACGTCGTTGAAGGTGCCGACGAAATTCAGGTGGCATTACGGGACAAGAGCAGTGCCGAAGCGATCATTGTCGGCACTGACCCTGAATCTGATCTCGCCGTGTTAAAAATAGCATTGGAAAAACTTCCTGCAATTACTATTGGCGAATCCGATGCCTCGCGTGTTGGTGATGTGGTGCTGGCGATTGGCAATCCCTTTGGTGTAGGGCAAACCGTTACCATGGGCATCATTAGTGCTAAGGGCCGTAACAGTGTTGGCATAAATACCTATGAAAACTTTCTCCAGACTGATGCGGCAATCAACCCCGGTAACTCAGGTGGTGCGCTGATTAACCCTTATGGGCATTTGATTGGTGTCAATACGGCTATTTTTTCTAAGTCGGGTGGTAGTCAAGGGATCGGGTTTGCTATTCCAGCCAACTTTGCCATTGATGTTATGCAGCAGATAATACAGTACGGTCGCGTGGTACGTGGTTATCTTGGCATTGAAGTACAGGATATCACCCCGGAACTGGCCGAATCGTTTCGGCTTAAAGACCCGAAAGGGGTCATTGTCGCTGGTCTTTTGCGCAATGGTCCGGCAGCTAAAGCCGGTTTGCGTCCAGGTGACGTTATTCTGGATATTAATGGCAAGGAAATTCATGACACCAAAGAGGTCATGAATACCATTGCCAAAATCAAGCCGAATGACGCGATTAAAATTAATGTTCTGCGGCAAGGCAAAAAAATGGAACTCAATGGCAATGTTGGCGAACGGCCAACACAAAGGCCGGGTTAATATTGGGAAAACGCCTACAGTACAGAATTTAAAGGATTTTTTCATAAACGTTTTCATAAACGATGTCCCTTTGCCTAAAGCACTGATTGTTGACAGCGTACGGCTAATACGTTGTTATCGTCTTTCGATGTAGAGAAGAATACCCGGTAAGGAATTGCATAATAATGTTCTTGTTTGACACCCCGGTTTATCCTAAATTAATCCGTTGAATCGTAGTGAGAGCGCCTGGAGCGCTGAAGGTAAAAGTCTTTTAGATTTTGCGCTTAGGTGTTCGCAGTAGATTATCAATGGACTGAGTAAAATGCAGGCAGCGGTGAGACCGCGTATAAGAGACCCTCAAGATGTGTTTGCTGTAAGCGATTTATTGAGCAGCGACGATGACAGACAAAGTATTCGATTTTGCCAATCGCTTTCGTTTTAGCTCTAAAAAAGATGGGTAGTGCCGATTGACAAGCAGGAGGCTCATATGTGTTATGTGTGTATTACTCCGTAGATAATTCATATAATTTGAGTACAGACTTCCAGTTTCTGGTCGTAGCACTGACACCCAACTTTTTTTCCAGAAAATTATTTGATAATTTGCTTTTGCCATATCCATTTGGGCAGTGAAGGTAAGCTTCTTTACCTGTTACAACCAATTTCTCTGGTAATTTTACATAATTTTGAATTTCGTTGATATTGTTTTTTGATGGGACTGCCGACAAAAATGTTAATAATACTTTCGTGGTATTTTCAATTATGTCAATCGACCCAAATGGGCAATTTTTAATGATTTTTGACATTTCTAATTTTGTACGAATTTCAACAGGTACGTGAAACTTGTATTTGTCCTTGATGCTACTTTCAATCTGATTCTTTAGCTTAAATTTTTTCTTTTCTTTCGAATCAAAAATGACGTTCCCGCTTTGAATGTATGTCACAACATTTTCATATCCGAGGTCAATATATAAGGCTTTCAGATCACTCATAAGGATTTTTTTTTGCCCGCTAACATTAATTCCACGCAGTATTGAAATATATTTCATAATTTGCCTATTATTGGGACATAACTTCGTAAACCTCTATATCGCCCATTTCACCAATACGACATTCTTTTCTTACTTTTTCGATATGTGACATACCAGATTTTCTCATTACCTCACCAGATGCTGGATTGGAAGTCAAATGCTCAGCTGTAATTCTTTTTAACCCTAACGAGTTAAATGCAAACTCAAGAATTGCTCTTGTTGCTTCTGTACAATATCCACGATTCCAATATCTCTCTCCAATCCAAAACCCAAGTACTGCCTCCGAGTTTTCAATATCGATAAGTCCAATTGAGCCGATGAGAATTTTTTCTTTTGTAAGCTGAAGTGCATAAGATAGCGCTCTTCCTGACGCTGCCAATGCTTTAGTTGATTTAATCCATGACTCAGCCATCCCGTCTCGATATGGGAATGGGATACTTCGAGTATATTTTGATACGTTAGGATTTCCTGCCAGTTCCTTAATACGCGGTGCATCAGTCAAGCTCAGCGGTCTAAGAGTTAATCTTTCTGTTACTATTATCGATTGTCTCTGTGAAATCGGAATAGTAGTCATTTTGAATTCCGTTTATTTTTCATCTTAAATTCAATTCCTATTTTTAGCTTCACACCACAGTCGCTTGTTAGCTGATTGACTCTAGTAAAGACGACATTTTATCTCTTATTCTATCGGTTTTTTTCCCCGCTACCATCTTAAGGTTAATTTGAAGAACGTCTGTGCCCGTGAGCAGCTTAAATCGGCGTTTCCAGACCCCGTTGTACAACGCACTGTTGATCTGGATATGGCCATCCTGGACGCCTATGCCAAAGAACTCAGTAAAGTGGAATGGTTCATTGGGCAACAGGCTAAGCAACATAATCCGGTCCATCTGAAATTACTGAAGACAGTGCATGGTATTGGTGCGATTTTATCACTGACCATACTCTACGAGATAGGGGATATTGACCGATTCGACAGTGTACAAAATTTCTCCTCCTATTCTCGGTTGGTGAAATGCAAAGCGGAGTCCGCAGGAAAAAGCTACGGAACACAAGGAAACAAAATCGGTAACGCGCCTCTGAAATGGGTATTTTCAGAGGCGGCTGTATTGCATTTACGAGGCAATGACAAAGCTAAAAAATACCTTGTCAATCTGCAAAAGCGCATGAGCAAAGCCAAGGCACTTTCCGTTATGGCACACAAACTTGGGCGCTGTGTATACTTCATGTTAAAAAACGAGACCGTATTTGATGAAAACAGATTTTTAAAGGGTGTGTACCCTTGATTAGGTACCCCATTGGCGTGCATTAATACGATTAGCTAAGTCGCTTACACCTTGACTGAGCCTGATACTAACTGGATTCTCATACGAGAAAGCAGGAGACTCATATGTGTTATACGGTTTTATACCACTGCTCTCGCCTCACTTCATACAGAACATGATCTCTCAACGGGCTATCTGTTGGAATCTCCGGATGCTCAAAGTTTTTGTGTGTATTAATCATCCCTAGGCGCTCCATTACCGCTCTAGATTTCTGATTTTTCACTGTTGAGAACGAGTATACTTTATCCAGCTTGAGCACCTCAAAGGCGAAGTTTAGTGCTTCCTTTGCTGCTTCAGTAGCAAAACCCTTACCCCATTTTTCTTTTCTTATGCGCCAGCCAATTTCAACACAGGGAGAAAATGATAATTCTGGTACAGGCTCGTGCAACCCAACAAACCCAATGAATTTATTGTCATCTTTTTCTTCTACAGCCCAGAAACCCCACCCTTTATCTGAAATAAGTGATCTGATTTTGTCTGCCATTTCGTTACTCTCTGACCGGCTCATGAGACTCGGATAGTATCTCATTACCTCTGGATCAGAACTCATTCCAGTAAAAACCCGATAGTCACTGTCCTTCCATTGCTTTAATATCAATCGCTCTGTTTCAAGTTCAACAATATTGGGCATAGAAACCACTTCCTTTTCACCGTATAACGTTCGCAGAGGCCTGTCCGACTCGACTGCGCTTGTTGGACGAAGCCGCTACGTGGAGAAACAGTAAATTCCCCTTCGAGGCTCGATTAATTCTAAAATGTCACCTCACTCTCATACACGAGAGGGGTTATTCAACCATGAATCATGATGAGGTTACCGTGCTATGACATCATCATCCGAATCAAATTTCAAGCAAAATGACCAAACCCACTTGCAACACCTTAAGCTTAAAGGTCTCCGACCTAAAACCATCGAGGCATACTCCCGCGTAATATTTTGAGTGTGAAATCAATGTGCTATTGTCACAACGCAAGAGGCAGCAGACCTGTGTTAAAGCCAGCCTACTCTATGCGCCCCTAAAACATTTAGCCCAGCAGTGTGATAAAAATAATGGCGACTAGCCGGGAACCATCAAAAAAACGCTCAAAAAACGATCACGTTAACTGGAAAAGACCAAAAACACACCGAAAAAATAGAGAGAAAATACCGCGAATAAAACTGGTAACTCATTGAGTCAATGCTAGAATTTAAGCAGCTTTAGGATTTGAAAAGCCGATCGCTCGAAAGAATCGCTGGATAAAAATCAGCCAAACCCTCAAAAAAGAAGATCAAATAGAATAAACTCGCAGAAATATTTATTGCGTAGCAAGCATAAATGATTTCGACGAGTGGCTGTATAAACAACTGTT
>JAADGF010000094.1 GCA_013152545.1 Gammaproteobacteria bacterium
TGCTGGATAACGTGGTGGAAATAAATGGTTTGCCGTTGAGTGGGCAGCGCGAAGAAATTCTCGAAAAACGTCGTCATGGCATGGGGTATTTGGGGTTGGGTTCTACCTTAACGATGTTATGCATGAAATATGGTTCTAAAGAATCTCTGGAATTTACTGAGCGCGTGACGCGCGAATTGGCCGTTGTCGGTTGGGAAGCTGGGTTGGACTTAGCCAAAGAAAAAGGTCCAGCACCAATTATGGAGCGCGAGTTTATCATTACAGCGGAAATGCTGCGTAAGCGGCCCGAGATGTTGCGTGATGGCCATGAAATAGGGGATAAAATCAAAGGTAAGGTGCTACATGCGGAATATAGTCGCTATATGCAGCGTATTGCCGAGGTGGCGCCGGATTTAGTGGACGAGTTATCGGACATCGGGGCGCGTTTTACCCACCATAGCTCAATTGCACCCACCGGCACCATTTCGCTTTCGCTTGCTAATAATGCCAGCAATGGAATTGAACCGAGTTTTGCGCACCATTATTCACGAAATGTTATTCGCGAAGGCAAAAAGACCAAAGAAAAAGTCAATGTTTATTCCTTTGAGCTATTAGCCTATCGGCAGTTAGCGAACTTAGAGGCGATGCCATATTCTGATGATGGGAATAATCATTTGCCGGATTATTTTATTACCGCTGATGCTATTAAGCCTAAGGCGCATGTGGATATTCAGGCAGCCGCTCAAAAATGGATTGATTCCAGTATTTCAAAAACGGCTAATGTACCTACTGATTTTCCCTTTGAGGAGTTCAAAGATATTTATCTTTATGCGCATGATCAGGGGCTAAAAGGCTGTACCACGTTCCGTTTTAATCCTGAAGTGTTTCAAGGTGTATTGGTTAATGAGAAGGATTTGGAAAATACAACTTACAGCTTTACCCTGGAAGACGGTAGTGTGGTTGAATTGAAAGGTAATGATGAAGTTGAGTACGACGGTGAAGTGCATAGTGCGGCTAACTTATATGATGCGATGAAAGAAGGTTATTACGGAAAGTTTTAGCGATGCGGTTTTGTGAGCAGTTACGCATGAATGTAGCAGTGAAATAATATAGTATCTATCAGTGTTAACGGGAGTTATTTTGAATGACCATCAAAATTGATAAAAAAATTGTCAATTATTCTGTCGTCAAAGGTGAAAATGAAAAATCATCGGGTGACGTTTCAGGGGATGTTGTGCAGCGGGCGCCACCTAGTGTATCGAATAAAAAAGAAATTAAATCAATTGCTGAAGCAGAACAAACACCTCCAGCATCGAGTGGCGGTGGTAATGATGCAATTGTTGCGAAGGCCAATAACAATAATATAAAAGCAAAAGGCCTCAAGCCGGAGCCGGCACGGTCGGAATTAAGTGGTGCCACAGGCAGTACGAGTAATGTTGTGCACATGCATGAAAAAGTGCAGCGACCAGAAATGCTTATCGGTTCTACTTACAAAATTAAAACGCCGTTATCGGAGCATGCTTTGTACGTTACTATCAATGACATTGTATTAAATCAAGGTAGTGAGCATGAGCTGCGACGTCCCTTTGAAATATTCATTAATTCAAAAAACATGGATCACTTCCAATGGATTGTGGCGCTAACCCGAATTATCTCTGCTGTGTTTAGAAAAGGCGGGGACGTAACGTTCCTGGTTGATGAACTTCGTTCGGTATTTGACCCCAAAGGCGGATACTTTAAAAAAGGTGGTAAATACATGCCATCGCTAGTAGCGGAAATTGGTGATGCCATTGAGAGCCATCTTGTTACTATTGGTTTATTAAAGCAAGATAGCCCCGACGAATATCAGAGAAAACTCATCGACGATAAACGTGCGCAATACCAGTTAGCGCAATCAAAATCAAAACCCGCCAAAGACGACAGCGATCAGTTTCCTTCAAGCGCAACGTTGTGTAATAAATGCCAAACCAAAGCGGTGATTATGATGGATGGTTGTATGACTTGTTTAAATTGTGGTGATTCTAAGTGCGGCTAATAGGATGTTGTGCTGGATAGTCTATAGTAGTGTGGGTTAGAGCATAAGCTAAAAATTTGCTTACTGCTTACCATGGGCTAAAGACGTTGCAATATTAAATTACACCGTTGGTCTACGCGACATAACCAGCCGGGCTCAATATAGGTTGTTGAAAGGGCTTCCGTGATTAACGCTGGTCCCTGGATTTGATAGCCTTCCGGGAGCTGATGTCGATCCAGAATCGAGGCTGGCATGTCGATACCATGCAGGTGCGTTTCTCTACATATTATGTTTTGATGGCGTGTCTTGGGTAATAGCTGCTTGTTTAGCCGTGTTAGTATGGTGGATTCTCCATAAGCCTTGAGCCGTATGGTAACCAGTTCAACGGCTTGCTGCAAGGCATGGCCGTAACGTTTTTTATGTGTGATGTTGAATGTACTTGATGTTTTTTCTGCTCCCTGCCAGGGTACATTAATAGTATACGACTGCCCCAGATAGCGGACATCAGCACTGAGAACATAATTTATTTCATCATCCTGCAAACCTTCGGTAAGTAACGCTTGACGGCCCTGTTCCTGCAATGAGCCATAGGCCGCTTGTAGTTGTGTCTCGTCAATGTCCTGTAGTGATCTTATCATACTGAGAGATAAATGCCTGGCGCGTGGTGCTACTAACATACCCAGTGCTGATAAGACTCCAGCATGAATTGGCACCATTGCCTGGCGCATGTTTAACGCACCCGCTAGCGCGCAGACATGCAGCCCGCCGGCGCCGCCGAACGAAACCAGGGTGAGTTCAGTCGGGTCAATACCACGTTGCACCGACATGATTCGAAGTGCCCTGGCCATGTGTTCATTAGCGACGTGGATAATGCCTTGTGCCACAGCTTCAATTCCTAATGAAAGTTGTTTTGCCAGTGGTGCAATGGCTTGCTTCGCTGTTTTCGTGCACAGGGTCATTGTACTTGCTAAGAAGGTATCTGCTCGTAATCGGCCCAATACTAAATTGGCATCCGTTACTGTCGCATGCTGCCCGCCTCGACCATAACAGGCTGGCCCAGGCACAGCGCCTGATGATTTTGGTCCGACTTGCAGTAATCCGCCTTCATCAATTACCGCGATGGAGCCGCCACCAGCGCCAATGGTATGCATATCGACCATGGGCACCGCTACCGGATAATGACCAATATATCCTTCGTTAGTCAGCTGCAAGTCACCATCGATCATGGCGACATCCGTTGATGTGCCGCCCATATCAAATGTTAGTAATCGCTCTTTGTTGGCGGTAGTTGCAATAAACTTTGCACCTGCCAGGCCCCCCGCAGGGCCGGACAGTAACATATGTACTGCTTTGTCAGCAGCCTGCTGCGCATTCATGCTGCCACCGGAGCTTTGCATGATTGAAATCTTGATGCGTGGTTGCCCTTTGTTTTGCCGGGTTTCCTTAATGTTTTTCACCAAGCATTGCAGGTATCCTTTTACGAGAGGGCCTACAGCAGCATTTAGCCAAGTTGTCATGCCGCGTTCATATTCTTTAATTTCGGGTAACACCGCTGATGCACGGGAAACAAAAATTCCTTGCGGTACAATTGCCTGAATTTGTTTTTCGGTGGTATCGTTGAGAAAGGAAAATAATAAATTGATTGCAACTGCTTGCGGTTTCAAGTTAAGTAATTGCTGTTTTAACTGCCTTAAATCGTGTTCCTGCAACGGTTCGATGCAGACACCCTTTGCCGTAATACGACCAGCTGTTTCCAGGCATAACATCTGAGGGACTGGTGGTGCGCAGGGTTTAGGCTGCAAGTTATACAGCTGTTTTCGTGTTTGACGGCCAAGGCTCAGGATGTCACCCATGCCATGGTTGGTAATATACGCTGTACGCACCCCTTTGCCTTCTAATACTGCGTTGGTGGCAACGGTTGAGCCATGAACAATCAACAAAGCCTGTCCTCGCAGACCAAGGTCATCAATGCCCTGAAGAATGGCTTGTTCCGGAGCTTGCGGGGTGGATAGCACTTTGTGAATTTTCAAGTCGTTAGCGGTCAGCAGTACAAAATCGGTAAAGGTGCCGCCGGTATCGATTCCTAATAGATTCATTCGAAAAATTATTTTAAGCGGTTTTTTTTCGGGTTTGATCGCGAAACATTTAATTGACTGCTGCTTATTAGACCGTATGCCGCCTTATTAATCCAGATTAATAAGGTAGGCGGTAGGTGTTTTGGGTAATGAAAACCTGGTTTCGTAACGTGTCAGTGTCGTTCTCAAAAGGTCCCCGTGTTGCTATACCCTAAATCTCAATCGTTATGGGTATACTAAGCCCCCCTTATGCACCCCCTGTTGTTTTAGGGGTATTTTGGCAAATTTTATCGAACATTATCGGGTGTTTTCAAATCAGAGTGGTTAAGCCAGTCCGTATCTTTGACTGGTAGATAAAGTATTGTTAATTCCATGGATTATTGCATATACTTGGGGCCGTTTTTTCATCAATTAATGATCGAGGCGATGAATGGTGGGCGTGAATGGGCTGATATTCTGGAGCGGCTTTCTGTTCATTAGGTATTTCATTTGACAACATGGTATGGTCGCGCTGTTTATTATCTTATTATCGGGCGACTTACTTTACTTGAACTACTTAATTTTACTTGAATAACGCAACAATTATGCGAAACGATATTTATGTAAGCGTTAACCAAGTTTCCTGCTATTACGGTGCTCACTGTGCCGTGGATAATCTTAGTTTTGAGGTTAAACGCGGTGAAGTATTAGGGTTTTTGGGACCAAATGGCGCGGGAAAATCCACTACCATGGCGATGATTACCGGAAATTTGGCCCCCTCTGCGGGCCAGATTTTAGTAAACGGTATTGATATTCTCGACAAGCCCAAAGAAGCAAAGGCCAATATTGGTTTTTTGCCGGAACAACCGCCACTTTATCGTGATTTAACGGTGGATGAGTACCTGCGTTTTTGTGCGAAACTTAACCGTGTCGGCAAAGCAAAGATTAACACTGCGGTTGATGCCGCTAAACAACGTTGCGGCCTAACCGAGGTGGGAAAACGGCTTATCGATAATTTGTCCAAAGGGTATCAGCAACGCGTGGGCATTGCTCAAGCCATTGTGCATTCCCCGGCCGTTGTGATTCTTGACGAACCGACCGTTGGTTTGGACCCCATCCAGATTCGTGAAATTCGTCGCTTGGTCAGAGAGCTGGGCGGTGAGCACAGCGTGATATTATCAACCCATATTTTACCGGAAATCCAAGTGACCTGTGATCGGGTGCAGATTATAAATAAAGGAAAGTTGGTGTTAAGCGACACGGTTGCTGGCATTGAGCAATATATGGGGGCTTCTAGCTTGGTCATTGCCTTAAAAAATGCCCCCGTTGTTACGGCGTTGGAAAGTATTCCCCTGGTTAATGCCGTTGCCAGCCTTGGTGATGGTCGTTTTCGGCTGGTTTATGAACCCGAATCAGATCCAGCAGAGCAGATCGTTCAAACGGCGGTTAATAATAACTGGGGATTGCATGAGATTTTCCCGGAAAAACGCAGTCTGGAGCAAATCTTTGTTGATATCACCACATCCGAGGCAGATAACAAGTCAGGTGTTAACGTGGAGCACAGTCGGGACACCGAGGGTGCTGTGGCATGATGATGATGACCATCGCCGCCAAAGAGTTACGTGCGCTGTTCTTGTCACCCATGGCATGGGCCATTCTGGCGGTAGTGCAGGGGATTGTCGCGTATTTCTTTTTAATATTTCTTGAGAATTTTTTACAGCTTCAACCTCATTTGGCCACACTTCCCGATGCCCCGGGTATTAGTAGCATTGTGGTGGCACCGCTGTTCGCCACCGTCTCTGTGGTGTTGTTGTTAATTGTACCGTTGTTGACCATGCGCCTGGTAAGCGAAGAACGCCGTAACAAAACCTTAACGCTATTGATGAGCGCTCCGGTATCCATTAGTGAAATCGTTATTGGGAAATTTACCGGTATCATGATTTTTCTGTTATTGCTATTGGCTCTCATTAGTTTAATGCCGTTGTCGCTATTGTTTGGCAGTTCCCTTGATGTTGGTATGTTTCTGACCGGGTTGCTGGCACTTACGCTGTTGCTGGCTAGTTTTACAGCCGTGGGGCTATATGTTTCGACCCTTACGACTCAGCCAACGGTGGCCGCCGTGGGCACCTTCGGTATATTGTTATTGTTGTGGATACTGGATTTAGCGGGCACGACTGGCGATACCCCAACATTGTTGGCTTACCTTAGCATAATGACCCATTACCAGAATTTGTTGCAGGGCATTTTTAGCAGCAGTGATGTTATCTATTATTTATTATTTATTTTGGTTTTTTTAGTCCTTAGTATTCGGCGTCTGGATGCTGAACGGTTACCCCACTGATTACGCATTGCGCTAGACTTAAGTTAATATGAAAGTAACACCACAAATTCGAACTCGTTTTAAGTTACAAAATACGGCTTTTATTGTATTATTTCTAGCAATTATCGGCTTATTGGCTTTTTTAAGTCAACGCTATAATTACGAGGCTGATTGGACACAGCACAAGCGCCATACCTTATCCGCCGCCAGTATAGCGCTACTGGCAACCATCGAACAGGCCATTACGCTAAGCGTTTATGCCACGGAAGATGATGAGGTTCGACAGCCGATTAATGATTTGCTGCAACGCTATGTGCGTGAGAAACCCTCTATTCGCCTGCAATACATTAACCCGGAACTGGAGCCGGAATTAGTGCGTGAGTTGGGCATTCGTGTTAATGGCGAAATCATTATCGAGCTTTCTGGGCGCACCGAAAATATTACACAGGCGTCAGAACAGGTGATAACAAACGCGCTTCAGCGATTAGCCCGCAGTGAAGAACGTTGGTTGTTGTTTGTACAAGGTCATGGTGAACGCAAAGCCGAAGGCAATGCCAACCATGATCTCGGTGAGTGGGGCAAGCAGTTACAGGCCAAGGGCATTAAACTCCGGTCTTTTAATATTACTGACAACCCGGTGATACCGCAAAACATTGCCGCGTTGGTGATCGCCAGCCCGCAACTGGACTACCTGGATGGCGAAGTGGAAATTCTTAAACAGTACATTGCCAGTGGCGGCAATTTGCTTTGGTTTGTCGAGCCCGGTTCACTACACAATTTGAGGCCCTTAGCAGAGGTCCTCGATATGGATTTTCAAGCCGGTACGATCGTCGATCCTAACACCCAATTACTGGGAATACAGGACCCGCGTTTTAGCTTGATTTCTGAATACTCACAACATGCAATTACGACCAATTTAAATGCGCTAACCATTTATCCACAAGCGCGTGGCCTCATTATACGCCCAACCAAAGCCTGGCAGCGCTCAGTAATAATGCAAACCCTACCGCGCAGTTGGGCCGAAACCGGTATGCTCAGTGGTCAACTGGACTTTGATGCCGACGCTGATATAGCCGGGCCATTAGTGCTGGGGGTTGCAATGACACGGACACTCAGTGACAAGATCGGCCAAGCAGCGATGGAGGGTGATAATAGCGATAGTCATGGCCAGGTCGACAATGCAAGTGATAGCGAATCAAGTGTTGAACCAAATGCTAAGCAACAACGTGTCGTGATAATTGGCGATGGAGACTTTTTATCAAACGCCTACTTGGGCAATGGCGGTAATTTACAACTGGGGTTAAGTATGGCTAACTGGCTAAGTTATGATGACCGTTTTATCGCTATTCCCACAAAAATGCGCGCGGATATCAGTCTGGAATTGTCACGCAATACACAATTTGTTATTGCATTCGGCTTCTTGTTAATTATTCCACTGCTATTGGGTGGCAGTGGTTTTATGATTTGGTTTAAGCGCCGACAATATTGATGAATAAATTAACCCGGTAACGAAACAACCAATAGTTACGTCCGCAAAATACCGTTTACGCATGTCAAAATACACGTTCCTCAATCTCAGTCTGTTAATGGCAATCGTTGCTTTGGTGGCGTTTATTATCTATGATCCTTCAGAGCCTGGTATGCCGCCAGCTCGGCCACTGACTACTATGAAATCTGGCCATATTGACATGATTGAGATTTCACAACAGAATCAATCAGCAATCAGTTTGCGAAAACAGCGAACAAAAGCCAACAGTGAATACTGGGTAATTACCAAGCCCCTTGCGATTACCGCAAATTCAGTAAAAGTGGATCGATTGATGAGCATATTGTCTGCTGATAGTGTTCGGCAATACACCATTGCTGAAGATCAGCTTGCTAAATTTGGGCTAGACCCCCCTCAGTGGCAAATACGGTTTAATCAACAAGTCATTAAACTCGGTAATACAGACCCCATTAACCAGTATCGTTATGTGATGATCAACGGCAGGGTGCACCTGATTACCGATCGCTATACCCATCAATTTTCTACTTTACCGCTATCATTTGCCAACCTGGAACTGCTGCCTGTTAACAAAGATATTCGGGAAATTCAAACGCCCACATTAAAACTCAGCCGGGATAACGGGCGCTGGCAGCTGAGTCCGGCGCAAGCCATTAACTCGCAAGATGATATCAATGCTTTTATAGACGAATGGCGTTATGCGCAGGCAGTGCGCCTTTCTTTTCAGCAAAAAGAGGGGCATACCCCAGACACGAGCGGCAATGAGTCTCTCGCGTCTCATGAGCGCATAACCGTCGTAACCGGTAATACGCCTGACGCTATTACCTTTGTTATCTTGAATGATAACAATGATTTTCAACTCGTTCGGCAAGATTTAGGCGTTGTGTATCATCTGTCCGACAGTGCGGGAGAGCGACTGCTGAACTTGTTTACAACAAAATGAGTAACCATTATTGCATCAGTAGCATGGCACCGGTGGCGGTGCTTCAATGTCCAGGAAGACGGCATTAAACGATGCCCGAATTACCGGAAGTAGAAACCACGCGGTTAGGGATTACCCCTCACCTGCTCAACCAACCCATTGCCAAGGTGATTGTGCGCCAAGCCAAACTGCGTTGGCCAATTCCTGTATCGTTGGCGGCGCACCTGGTCAAGCAAACGATTATAAGCATTGATCGACGTGGCAAATATTTATTAATTGGTACCACAAACGGAACCTTGATAATACATTTGGGAATGTCCGGCAGCCTTCGCATTGTGCCATCAGCAACAGAACCGGGTAAACACGATCACCTTGATATTTCATTAACCAATGGCAAGTGTCTGCGATTACGAGACCCACGTCGGTTTGGTGCGATACTTTGGAAAAAAAGTGATCCACTTCAGCATAAATTGTTAATTAAACTGGGAGTTGAGCCCCTTAGCGCGCAATTTACCACTGAATATCTTTATAAAGTAGCGCGGCATCGAAAAATTGCAATAAAGCAATTCGTTATGAACAGTCACATTGTCGTGGGGGTTGGGAATATCTACGCCAACGAGGCATTATTCCTTGCCGGTATTCGCCCTACTATTGCTGCTGGGCGCATCAACCGTCAACGTACAGGATTATTAGTAGTGGCAATCAAAGAGGTGCTGAGCAAAGCCATTAAAGCGGGTGGAACCACGTTAAAGGATTTTGCGGCTAGCGACGGCCAACCGGGGTATTTTCAACAACAACTCAATGTCTATAATCGCAGCAACGAACCTTGTCATCAATGCGGTGCTGCAATTATCATGCGCCAGCAAAATCAACGAGCCAGCTATTATTGTCGGTGTTGTCAAACGTAAGGTGTGGGATTGTAATAACTTATATTTTGCAGGCAGCAACTCTTTATTATCCTGAATTCATTCGTTGAATCGATGGCGAATGTCTAACATGCTGAATCTAATGTTTTTTTCAGAGTACGTTGAATGTATCTAAAGCACCGGCTGTTGGCACTGTATAGTGATACGCTTTCATCCAAAATAACCTGAAATAACATTTTACCTTCTACGCTCTAGTCGCTCTCGAGACGATTCAACGGATGTGTTTGGTTGAACAATTGAAAAATCGGTATCAATTTTCCAGTGCCCAGTGACGGTTCTTTAAATCCTGCAAGTTTCAGGAGTATTGACGTTCCGTTATTGTATTGATCGCGATAGAATGCTTGATTCGATGGATATTACGCTATTATTGTTTTTGCATCGGCAGTGGAGAGGTTCATGAGTCTGCAATAATGCCGAAATCTCAAACGCTATGGGTATATACCGCCTATTTTATAGCAATTAGAACTTAAGGGCTGCGTCAGTGTCGGTAGAAAGATTGGGTTCGCATCGAGTGCGCGTTACTGAATAGCTAATAGACAGCCCATTGTAGCCCATCGTTTTTATTGCATCGTGTATGGATGTTTTTAAATCACAAATTGAAAAAAGGCAGAAATCTTTGCGAAACGTGTTAATATTTTTGAGTATTTTGGTGGTAACTTCAAGCAGTTACGCCGTACCTTTTGCCCTTGAGGGGCAATCTGAATCGGATACCAGCAATGTGTTGGAGCGAATTGTCGCCATCGTGAATGATGATGTGATTACCCAGCTTGAATTGGATGCTGAAGTGGATATCATCAAACAACAATTGCGCAGCCAGCGCACGGCGATGCCCCCGGATAGCGTATTACGTAAGCAGGTACTGGATCGAGTGGTTTTAATGCGTATTCAGTTGCAGCGGGCCAATAGCCGGTTAATTCGGGTTGATGATGAAACTCTAAATCGGGCGGTGGAATCCATTGCCAATCAAAATCGTATGTCATTGGCTGAAATGCGTCAGGCACTGCAAGCGGACGGGGTTGATTATAGCGATTACCGTGAACGTATCCGCAAAGAAATTACGATCACTCGCTTACAGCAACGCGAAGTGCATCGTCGCGTGGAGGTAACAGAACAGGAAGTAAGTGATCTTATTGCTAATCGGGAACTGCAAGATAAATCGAATCAGGAATATCATCTGCAACATATTTTATTGGTGGTGCCTGAAGCGGCAAGTTCCGATAAAATTCAGGCAGTTAAACAAGAGGCCTTGGCAGTGTTGCAAAAAATTCGAGCTGGAAGTGATTTTGCAGAAATGGCCGTGACGCATTCCGATGGCCAGCAGGCATTGAATGGCGGCGATTTAGGATGGCGCAGGTTTGCCGAAATTCCAACCCTGTTTGCCGCAACATTAGCAACCATGAAAGCCGGTGACGTGAGTGATTTAATACGAAGTCCCAGTGGTTTTCACATTATTAAATTAAGCGAAACGCGCCATAAGGAATCGCAATTGTTGGTGGATCAAGCAAAAGTTCGCCATATACTCATTAGCCCCAGTGATATTTTAACGCTGGAGGAAGCTAAAGCACGTATCAGCAACCTTAAACAGCGCATTGTCGCTGGAGAGGATTTTGCACAACTGGCATCGACCAATTCGGATGATAAAACCTCGGCGGTCAACGGTGGTGATCTTGGTTGGGTAAGCCCGGGTATGATGGTAAAAGCGTTCGAAGACGTTATGAATAGCCTCAGCGTTGGCGATGTTAGCGAACCCGTCCGAACCCAATTCGGCTGGCACCTGATTCAAGTGCAGGAACGCAGAAAGCATGATAATACGGAGGAGT
The DNA here is from genome assembly GCA_013152545.1 of Gammaproteobacteria bacterium. Classification (GTDB taxonomy): domain Bacteria; phylum Pseudomonadota; class Gammaproteobacteria; order SZUA-152; family SZUA-152; genus JAADGF01. The sequence goes on from JAADGF010000094.1 coordinate 11,540, forward strand.
TTCAGAGAAATCAGGCGCGTGAACTGATCCGGCAGCGCAAAGTTGAACCAGCTCTGCAAAACTGGATGCGCCGTATTCGTGATGAATCATTTGTAGAATTGCGTCTGTAAACGATAACTCAATTTATATGTTAGGGAAGATAAGCCAGAGGCAAGCGTTAGTACAACGAGGAATCGATTAAGATGGTGTCGCAAACCTCATACCGAGTCCGTAAACGTTTTGGGCAACATTTTTTAGTTGATCCAACCGTTGTGCAACAGATAGTGCAAGTTGTTCACCCGGGCGCAAGCGATCATATTGTAGAGATTGGTCCGGGCCTGGGGGTGCTCACTGAAGCGTTGATTTCCCATGTGAAGCAGATGGATGCCGTGGAACTGGATCGTGATATTATTCCAAGGTTAAAAGCCAATATTCTTCCACTGGGAAATTTACGTATACACAGTGCAGATGCTTTAACGTTTGATTTTTGTGCCTTGATGCAACAATCGGGTACGCCAGGCCAACCACTGCGCATTGTGGGTAATTTGCCCTATAATATATCCACACCGCTTATTTTTCGTTTAATTGAGCAAATACAGTGTATTTTGGATATGGTTTTTATGTTGCAAAAAGAAGTGGTTGATCGCATCGTGGCGGATCCCGGCCACAGCGCTTATGGCAAACTCAGCGTTATGTTGCAATATCATTGTTATGCTGAAAAGTGTTTTGATGTGCCGCCGAGTGCATTTTCTCCGCCACCCAAAGTGGAATCCTCCATTGTGCGCTTGCTACCCTATAAAAAACCGCCAGTAAATGTCAGTAATTTTAGCGATTTTGCATCGATTGTCGCGGCGTCATTTGCGCAACGGCGTAAAACACTGCGAAATAATTTAAAAGGACTGCTCAACGAACAACAAATTACCTCGGCTAATATCGATCCGCAACGCCGAGCAGAAACATTATCCCTGGATGAGTTCGCCAAGCTTAGTCATCTCCTCAGTTGTCGCGCAGATAACCAATTGGGTTAACGATTAAAATGGAATTTACACTGGTTAAATTATTAGAAAGCGTATTGATGCCGCCCGCTGGCTTGATATTTTTGGGGTTATTGGGGTTGGGTTTAACACCCATATGGAAAAAACAAGGCATTTATATTGCGGCCATTAGTTTTATTGTTTTATTGGCCTTCAGCCTGCCAATTGTTGCCGGGTCCTTAATGGGGGCCTTACAACGCTATAATGCACTTCCGCCCTCTGATCTCAACGCCCAACTCAGTGATACTGATGCCGTGGTGGTGTTGGGTGGGGGGCGTCGTTCTCAGACTCCGGAGTACGATGGTGATTCTCTGTCGGTGTATTCGCTGGAGCGGGTTCGTTATGCCGCGTGGCTGGTAAAGCGTTCGGGCTTGCCATTAATCGTCAGTGGTGGACGCACTCACGGTACGCACCTTAAAAGTGAGGCGCAATTGATGAGTGAGGTATTGCAAAAAGAATTTATCGTCATCGTTGATTACAAAGAAGAAAAAAGCCGCACCAGCTATGAAAATGCGCGCTTTACAGCCGCGCTGTTGAAGCGCAATAATATGTCAACCATTGCCTTGGTGACTCATGCTTGGCATTTGCCACGCGCCGTGGAGGCGTTTGAGCATTTTGGTATCCAAGTAATCGCAGCGCCCACCGCGTTTTTCCATAACTCGCCAGGTATTCGCCGTAATGACTTGGTGCCATCCGCAGCGATGTTACACGTAACATCATTGGCATTGCACGAATTGTTAGGCCGAAAGTGGTACCAACTGCGCTATTATTAAAATGGCCAAAGCCCCGGCTAAATCTACGTAAACGGTGTTTGATAGCCGTACCCCAGTGAATTCCCGTTTGCGGTCGGGGCGGGGTACATTGCTGTCTCAGAGATAACGTTTGTGACACAGCTGTCCCCATTCAGGCACACGTCTTCATCGATGTCGCCGGTTTCAAGTCCAAGGTGGTGAGCCAGTTGGCTGTCCGGCGGCGGTTGGGTGTACGTGATCATTGCTGAGCAGTAAGGCCAACCCGGTTATACTCATTGGGGTATGTGCAAGCGTTAGAAAAGACCAATGCTGCCAGCTTACTTTAAAATCTGAATCTGCGACAGCCAGGCGAAAATGGCCTGCTGGTATTGTTTGATGATCGCGGTACTGCTGGAGAAGGAAATCTCCAGAGATTTACCCTTTTTATAGGCGGTTTGAAATTCCATGTCGGCGGCAGACTCGTCTATTTTCAGACGGCCGTAAAACAGCTGTTCACCAAAGGGCACTTCCAGGTAGGTCATTTCTGCGACACTTTCATCGGGGTCCATTGATTTTAAAAACCCCGGCAGATTACCCACCAGTCCTTTCATGTCTGAGCGAATTTTGGCGTTTTTTCGTTTTGGATCAATGCTGTGATGGCTTTTTACCCAAATGTTCACGGCGATATCCCCTTCCGGCAAATGCCAGTCGTCAGAGCGCTGGGCTAAAAAGCCCGGCGCCCATTGATTATTGCCTTTATATTCCGCGGGCGTGGGGATTTCAAAGCTAAAATAGGCGCTGTAAAAACGCCGTGTCAGGGCTTGGCTGCCCGCGAGACTGGATTGCGGGGTGGCCACCTCAGGCCGCAGCGAGGCCAGAAAATGCGCATATTGCGGTGCGAACATGGGGTGGCTGTTATAATATTGAATTTCACGCACCACGCGTACGGTGAAAATCTGCTGGGCGGAGAGAGGATACAAGCGAAACACTTGCCGGTATCGATAGTCATCATCGTGATCATCCATTAATTTCTCACTCATCAGGTGATTGGCGCCCTGTGTTTCGATGGTGAAGGTATAAGGTGCACTAATGACTTCGCCGTTGTCATTGGCAATGGCGGGCACCAGCGCCTCAGGACCCGTCAAGTCACTGCGGCTGACGATGTCCCGTCTGGTCTTGTTGCCGGAATGAGCCGCAATCCAACCCGCGGCCTGTGTTTGTGTGGTAGTGGTTTGCTCAAATAAATCGGATGCAATATAGACTTGCGTTGCTAGTTCAAGCGCTCCATTTTCATCTTTGCCAACCACGCGAAAAACATACTGTTCTGAGAGGATGGAATAGGGGTAACTGGGTGCTGGAATCAACACATCATCCATGCCGGTATACTGTTCCGGTGGGGGGAGGTTGTTGGGGATGGACACGGGGGATGACGATGGCATACAGGCTCCTAAAAAAACAATGGCAAAAAACGAGGCGAAGATCCAGGCGAATCCCTGAGAATGCAGCATAAGTGGCTTCATTTCACAAATAACCGCTGGGTTGCCGTGGGACGAAGGGGGGCCATGATCGTTAAAATGGCGTGTTGGGTTTGTTCAATGGCCACGGGGTTTGTGCAAATATCGGCATGTATCACTTTGCCGTTGGTGATAATATCCCCCGCCGATTTGGCGGGTGGACCCGGTTGATGTAACAATGCTTCCTGGCTGCTCAAGGGCACGGTGCCATCGCCTTGTTCAGTCTCGCGAAATGGACACGCTATCACAAAGCCGGTATTCAGGAACAGGTGCACTTGAGTCACGGTTTCCAAACCGTTGGAGCGGATCACGTAGGTGTTTGGGTGCTGCTTTAGGCCCAATGCGGCATGAAAGGCTTTTGCCTGCCGTACTTTTTTTTCTATTTTTCGATATTCTATTGCTACTGCTAACAGATCCTCGTCGGGGGTTGCCGAATTGGGTCGCAGCCGCATATTATCATGATGCCAGGGGGTTTCCTCGGGTAAATAAAGCTTGGCATCGCTGGATAACGGTAAGTCCTCGGCCTCCACCTCGTTGATGAGTTTATCCGTTCGCCGACCCCGCTGCCGCTGGGCGCCCCAGCGGGTTTGATAGCGCACCCGGGTGAATTCCCGTTCGCTGTAGGGCCGGGGTACATTGCTGTCCCCGAGATAACGTTTGTGACACAGCAGTCCCACCCGCTCATTCAGGTACACATCTTCGTAAATGTCATTAATGTCGCCGGGTTTCAAGTCCGGGGGTGCAGTGGTGAGCCAGTCGGCTGTCCGGGCGGTAGTTTGGTGCCGGTAGTCATTGGTGGGCAGCAGGGCATAGGCGCCGGCCAGGTTGCTCATTTGGGTGAAGTGGTACGAACTGGTGCCGATCACTTCAGAGAAGATGTTATTAGACCACTTCGGCACATTGTACGGCGGCACCCGCTCCCGACTCGAACCGAAAATAAAACGTCGGTACAGCACTGGTGCACCGCTGCTGGGCTGGTTTAACTGCACCATGCCCTGTAGGTGGCGGTTGGCGCCTAATACTTCACTGGCATAGCGCGCAATCAGACCGCCCTGGCTGTGACTGACCACGATGGCCTTCTCATTACCGGCCTCGTAATGCAGGCCCTTGATACCCAACTCGGGGTAGTCGGTAATGGCTTGTATGCGCGCAATCTCGGCCTTGAGTTTTTCGGCTTCTTTGCTTAAATCATTGCGCCAATCTTGGCCAGCGGCATAACAGACATAGGTAAAATCGCTGTCCGCCACTTGCTCGATGGCTTCCATGAGCGGCGCATAGTCGCTCAGGGCACCAAACCAGCCACGTTCGGCGCGGCGCTGATACGCTGCGTCGAGCAAGGTTGCTGCGTTGGCATGGCTGCCGGCCTGCGCAACAAGGTGTTTGAAATGGCTTGATTTTTTGATGGCTTTGAGTATGCGTTTTTTGCCTTTATCCGTGTAGTCACTCATGATGGGCGCACTAACATGATGTAAGCGTGCGGTTTTGTCACTGATTTCGTCATCGTTCCAATGACGTTCGAAAATCATTGACCAGTAGCTCTTGGCATAGTATTCAACCAATGGTCCTCGGGTATCCGGGTCCCACACATATTCCTTCTTCGGATTTGGTTTGTCAGGGTTTTTTGGCGGAAATCCCAGGCGCGAGCCAAAAATGCCGGGCACATAAATCACCGGGATGACTTTTTTCTTGATGGGTTTATCCTCAAGATACACGACCGGCAGGGGCTGTGAGCGCCAGCGTTTGAGAAAAGAGCCCCGGACATTGGGCAAAGCCGGGGTGCTGGGCCCCACTGCGCCAGTGCTGGACTCAAAACCCGCGCCATAGGATGATAAGTCCACGGTTTGCAGCCAGTCCTGGCACAAGGCCTCATCACGGGGGATCGCCTGGGCCGCCTGTTTGTCCTTGTCGCTAAAGCGAGTGTCATCGGCGGCGATGCCACCCAGCTTACATAAGGTATTCCAGGTAAACGGTAATCGGGACCAGGTTAACTCAATGTGTTGCGCCTGACCTTGCAGTAAATAGGGCACTACAATCTGGTTGGTGGGGAGCCCCCTGGCAACGCGTTTATCACCAACCCCATCACGAAACCCCAGGTCGACATCGCGCATTGTGCCTGTTGCGTTAATCACTTGTAATTCACGCCATAAGTAGCCCTCTAAAAACACATAAACCCAGCCATCGTTGAGCACATCGGCCTTGTCGCGACGGTTATCCGGTAAATCGGTAAACCGCAGGGGCAATAACGGCACCAGTACCGTGGGCCAGCGGGCTTGTTGCACGGTGTCCGCCACGGGAGAAAACTGCTCAATCAAACGCATCGTCATGGGGGTACTGTCGGCCATATCAACCTCGTACCAGAGACTGTGCGGCACGTTGTCCACCTTATTGACCCGCCACTCAAGCCGGTGTTTGTCGTTGCTTTTATTACTGGGGGGGATACGACTACGTTTCTTAGGTGTACTGGTCAGGCTGATGGATAGTTTTCCCGCCAGGTCCAGTACCGTGTCCTGTCCGGCGATTTCCAGTTGAATTTTATAGTGGATGTCCTCAGCCGGTTTTTGGTTGCTGGGCCGGACCTGGGCTTGCGGTTTCGAGGCAGGGCTTTGGGGCGTTGCCACGACGGCAGGGGGCTGCATACCACCGCCGGTGGCGGGGTAAAGCTTAAGCGTTTGCTGGTGCAACGACTGGGATACGGCAGTGAGATCAAAGCCATGATAACCGCCGTGTAAATTCACATAGGCTTGCCGCAAGGATTCGGTGTTCAGTGTATCGGTGGCGGCAGCTTGCACAAATTGCAAGGCAGCGGCTTCGGAATCGAAGGTTTGCGCCACGCCACCCATGGGCTGGTGTGTGATCCAGAAAGCGCCTGTTGTGGTTTGAATCAGAGGCTGTGCCAATGTTGTTCTTCCTTAGACTTTTATGTATTAACTCGCCAACAGTTTGCAAATTCCTCTGTATCGCTTGTTGGTGAGTAAATATACATAAACTCTGATGGTATTAAACAATTATTGTTCCAGAAAAAATTCTGGAACAAAGAATAAGTTGCGAGTTAATACATATCAGAAACGGTGCTCGGGGTTTGTGCTTTCTTTTACTATCCTATATTTAGGGAGTTTAAGGGTGTCTTGATTTAATTACAACGTAAATAAGTCGCATTTCCCCTGGGGATTGCAACCCGACGTTGACTCGCTTATCTATCTGCAAGTGTCAAAACCCACTGTTTTTTCGCCGAATAAGTGTTTGATTAATATAATATATCCGTTGATATCTTGGCGTTGTGCTTGAAAAAATGCCAAACAGCCTTGCCTGTAAGCGTGACGTTTTGTCTTCTTTGTTCTCGAATAAATCAGTGGTAATTTGAATGGTTATTGTACATTGAACCTAAATTAATCTCGTTTTTCCCAAAAGCTTGTACACGCGGTATACTTAGCGGTTTTTTGGTGTAGTGAATCGGGGTGGTCAATCGATATGTCGGCAACAAATACGTCTGCAACGAAGTCTAAAAAACAACCAGTCGCCAGCATTCCGGCAGGCAACTATGACATCTCTACGTTTCAGGGATTAATTTTGGCATTGCAAGCCTATTGGTCTGAGCAAGGTTGTGTGTTGTTACAGCCACTCGATATGGAGGTCGGGGCCGGCACTTTTCATCCCGCTACATTTTTACGTGCTATCGGTCCTGAACCCTGGAGTGCAGCTTATGTGCAGCCTTCGCGGCGACCTACTGATGGCCGCTATGGCGAAAACCCCAACAGGTTACAGCATTATTATCAATTTCAAGTCGTTATAAAGCCATCGCCGCTGGAAATTCAGGCGTTGTATTTAGGTTCGCTAAAAATGCTGGGGTTCGATCCTCTGGAGCATGACATACGTTTTGTTGAGGACAACTGGGAGTCACCTACGCTGGGCGCCTGGGGCTTAGGTTGGGAAGTTTGGCTAAATGGCATGGAGGTCAGCCAATTTACCTATTTCCAACAGGTGGGAGGGTTGGAATGTCGGCCCGTTACCGGTGAGATTACCTATGGTCTGGAACGTATCGCCATGTATGTGCAAAATGTAGCGAGTATTTTTGACTTAACCTGGACAAACGGGCCATTAGGTAAGGTGAGCTACCGTGACGTATTCCACCAAAATGAAGTGGAAATGTCAGCCTATAATTTTAATTACGCAAACGTTGACGAGTTGTTTCATCAATTTGATGCCTGTGAGCAGCAAAGCACGCAATTGATCGAAAAGGATTTGCCCTTACCGGCCTATGAGTTGGTGTTAAAAGCTTCTCATTTATTCAACTTACTGGATGCGCGGCACGCTATATCAGTGACGGAGCGCGCTCGGTATATTGGTCGTGTGCGTGTACTGTCTCGCGCTGTAGCACAAGCCTATTATGGTCGTCGCGAGGCCTTGGGTTTTCCGATGCTATCGACTCAACAAAAACAATCAACGGGGAGCCGATCATGAATGAACCCCGTGATCTACTGATCGAAATAGGCACTGAAGAATTGCCCCCCACGGCGCTGAAACGTTTAGCCATAGCGTTCCATGACGGTGTTATAAATGGCTTATTAAAAGCACAATTAAATCATGGTAAAACACAATGGTATGCCACCCCCCGTCGGTTGGCGATATTAGTGCAGGCGTTAGTGGTAAGTCAACAGGATAACGCCGTACAACGCCGTGGGCCCGCGTTAAAAGCGGCGTTTGGTGATGACGGTTGTGCAACGCCCGCTGCCCTGGGGTTTGCGAAATCCTGCGGTGTTGCAGTGGATGATTTGCAACGATTGGAAACCGTTAAAGGCGCCTGGTTGGTGCACGACCTGATTGAAAAAGGGCAGCAAACCCAGCAACTTATCCCCAACATCATTGCCACTGCGTTGGATCAACTTCCAATTCCGAAACGAATGCGCTGGGGGGCATTGCAGGCCGAGTTTGTGCGGCCCGTGCATTGGTTAGTGCTGTTATTTGGGGATGAGGTGATTAACGCTGAGCTGCTGTCGGTCAAATCAGGCCGTGAAACCCGGGGGCATCGTTTCCATCATCCACAACATTTATATTTGCCTGAACCACAGGATTATGCGCCGCTACTGGAAACGAAAGGCCATGTGGTGGCAGATTTTGATGTACGGCGTACAGCGATACGTGCGCAAATTCAGGAAGCAGCCAACCAGTTAAAAGGGAAAGCTGTCATTGATGAGGCTTTATTGGATGAAGTAACCTCGATGGTGGAATGGCCCGCAGCGGTAACTGGCAGTTTCGAACCTCGGTTTTTGCAAGTGCCACCGGAAGTGCTGGTTACCACCATGAAAACGCACCAAAAATATTTCCATTTGGTGGATACAGGCGGAAAGCTACTGCCGTATTTCATTACCATCGCTAATATTGAAAGCACCAACGTGGCGGTGATACGTGCTGGTAACGAAAAAGTTGTGAATCCACGTTTGGTCGATGCCGAGTTTTTTTGGAACCAGGATCGCGCGGTTACATTAGAGAGCCGGTTGGAATCACTCAAAACCGTTGTTTTTCAGCAAAAACTGGGCAGCTTGCATGATAAAGTGCAGCGCGTGGCAAAACTGGCGCGCTGTATAGCAAAGGATCTGGGTCATGATGAACAACAGGCCGGACGTGCTGGGTTACTCAGCAAATGTGATTTAATGACGGATATGGTGGCAGAATTCCCATCATTGCAAGGCATTATGGGGCGTTATTACGCGTTACATGATAAAGAGCAAAAAGATATTGCCGAGGCGCTTGATGAGCAATATAAACCGCGTTTTGCCGGGGATGCATTACCGCAAACAGCTGTAGGGCAAGCGTTGGCCGTTGCTGACAAGCTGGATACACTGAGTGGCATTTTTGCAATTCAGCAAATCCCCAGCGGTGACAAAGACCCTTTCGCATTACGGCGGGCAGCATTAGGGGTGTTGCGGATCATTATCGAGCAAAAACTTGATTTGGACTTGAAAAAAACACTAGAATTGTCAGCGCAATATGCGGTGGATCAGCTAAAAAACGGCAATGCATCGAGCATTGCACAACAATGCTACGATTTCATGATGGAGCGTCTGCGCGCCTATTATCTCGACAGTGGTACCACAGCGGATGTGTTTGAATCCGTATTAGTGTTGCGCCCTGCGCAACCGTTTGATTTTGATGAACGTATACGTGCTGTGAGCGGTTTTCGCCGTTTACCGGAAGCAGAAAGCCTTTCCGCTGCTAATAAACGTATTGCAAATATCTTAAAAAAAACCTGCTATCGTGACTTAACCATTAATGACTCATTGTTGCAGCATGAAGCCGAAAAATACCTTGCTGAACAGCTCGCAAAGATCACATCAAGGGTGAATCCCCTGTTTGCAAAACGCCAGTATCAACAGGCATTAAAAGTGTTGGCCCAACTTAAAGAGCCAGTGGATCAGTTTTTTGATGATGTTATGGTCATGACGGATAATGAGGCCCAAAAAAACAATCGACTGGCATTGTTAGGTCGTTTACGCAGCCTGTTTTTACAAGTGGCAGATTTATCGCGGCTGCAAAATTGAATCGATTACTTAGGGTCTTTCGGCGTTGCGTAAAAGCTTACAGATAACGAGCATGCGCCCTGAAAGAAGTGCCCTTGGGGTGCGCGCGCCTATTTCCGCGCCTTGCCTATATGGAAATAGGTAAGGGGTGTGAGTCATGGACGGCGGAAGCCTTGAAGACGAAACGATACCCGGCGCAATCTGTTCAACTCATTTTCTTTACAGACCATTAGGGGACGTTGATATTTAATATCTGACCAGGAACACGTTGTATGAGCAAATTAATTGTGCTTGATCGGGATGGCGTCATTAATGAAGATTCCGCTGCCTACGTAAAATCGCCGGAAGAATTTATTCCTATCCCCGGGAGTTTAGCCGCTATTGCGAAGCTTAACGTTGCTGGGTATACCGTTGTGGTTGCCACGAATCAATCGGGTATTGCAAGAGGGTATTTTTCAGAGCAGACATTAATCGCGATGCACCATAAACTGGAAATGTTAGTTGTCCAGCAAGGCGGCAAAATCAACGGCATTTATTATTGTCCCCATGGCCCTGACGATCAGTGTGAGTGTCGAAAACCGAAGTCGGGGTTGTTAATGAAAATAATATCAGACTACAGCGTTTGTGCGCAGGATGTTTATGTCATTGGTGATTCTATGAGGGATCTGCAAATGGCGACTTCGTTAAATGCCAAGCCTATTTTAGTGAAAACAGGTAACGGCAATAAAACACTACAAGCATTGGGCGCGACACAACAGCTTAAAAACGTACCGGTTTATGACGATTTGGCGCATGCTGCGAATGCGCTTATTCTTCTTTAATTTGTTTTTTACAAAAAATAGCGCATACAATATGTTATATATAAGATCAGTATTATACACCGTTGTTATGATCGCTACCGTGCCGCTTTTTGTTATCCCCGGTATGCTTTTATTTCCCTTTCCTTATAAAATACGCTACGGTTTTTTTAGCCGTTGGGCTTATCTGGTTATCTGGTTGTTGAAAGTCATTTGCAATTTACGCCACGAAGTGCAGGGCAAGGAAAATATACCGACCGGACCGGCCATTATTTTTTGCAAACATCAATCTCTGTGGGAAAGCATTGCTCTGCAAACTGTTTTTCCGCCACATTTGTGGATATTAAAAAAAGAATTAATGAAGCTGCCCTTTTTTGGTTGGGCATTATATATGTTGGAATCTATCGCAATAGACCGCAAGGGTGGACGTAAAGCGGTGGACCAAATCGTCAAACAAGGGATACAACGGCTTGATCAGGGACGTTGGGTCGTGGTGTTCCCCGAAGGGACGCGCATTGCACCTGGTGAGCGAAAAAAATTTGGCATTGGTGGCGCAATTTTAGCGGAAAAAAGCGGTTATCCTGTGGTGCCAGTTGCTCACAATGCCGGGGAATTTTGGCGTCGGCGCGCATTAATTAAACGACCGGGTGTGATCAAAATTGTTATCGGTGAGCCTATAGAGACCAATGGTCGAACCGCTGTCGATATAAAAACGATCGCTGAACAATGGATAAATAAAACCGTGGACGACATCAGTCGTATTAAATATACAGAAATTAGAGCATCAAACACGGTAAAGGCAAAGACCTAAAAAAATTCCTGCCAGCACTTCGGTGTTATTCCGCTGGGTGCCGTTATTTTAAATTGCATGAATCGAGATGAAATGAGACAAGGTGATGCAAATGTAAGTGAGCTCGTGAAATATGTCACCACCATGATTGATCTTTATGGCTTCATGACTTTCCCAATTTGACTTTACCTCCTATCGTCCATGCAGTTGTACTCATGCCCCTTATCTAATCTGAACGAACACCAAAATAGGCGCCGCAGGCGATAGATAGAGCGACTCAGGAGACAAAGTCGAGCAATAAACTTAATTGTTGTAAATTGAAGTAGCGTTAACCAATACTGGTGCCCAGGTTTTCTATACAAAAGCAGGACTCGATGCCTGAAAGAATTTTGTGCTGATGTCATACCAAGGTTCATGAGCCTTATATTAGGCGAGTACGGAACCCTGTCTGCTTTAATACGACACACTCAATGGTGTAATTTGTAGCAAATATCCTGAAACGAGCGCTCCTTTAACCTAACACATCAGTTGAATCGTCGCGAGAGCGACTAGGGCGCTGAAGGTAAAAGATTTTTTGGGGTTTTTGGGAGGATCGCGTCACCCATACGGTGAGTTCAGAAAACCCCAAAAAGTTTTTTAGATTCTGTGCTCTAGGCGTTCGCAGTAGATTCAGCTGATTAATTTAGGTTTAACGTAAAGGTCTCTATTGTTTTGACGATACTCATTAGACTTGGCTGTATAAGGTTATTGATGCGTTGGTGTATCACATCAGTCATTTGTTCTTCCTTAAGCTTGGGAAAATCCGTTGGGTACATCAGTAAAGTAGACAGATGTTGGGTATTTCATTGAAATTAATTTCGGACAGGCGCCTAGGGGGTATTCTCAATCATTCTGGCGTTTTTTTAAGCACAACCCGAAGGGCTGCCAGCTCATTTTTTCACCCAGCGGCGTTGTCGCTTGTTGATGTGGAATAACCACACGACACTCGCTCCGCCTTGCTGGATAAAAAAATGAGCGTCGACAGGCGTGCAAGAATGATTGAGAACACCCCCTAGGTTAAGCAAACCTTTAATAAAAAAGGCTGATATTTTTGTTGCTTTTGGTGGTTGAATCGTATTAGGCGATAATCAGGCGCTCGATAAAAGTAAAAATATGGGCACCACCATGCGAAGACAGTCATCAGGACGAATATTATGAAAAACAATTTTTCATTAAACGGTATTAGCATTAAATATAAAATTTTCGCTTTGAGCGGTATTTTGGTTGTTGCCAGTCTTATGACTTCTAGTATTGCGATGTTTAAAATGGCCCATTTGGGCGATGAAATTATGGCGATCGCGGAAACGAACATCCCTTTAACTAACATGGTAACAGAGATTACTATCGGGCAGTTGGGGCAGGCGGCTAGTTTTGAAAAGGCATTGCGTTATGGTTTATTGCTTAACGATGATGTTAACGCTAGGCATAACTTGCAAGCGGCAGTGAAGGTGTTTATTGCGCACTCAAAAACGATTGCAATGAAGCTAGCAGAGGGGGGCCGTCTTGCCATGGCGGCGGCCACTCTGGCACCGGGTATTGAAGAGCAGCAGGCTTTTGAGCGTGTCGCTCATGCCTTGTCTCAGATTGCAACAGAGCGCCTGCCTTACGAGAGTCAAGCCCTGGCGGTGTTTAAGTTGTTGTCCAGTGGCGAGGTCTACCAACTTACAGAAACGTCCAATAGCATGGATGTTCAAGAACAAAAAATTAGCGATGGGTTGCGGTCACTTCTAGCAGAAATAGGGAGGTTTAGCGAAAATGCGGCTTTGAAATCGGAGCAGAGTGAAAAAAGCGCGTTTGCTATCCTAGGCATCATTGCGGCGATTGCAATTGTGCTTAGTATCCTGCTTGCGTATTATATTATCAATAATATTTCCTGCGGAATCAACTATGCCGTGGAGGTAACTGAGCGTATTTCAAACGGCGATCTTACTCAGCCGATTAATATTAGCAGTGGTGGCGAAATTGGGCAGCAGCTTTATGCGCTTAAGGTGATGCAAGAGCACTTGCGGGGAATGATCAGGGAAATGGAGCAGTCGTCCACTGAACTTGCGGCTTCATCGGATGAACTTGCGGCTGTCAGTGAGCAAACCAATAAAAATCTGTATCAACAACAAGCAGAAGTGCAGCAGGTTGCCACCGCCATGAACCAAATGGCGACAACGATTCACGAGGTGGCGGATAATGCAGCGGCTTCCTCACAAGCGGCACAAAATGCTAACCAGGAAGCGGGTGAGGGTGGTAAAGTTGTGCAGGGCACGATTCGATCCATTGAAAAACTGGCCAGTGGTGTTGAAAAAGCAGGTTCCGTGATTCAGCAACTTGCAACCGACAGTGAAAACATAGGGTCTGTATTGGATGTTATTAAAGGTGTGGCGGAACAAACCAATTTACTGGCATTAAATGCGGCTATTGAGGCGGCTCGTGCGGGTGAACAAGGGCGCGGTTTCGCCGTTGTCGCTGATGAGGTACGGACGTTAGCGCAGCGCACCCAACAATCCACTCACGAAATTGAGCAGATGATAGAAAAACTGCAAAGCGGCACACAAAACGCTGTTAGTGTAATGGTTGCGAGCCAGGAATTAGCCCGCTATAGCGTCGATGAAGCGGCTCGTGCGGGTGCTTCACTGGAGGTCATCACTGCGGCTGTTGAGTCAATCAGCGATATGAATATTCAGATTGCCAGTGCAGCTGAGGAGCAGTCTAGTGTTGCTGAAGAGATGAACCAGAACATTACGACAATTAATTCCATTAGTGAGCAGAATGCCACGGCCTCGAACCAAACAACCACGTCCAGTGAAGAATTATCTCGTATGGCATCCCATTTACAGCAGTTAATTTTACGCTTCAATACCTGATCGATCTTGTTTGTAATGACGATAGAGGCGGTAGATATCCCCGCACTCGATGGATGCATCCCATGATCGTGCGGCCTCTGGTTTTTTGAGGATTTGCAGAGTTCTACCTGTCGCAATTGATCGTTGTGTTGAATAAATTGAACGAGGGTATGCGTTTACATTCATTGAACAGTACAGTACCTTGATATGCATAAAATGCCTGCCAGGATAAGGGCCGGTATGTCAGTATTTATGCACTCCTTTCCGGAAAACCTGCTCGATACACGGCACTCGTCTTTGTTACTTGTTGCGCTGCGGTTGATTTGATCGTGTGTGCCGGACATGGCACAAAACTAGAGAGGTGAAAGTCCTCTTGCCAGGTAATCGCAGAGCCGAAGGCTAGGAGAAGGGCAAGGTTAATATCGCGAGGTA
>JAADGF010000088.1 GCA_013152545.1 Gammaproteobacteria bacterium
ATGACACGTCAGAACATGATGGATCAGCGTTTGGATGTGATGCAATCCATGATGGGACAAATGATGAATCACATGATGGAAGAAAACGCCATGGACATGAATAAAAAATAATGGCCATTTGCACGCGGAGATAAAGAATGGATAACAAAACCAGTGTGACTTACCCGGAAATTGATCCTGTATGTGGTATGGAGGTATCGGCAGACAGTAAGTTCTCTCATACCCACGGCGGACATGATTACCATTTTTGCAGCGAACACTGCCAGCGTAAATTCAAGGAGAATCCCGCACAATACACAGATCAGGCGCAATTGAAAGACCCGGTTTGTGGCATGGATGTGACAGTAGATTCTGAACATCATCGGCAGCATGCGGGCGAGAGCTATTACTTTTGTAGCGGGCATTGTGCGCATAAATTCGATGGGCATGCTGAGCAGTATCTAAATAAGTCGGTAGGAGTTCCACAGCAGAAAATTGACGGCGCTGTGGTTGATGACTCTACACGGGCTGATGGCTCTACTACCTATACTTGTCCAATGCACCCCGAAGTGGAACAACAAGGTCCAGGAGCGTGTCCCAAGTGTGGTATGGCGCTGGAACCCATGGGTGTTCCCGTTGTGGCAACCAAAACTGAATACACCTGCCCGATGCACCCCGAGGTAGTACAGGATCATCCCGGCGCCTGCCCTAAATGCGGGATGGCGCTGGAATCGCGTACGGTGGAAGCGCAAGAGGATAACAGTGAACTGGACTATATGTCGCGCCGTTTTTGGGTAAGTACTGTATTGGCGATCCCGGTGTTTTTCAGTGCAATGATAGCTGAGTTCTGGCCGGAAACGATGGCGCAAATAATTAATCCCAGTTTGCGCCAGTGGATCGAAATGACGTTGGCAACGCCGGTGGTCTTGTGGGGTGGTTGGATTTTTTATGTACGTTGCTGGCAATCGCTGGTTACTCGGAATCTAAATATGTTCACTCTGATTGGCATCGGCGTGGGCATCGCCTGGGTTTATAGTGTTATAGGTACTGTATTTCCCGGGATTTTTCCTGCGGCGATCTTTAATAAGATGGGGGTGGTGCCGGTCTATTTCGAAGCGGCGGCAGTGATCACGACATTGGTTTTATTAGGTCAAGTGCTGGAGTTGCGCGCACGCAGCCAGACCAATGCCGCCATCAAATTGTTGTTGGGGTTAGCGCCTAAAACCGCACGTCTCGTCAGGGACGACGGTACTGAAGAAGACATTCCTCTGGAGCATGTAAAACAAGGCGATGTGTTGCGGGTCCGCCCTGGTGAAAAGATTCCGGTGGACGGTATCGCGGTTGATGGCGAAAGTAATGTCGATGAATCCATGGTGACCGGTGAACCCATTCCGGTAGAAAAAAGCGCGGGTGAAAAATTAATTGGCGCCACTGTGAATGGAACCGGCAGTTTGTTGATGAAAGCAGAAAAAGTCGGCGCGGAAACACTGTTGTCACAGATTGTAAAAATGGTGGCTGATGCACAACGCAGTCGTGCGCCGATCCAGAAATTGGTGGATGTGGTTGCCGGTTATTTCGTTCCGGCCGTGGTGTTGATCGCAATCGTTACTTTTATCATCTGGAGTATCTGGGGTCCGGAACCGGCACTCGCCTATGCCGTAATTAACGCCGTTGCCGTGCTAATCATAGCCTGCCCTTGTGCGCTTGGATTGGCTACGCCGATGTCCATTATGGTCGGCACCGGTAAAGGTGCAATGATGGGTGTACTGATCAAAAACGCCGAATCACTGGAAATATTGAGAAAAGTGGATACGTTGGTGGTGGACAAGACAGGTACGCTTACCGAAGGTAAGCCGAAACTGGTATCGATTGTGGCGACGGATGGTTTTAAAGAGCATGATGTGTTGCGCTTGGCCGCGAGCCTGGAACGCGCCAGCGAACATCCACTGGCCGAAGCAATTGTACGCGGTGCTGAAGAGCGGCAAACGAGTTTGTCGAAGGCAGATAATTTTCAATCTGTCACCGGTAAAGGCGTAACCGGCGATGTCGAACAGCAGACGGTCGTTTTAGGTAATCTAAAGCTGCTTGAAAGTTTGGGTATCGACGCGGGTGATTTGCCCCAGCAGGCAGATACATTACGTTCCGAAGGGCAGACCGTGATGTTTTTGGGTATTAATGGCAAAGCTGCGGGTCTGATTGGTGTTGCCGATCCGATTAAAGATTCCACGCCTGAAGCAATTCGTGATTTACATAAAGAAGGTATCAAGGTGGTCATGCTTACCGGTGACAGTCTTAAAACCGCTGAAGCGGTTGCGAGTAAACTGGATATCGATCAGGTGCAGGCAGAGGTTTTGCCTGATCAAAAAGCGGCAGTGGTCAAACAGTTACAAGCGGATGGTTATATCGTCGCGATGGCCGGAGATGGCATTAACGATGCCCCTGCACTGGCTCAAGCACAGGTCGGTATTGCGATGGGCACCGGAACGGATGTTGCGATGGAAAGCGCAGGCGTTACCCTGATAAAGGGTGACTTGCGTGGTATTGTTCGCGCAAGACGACTAAGTCGCGCCACTATGCGTAATATTCGCCAGAATCTGTTTTTTGCGTTTATCTACAACGCATTAGGCGTGCCGGTCGCTGCAGGTGTGCTCTACCCGGTATTCGGCTTATTGTTATCGCCAATCATTGCGGCGGCGGCGATGAGTTTTAGTTCAGTTTCTGTGATCACCAATGCGTTACGCTTACGTAATGTTAAATTGTGATGATAAAAAATCATGGCTCTATTGTTATTTTGTTTCGGCGGCACACAAGCCGTTGAACATCCAGTAACACAAGCACATGACTTTGGCGCTGACCCTGGCCATTATTATTTACTACCAACAGCAGTTGATACAGCAGAAGCTCCATTTAAATCATCGTAGTAATGCTAATTTGTATATCGGGAATTAGAATTGGAAAATTTTTAACAGTATTAGATAGTTAGGATTTAGGAGGCAGCATGTCTTTGCGAAAATCAACGTTCTTATGGATAGCGGCGCTAATGATTTTTTTTTCTAACCTGCATGCGTCGCACCCACAACAGTCTCAAGTTGTAAATGATATGGCTATTTACCTCGCTGTCATGCCAGCTGAAATGTTGCGCGGCCACCCTAAGGAACACCCGGAAAGTGATATGCATTCGCAAGCGCGCATTGAAGGCGAAAATCAGCATCATATAGTGGTGAGTTTGTTTAACGCTAAAAATGGCAAACGTCTGCAAAATGTCACAATTAATGCCAAAGTTACTGGTATTAATTTTAATGGCCCGATCAGAAAGTTAGAGTTGATGCTGATGGGGGGTGTTCAGAGTTACGGTAATTTTTTTAGTATGCCTTTAGCCGGTACTTACCAGGTAGAATTGGAGATACAACAAGAGGGAAAAAGTGAAACGGTTAAAGCTGTTTTTCAATACGCCAGTATTTGAGTATTTGAAAGGTAAATACATAATTAATTTACTACATTGACATGTGGGCTGCACATAGGTTTTACACTTAACTATAGAGGGGATAGAAGGGTAGTAATCAATTAGAGGAAACTGATATGGACGGACTACTTTCATTATTGTTATTTGCAGGCTTTTTTTACCTTATGATGCGTTTTGGCTGCGGTTCACATATGGTGCATGGCCATGCAAATAAAAACCAGAAAGAGCATGGTGGCCACGATGAACACCACAATAGCAAACATGTCGATCCAGTATGTGGCATGGAAGTTGACGTCGACCAGGGTTACGGAAAAATGTATCAGGGGCAATTATATCGTTTCTGTCATCGTAGTTGCCTGGACAAATTCGACTCTGATCCCGAGAATTACCTAAAAAAGGAAATAAAAGTTGAAGGGGGTGAAGCATGAAGCCGGGTCTCTCTCTTATTGCGGTCGGCCAGGCCACAAGTTTTCTTTTGGCTATAAGTTTTGCATTGTGTGTTGCATTTGATCTGGCATTTCCAGAACATGCCATGTATGAAACCTGGCAAAAATTATTACCAGGTTTTGAATGGTTGAGCTGGAAAAGCTTTTTGTTGGGCCTGGCTGAAAGCTATGGTTACGGTTGGTATTTTGCACTGATATGGGTGCCGATTTATAATGTATTTGCGACTCGTTCGCACAATAAGGAATTGGCGAGCTGAAGCAGGTTCTTTTTAGATATAAGTTAACTAATTTAAGTATAAGGAAACTTAATAATTGGAACAAATTAACGTTCAATGCCATTGTCAGGATAATCAAAAACATTATTTAAATAGGGCGTTTGATCGTCTGCGTTTAAGTGAATCACAACGTGAGCTACTACTGGCGTCGTTTCGGGAAACCACTATCAGCATTCCGCTGCGGATTCACGAAAACGGTGCAGAAAGCGTGCGAACCTTTAGTGGCTACCGGGTACAACATAATCATGCCCGTGGTCCGTTTAAAGGTGGTCTGCGATTTCATCCAAACGTTAACCTGGGTGAAATACGTGCGCTCGCGCAGCTTATGACCTGGAAAACCGCCTTGGTCGATATTCCGTTTGGTGGTGCCAAGGGTGGAATTAACGTTGATCCCAAGGCGTTAAGCGTGACTGAACTTGAAGAACTGACAAAACGTTGTTGCCAAAAGATGTCGCCTATCATTGGTGTACACGAGGATATCCCTGCGCCTGATGTCGGGACCAATCCACAAGTCATGGCCTGGATGATGGAAGAGTACAGTAAAACAAATGGTTTTCGGCCTGCAATCGTGACAGGAAAACCAGTCGAGTTAGGGGGGGTAAAAGGGCGCCTGGAAGCAACTGGCCATGGTGTTGCACATCTTATTCGTATAACGGCGGATGAACAATCTCTGGATCCTGCGCATTGCAGGGTGGCTGTTCAGGGATTTGGTAATGTTGGTTCACATTGTGCTAAATCGCTTGCAGCAATGGGTTTCAAAATCATTGCATTGTCTGATTCACGTGGTGGCGTAGTAGCACAGGGCGGTATTGACGTGTCAAAGGCGGTTGATCACAGAAAAGAAACTGGATCACTTTCAGGTCTGTCAGGTACAAAGGCCATTAGTAATGCTGAGCTGCTGGAACTGGCGTGTGATATTTTAGTACCGGCTGCGATGGAAGCAACGATTACCTGTGATAACGACATTGCCATTAAGGCTGATTTTATTTTTGAGGCAGCTAATATGCCTATTACACACATGGCAGATGAACGTTTGCGTAAACGGGGGATTGTCATTGTACCCGATCTCATTGCGAACGTAGGTGGTGTACTTGCGTCCTATTATGAATGGGTGCAAAACCTTCAACAATATCCGTGGGACGGAGGTTTGGTGTTGAGTAATTTGGAAAAACGTCTTTCGTTCGTATATCAACAGGTGCAGAAATTGGCCAAAGAACGACAAGTAGATTTACGTGCCGCAGCGTATGAGATAGCGATCGGTCGCGTTTCTTATGCGATAAATTTGAGAGGTTTTTAGAAGAAGGGTCTATACATGAACAATAATAGTCAACATGAAATACGTTTCCATGGTCGCGGCGGGCAGGGAGCTGTTTCAGCCGCAGCGTTATTATCATTGGCTGCGTTTGAAGACGGGTTTAATGCCCAGGCATTTCCCAAGTTTGGTTCCGAACGTCGCGGTGCACCAGTGGAAGCGTATGTTCGCATTAGTTCGTCACCTATTCGCAGTCATAATCAAATTTATAATCCTGACGTTGTTATAATTCAGGATAGCACCCTGGTACATTCAGAACCTGTACTTGAGGGGCTTAAAGACGATGGGCTGGTGATATTGAATAGTGACCACTTAGCAGAGCAGCGTAATAATTATTCTTCGGGTGCACTGTGGATAACGGTGAATGCCAACCAGATCAGTGAAGAATTACTTGGTCGGCCTTTGCCTAATACGGTTTTATTGGGCGCATTAGCCGCATCTACTGGTTGGGTAAGTTTAGCCGCACTGGAAAAAGCAATTAGCCATCACCTGGTTAAAAAGGGCGAAACAATTGTCACCGCCAATATTAATGCGTTACGCGAAGGTTACCGCATCGCTGAACAGCAAGAGGAGGCGATTTCATGAAAATGCTATTGGAAGGTTCACATGCCGTGGCTGAAGCAGTTCGTTTATGCCACCCACAAGTTATCGCGGCGTATCCAATTACGCCGCAAACTCACATAATTGAACATCTGGCACAAATGGTGGCTAATGGCGAATTGTCATCCGAATTTATTAGTGCGGAAAGTGAATACGCCGCCGCCTCAGTCGTCTTGGGCGCTGTTGCAACGGGTACCCGTGCATTTACAGCCAGCGCGTCACAGGGTTTGTTACTGATGACCGAGGTGCTGTTTAACATTGCCGGGTTGCGGCTTCCGGTCGTTATGGTGTGTGCTAACCGCGCGGTGGGTGCGCCGATCAATATTTTTTGCGATCATCAGGACAGCATGGCGTTACGCGATGCGGGTTGGATTCAGCTTTACGTCAGCAGCAATCAGGAAGCAGTCGATTCGATCATTCAAGCCTACCGTATCGCCGAAGCCTGTGAACTGCCGGTTATGATCTGCATGGATGGTTTTTTTCTGACTCATGCTTTCGAACCGGTGGACATACCGGAACAAACCGCAGTCGATACTTTTTTGCCACCATACCAATTTAGTCGCATGCTGGATCCCAAAAAACCGATGACGCTGGGTGGCGGCAGCGAACCTGACAATTATCTGGAATACCGTGCTGCACTGCACAATGACATGGAAAAAACATTGGACAGAATTCAACGTGTGGGTAGCGATTTCAGTCAGCAGTTCGGTCGTGGCTACGGTGGTCTTGTAGAGGGTTACCGGCTGGAAGATGCAGAAATTGTTTTTGTTGGATTGGGTTCGCTGATAGGTGCCGTTCAAGATCTGATAGATCAATTGCGCGAACAAGGCCAGTTAGTCGGCGCGTTACGGTTACGCTGTTTTCGTCCTTTTCCGGCGGCGGCGTTGGTTCGGTCATTGTCCAGTGCAAAACGTATTATCGTTATGGAAAAGGCATTTAGTGCCGGCGCGGGAGGCATTGTCGCGACTGAATTACGTGCGGCTCTGTATCAAGCAGGTTTATCTATCCCCGTGGATAATTTTATCGGTGGGCTGGGGGGGCGTGATATCACACCCTCAATCCTTGAACAAATATTTCATACCTCTGTCTCGAGCGACGCGGCGATTGATTGTCGGTTTATAAATAAAGATGACATGAGTCACGCAGAAGGTAATGCCACAACACCGGGCGAAGGAGATTAAACATGGACACACGAGATCAGTTTCGTACGAATGTACTTACCTCGGGTCACCGTGCTTGTGCCGGTTGTGGCGAAGCCATGGCGGCGCGTATGGTAACCGACTTAATCGGCCCGGATGCGATTTACATCAACGCAACGGGATGTTTGCAAGTGTTTACTACCCATAACCAGCAATCCGCCTGGCAGGCGCCCTGGATGCATTCGGTATTTGCAAACAGTGCGGCGGTGGCGTCCGGTGTGGAAGCCGCATTACGTGCGCGGGGCCGCAGCACCCCGGTGGTTGTTCAGGCTGGCGATGGTGGTACGTTTGATATTGGTTTGCAATGTTTGTCCGGTATGATCGAGCGTGGTCATGATGTCTTATTCGTTTGTTATGATAATGAAGCCTATATGAATACCGGAGTACAGCGTTCCAGTTCTACACCGCACGCGGTGCGCACAACCACCTCACCGCCGGGTCGTCTTAGCGAGGGTAAGCATCATTTGAAAAAAGATGTTATTTCCATTATCGCTGCTCATCATATGCCTTATGCCGCCACTGCCACTGTTGCTTACTTTCCGGACCTCAAAGCCAAGGTGGAAAAAGCCATGAGCCTCAAAGGACCTCGTTTTTTACAAGTGCTTTCGCCTTGTCCTTTGGGTTGGGATCACGATGCGGCTCTGACCGTGCAAATTTCCCGCTTGGCGGTAGAGACAGGTTTGTTTCCGTTGATCGAGATGGAGTACGGTGATGTTACGGGGGTAATGCGTTTGGCACGGCAGCGACCAATAGAAGACTACCTGCATCTACAGGGTCGTTTTAAACATTTGTTTGGCCACCAAAACGATAACGGTAACGTTGAAATTCGTCATCTGCAGGCGTTGGCCGATGCCCGTATACAGCGTTATGGTTTGCTGGATGCAGAAACTGAATGGACAACGGCCAGCGCTGCGCAAACAGAACGCCATGGTCGAGGCGGTTATTCCATCTCCGCGGTCAAGCAGGAGGTTTCATCATGAGCAATTTATCGATTGAGCCCGGTAGCACAACCGCTTATCACACCGGCGAATGGCGTCAGCAACGGCCAGTTTATCGTGACAAATGGCCGCCTTGTGGTCAAAGTTGCCCAGCCTCTGAAGATATTCAGGCCTATCTCGCGCTGGCTAGCAATAAAGAATGGGAGGCCGCGTGGCGAAAAATTACCGAACGTAATCCACTGCCTGGCGTCACCGGTCGGGTGTGCCATCACCCTTGTGAAACCAGTTGCAACCGTACGCAATTGGATACCTCAATAAACATACACGGTGTTGAACGTTTTCTTGGCGATCTCGCTCACGAAAAGGGTTGGCGGCATGAACGGTTCACGGAAGTTAGCCAACCACAAAAGGTTGCGGTGGTCGGCGCAGGTCCGGCTGGCCTGTCTTGTGCCTTTCAATTAGCGCGTCGTGGTTATCCGGTGACAATTTTTGATGCGATGTCAGCGCCTGGGGGGACGTTACGCAGCGCAATACCGGATTACCGTTTACCAAAGTCAGTGCTATCAGGTGAGATAGATGCCATTCTGGCATTGGGCATTGAACTACGCCTTGATACTCGCATCGGTCAGGAGTTAAGTGAACAATCTTTACAAGACGATTTTGACGCTGTGTTTTTGGCTATTGGCGCGCTAAAGCCGCGATCATTTAGCAGTATAGACAAATCTGATCACAGTGTGATGTCCGGTACAGATTTCCTCCAAAAAATAAATCGGGGGAAATCATTGAGTTTACCAAAGCAGGTGGCGGTGATCGGCGGCGGTAACACTGCCATTGATGTTGCCCGTTGCGCGCGTCGCCTTGGTGCGCAAGTCACTGTGGTATGTTCTCAGGATCGACCTGGTAGTCATCACGGCCACGCCGATGCTCAGATGCCAGCCTTGCCGCAGGAAGCGATGCATGCCGAAGCCGAAGGTGTTCGTATTCTTTTTCGAACAGGCGTTCGTAGGCTAGTGCGCAATGGGCAACATTTGTCGGGCGTGGAAATTTCCCGTGTCGACCAGGTTCATGATCGTCAGGGTCGATTTAACCCGGTATTGTTTGAAGGAACCGAGACATTTTTATCGGCTGGTTTAGTCATTTTTGCTATTGGCCAGGAAGTAAATAAAAGTGGTTTGGAAAATTTAATGAAGGACGGGGAACTGGGTGTGATAATAGGTGGGGATGCGGCAGGTAAACCTCGCTTTGCAGCAACCGCAATTGGTAGTGGTTATCAGTCTGCTATGTCGATCATTGCGTACTTAACGGGTATACCGCCTGTTTATGAGAATCATCAGAAAACAGATGTAACGTATAAAGATTTGCACACTCAATATTATCCCCTATTGCCACGGCAGGACGAATTGATGACCGAGGATCGTTTAAGCGATTTCACTGAAATCGTAAAAGGATTCAGCCAGGGCGAAACCCTTTGTGAGGCGAGTCGTTGTTTGAGTTGTGGCGTGTGTTTCGACTGTGATAATTGCTGGCACTTCTGCCCGGATGCCGCGGTGATAAAAAAACCCAATGGTTATGAAATTGATTATAACTATTGTAAAGGATGTGGAATATGTGCCCTGGAATGCCCCAGTGGACATATTGATATGCAACGCGAGGTTGGCTAGACATTGAAATTATCAATATTAATTTGACGCAGGCTTGACAGAGTACTGGAATAAAAAATCTAAAGGAGCAGGTTATGAAGAAGATTACTATCGTTGGTCCAGGCCGGGTAGGTGAGTCCACTGCGCAAATTATTGCTAAGTCAGAGTTATGTCGCGAGCTTGTTTTATTAGGCCGCCATGAGGGCAAGACCAAGGGTATCGCATTGGATATTCAGGAAACGGCGCCTGTATTTGGGTTCGATACACGTGTCGTCGGTGATGCGGACCCCGCTGCAATGACGGATTCAGATTTGGTCATCTTCACTGCGGGCTTGCCGCGTAAACCGGGCATGTCGCGCAATGATTTGGTCGATTCGAATATCACTGTTTTGAGTTCGGTTGTCGATGATATTAAACGTTATGCGCCCGATGCCATGCTGTTGATAGTGACGAATCCAGTGGATATTTTGACTTATCATGCCTGGCGCGGCACCGGTTTTCCACGGCAACGGGTGTTCGGCTTATCCGGTGTATTGGACGCTGCCCGTATGGCCAGCTTCATTGCATTGGAAACCGGGTATTCCGTTAAGGACATCACCACGTTGGTGATTGGTGGTCATGGTGATGCGATGGTGCCGCTGGCCCGTTATGCGTGCATCAATGGTATTCCCATCGATCAGTTTCTCGATGCTGCGACTATAGAACGTTTGATTGAACACACCCGTAAAGGTGGTGCGGAGATCCTGGCATTAAAAGAAACCAGTAGCGCTTATGATTCACCTGCCGCTTCTATTGCAATTATGGTGGATGCTGTGGTTCGCAACCGTCGGCGTATTCTGCCGTGTGTGGCGATTCTTGATGGTGAATATGGTGAAAAAGACATTGCGATGGGTGTCCCTGTGGTACTGACCAGTCAGGGTGCAGAGCATGTTGTCGAGTTACCGTTAACAGAAAATGAAATCGCTGCTTTATTCAGTTCAGCACAGCAAGTGCGTGCCCACATTAAATGAGAATAGCAAAGGAGTGATGAGTCATGGAAACCAAATTGAATATCACTGATCCAGAAACCGGCAAGACGCTGGAACTTCCGGTTCGTCGTGGGACTCGTGGTCCGCCAGTTGTTGATATTAGCCGCTTGTACCAGGACCTCGGTTATTTCACATACGATCCCGGGTTCCTGTCAACGGCCAGTTGCAGTAGCCATATTACCTTTATCGATGGAGAAAAAGGTATCTTGCTTTATCGGGGCTATCCTATTGAACAACTCGCGGAGCGCAGTCATTTTCTCGAGGCTGCCTATTTATTATTGTATGGCGAACTTCCCTCTGTAAGTCAGCTCACGACATTTAATTCGCATATTGTGCATCACTCTATGATTAATGAAAGTTTAAGGAGTTTTTTCAACGGTTTTTATTATGATGCACATCCTATGGCGACGATGGTGGGTGTAGTGGGTTCTCTGTCGGCTTTTTATCACGATTCGACTGACATTCATAATCCCGAACATCGGGAAGTTGCCGCGTTACGCATGATCGCCAAGATGCCTACCATTGCTGCGGCAAGCTACAAGCATTCTATTGGCGAACCAATAAACTACCCAAAAAATGACCTAAGTTACGCCGGTAATTTTCTACATATGATGTTTTCGCGGCCATCGGAAGATTATGAAATTGATCCGGTAGTAGAGAAGGCTCTGGATCTGATTTTTTTGCTGCACGCAGATCATGAACAGAATGCGAGCACGTCGACAGTGCGTCTTGCCGGGAGTACGGGTGCCAATCCATTTGCTTGCATTGCCTCCGGTATCGCGGCCCTGTGGGGGCCGGCACACGGTGGCGCCAATGAAGCTGTGTTAAACATGTTGCATGAGATTGGCCGGGCAGGACGCATTCCTGAATTCATTGCCAGGGCGAAAAATAAATCCGATCCATTTCGGCTCATGGGCTTTGGACACCGCGTGTATAAAAATTATGATCCACGCGCGCGTATTGTCCAGCGGGCCTACCACGATGTGCTGACAAAACTTGGAAATAGCGATGATCCGTTGTTTGAACTGGCGCTTAAATTGGAAGAAGTGGCGCTTAAGGACGAGTACTTCATCGAACACAAACTCTATCCCAACGTCGATTTTTATTCTGGTTTAATTTATAAAGCGCTCGGTATTCCCACCAATATGTTCACCGTGATGTTCGCCATTGCCCGCACCGCGGGTTGGGTAGCCCAATGGATGGAGATGATCGCCGAGTCTGAGCAACGTATCGGTCGGCCTCGCCAGTCGTATGTCGGACCCGCGTGTCGACAATACCCGGCTGCGGGTGATGATTAATACGTAAGGAACTTCTGATCAAGTCGGAGCTCCTGATCAATTCTGATTTATTTAGGATTGTGGGATAGGATTTAATAAACGACAACGTAAACACAGTAGCTGGAGTGACAACGAATGCACAATAATATTGATTATGCCTATGGCATGTGGGTAGTCGCCGCCTTTAATGTCGGCCTGTTTTTGTTTTTTGTTTTGAGTTTTCTCAAGCCGCGTGGCAGTGAAGAGTGGCGTAGCATGAGTGTCGTTGTTGCTTTTCTGGTTGCGCTATTTGCAGAAATGTACGGTTTTCCGCTTACTATTTTCATGTTGACATCATGGCTTGGTGACGCTTACCCCGTACTGCAACCTTTTAACCACAAGCTGGGCCACCTGTGGGTGGTCGTATTGGGTGGATCAACACTGGCCTGGGCGGTGGTGATGGCTTTCAGTCTGACACTTATGATTATGGGTTACGTGCTGTTATCCAAAGGCTGGAGTCAAATACATGCTGCACGTGGTGGTCTGGTGACGGATGGGATCTATGCCTATGCGCGCCATCCACAATATACCGGTTTGTTTCTTTTGATCAGCGGTTTTTTAGTACAGTGGCCAACACTACCGACCGTCTTGATGGCACCAATCCTTTATTTTGCTTATGTGCGCCTTGCTAAAAAAGAAGAACGACGTGTGTGGGAGGAATACGGCGAAGCCTATGCAGAGTATGCACGCAACACGCCTGCTTTTTTTCCACCAATGAATCAATGGAAAGCATTTCTAACGGTTCAGGTTGATGATAACGTTAAAACACAGAACTAGGGCATTATCTTGTTTGATTGTGTTGATGGCCTCATTGGGTTTGTGGAGTATTGCAGCAACCGCGGCAAGCGCTGAAGAACTCAACGGCTCCAGGATTATCCAGGATGTCGAAAATCTTTTGTGGGGAAAAACCAGCCAGGGCCGTTATGTAATGACCATCATTACGCCTTATTGGCAGCGAACATTGGAAATGCAGATGTGGATGCAAAGACCTCAAAAAACCTTTATCCGTATTCTTTCGCCACGTAAAGAAAAAGGTATCGCGTCGCTGCGTATCAAAGACGAAATGTGGAATTACCTTCCCAAGGTGGAACGAACCATTAAAGTCCCGCCATCGATGATGTTACAGCCCTGGATGGGATCCGACTTCACCAACGACGATCTGGTGAAAGAGAGTAATGTGATCAATGACTATACTCATGAGATTCTTACCGTTAAGGATATAGACGGTGTGTCGGCTTATATCATTCAGTCAACACCTAAAACGAAGGCAAGCGTGGTTTGGGGCAAACTCATTTATTACATACGAAAACAAGACCTGATTCCGTTACGACAAGAATATTATAGTGAACGTGGTGAGCTGATAAAAGCGCTCGATTTTAGTGCCATAAAGGAAATGGATGGTCGATTATTGCCTACAAAATGGAAAATGCAAACAATAAGGAAGCCGGGTAATGAAACGCTTGTGGAACTTAAAGAAGTGAAGTTTGACCAGCCTATCGATAACACTGTTTTTAGTTTAAAAAGCCTCAGAGCCAAGTAATCATTTCCATGGCCATCGTGCGGACTGAAAACCTAATAAAAGAATATCATCAACAGAGCATCGTCGTAGCTGCGTTGCGTGGCATTGATTTGACGATCAACAAAGGTGAGTTTATGGCGCTGGTCGGCCCCTCGGGGTCTGGCAAAACAACTCTGCTGAATCTTATCGGTGGTTTGGATACGCCGAGTTCGGGGAGAATTTGGATTGCGGGGCAAGAGATTGGCAGCCTGAGCAAACGCAAATTATCGGCGCTGCGTTTATGGAAAGTGGGATTTATTTTTCAAGAGTATAACCTTATCCCTGTTCTCAGCGCATTAGAGAATGTGGAATACGTCATGCTGTTGCAGAAAATACCGGATAAGGAACGTCGAGAAAGATCCGTGTCTGTTTTAGCCGAAGTGGGGCTCAAGGGTTTAGAGCACCGTCGCCCGCAAGAACTCTCAGGCGGACAACAGCAGAGGGTGGCCGTTGCCCGTGCCATCGTATCCAAGCCGAGCATCGTCCTTGCCGATGAACCGACCGCTAACCTTGATTCCGCCACTGGCGGCGCTTTGCTGGATTTGATGCGTGACTTGAATGAACGCCATCAGGTTACCTTCATATTTTCGACCCATGATGCCATGGTGATGAAACGCGCGAAACGGCTGGTGCAGTTAAAAGATGGCCAAATCGTCAATGACAAAATCAAACCTGATTAAGCATGAGCCTTCTCAAGCTGGCATATCGTAATCTTTGGCGCAATAAGTCGCGCTCTTCAATCACATTGAGTGCAATTACGGTGGGTCTTGCAGCACTGATATTTGTCTGGGGTTTTATCGATGGTATGAACGAACAGACCATTGAAAACAGCACAACTTATATAACCGGCCACTTGAAGATTCACAAAGCAGGTTTTCACGACGATAAAGCGCTCTATTTATCGATGCCGCATGATCTGGCGCTGCAACAACGCATAAACGATGCACCACATGTGGTGGCAATCGCCCCGCGGGTTGAAGACAAAGCGTTGTTAAGCGGTGCTGACGAAGCTCGAGGTGTTAAAGTTATTGGTATTGACCCCGTACTGGAACCCAGTGTCACCACCATTTTTAAGGCGATCAAGCAAGGCCGCTATCTGCAAGCGGATGATGGCAATAGCATTGTATTGGGTGATAAGCTGGCCGCTAAGGCGGATTTGAAAGTGGGTGATGAAGCCGTACTTGTGACCCAGGCGCGAGATGGCTCATTGGCGGCAGATCGTTTTCAAGTGGTGGGGTTGTTTGATAGTGGCATCGATATGATCGATGCATCATATGTATTTATTCCATTAAGTGCCGCACAAGAATTGTATTCCTTATGGGGGCAAATCACCGCATGGACGCTTCGTATTGACAATCGTCAGATGGCGCAGGACAGCGCCCGACAGTTGAAAAACGAATTAGGTGCAGGCTTCGATGTGCTGGATTGGAAACAATTGTTGCCAGAAATGGTACAGATGATTCGCTTTCATGAATTGATGAGTTACATTGTCATTTTTATCATCATTGTTATTGTTGCCGTTGGTGTGGCCAATACTATTCTTATGGCCGTCAAGGAACGTACCCGTGAATTCGGAATTATGCTGGCATTGGGAACAAGCCAGCTACAGGTCATTCAGTTGGTCCTTCTGGAATCATTTATATTAGGCATTTTCGGTTTATTACTTGGGAATGTCTTTGGTCTGTTAGTTACGAATTATTTTGCAAATGCCGGTATTGATCTGACCGAATTCACCTTAGCCATGGAAACGATGCCCGGGTTGACCGGCAGTGTTTATCCGCTTATTCGTTTGGATCGTGTTTTTTTCGTATCTATAGTGACGTTGTCTATCAGCGTATTACCCGCATTATACCCTGCTTGGCAAGTATCCCGCTTGCAGCCTGTTGAAGCCATTCAAGGAGTGGCGAAAAACGCTGTTCATATGGCATGGGGGCAGACAACAAGTGCAAGGTCGTCAACGCGCCTTGTCTTCTGGCGTATCGCTTTTCGTAATATCTGGCGCAATCCTTGGCGCTCGGCGCTGACTTCCGGTGCAACTGCATTTGGTCTGGCTGCGTTTTTATTCTTATATGCATTTACTGATGGATTCTTCGAGCAGATGATCGATAATTCCATCGATTTTTCAATAGCCCATGTGCAGATCGAACCAAAGGGTTACCGAGATGACTATTCTGCAGCATATTACCTTTCTCAACCCGATAATCTATTAACCCAAGTACAGCAAAACCCTGGCGTGCTGGCCGCCTCACCTCGTATTCAAGTAGAGGCCATGATAAGCAGCCCCACAAAGACTGAGCCGCTGATATTAACCGGGGTGGATAGCGACCTTGAGCCTCATGTAACCAGGCTGGATGCGGTAATAATTGAGGGCAAGTACCTTAAAGGCAATGACACAACGGATATTTTGCTTGGTCGTAAGTTGGTGGACGAACTCGATTTGCGCATGGGCGAGAAAATCGTTGTGACAACGCAACTGGCGGATGGCAGTTTAGTCTCTGGTGCTTATCGGCTTTTTGGAATTTACCAGACTGGCAATGAAACGTTTGATCGTATGTTTGCTTATATCGGATTGCGTCAGGCGCAGTCATTATTATCGATGCAGGATCGAGTTTCCACGATCGCCATTCGTCTACAGGAACGTGATTTGTCGAAAATCACGGCTTCTGATCTTAATGAAAGTATGTCCGGCACTGGTTATGAGGCCAAATCCTGGCAAGATATTATGCCTGTTCTTGTGCAGATGATTGATGTTACGCGCCTTATGTTTTTCGTGGTTTTAGCTATCGTGTTTGCCATTGTTGCAATCGGCGTTACCAATACTCTGATTATGTCGGTGTTGGAGCGCACCCGGGAATTCGGCGTGATGCTGGCAATGGGCACTGAGCCACGCTTTATTGTTCGCATGGTCGTGTACGAGTCTATTGTACTTGGATTCATCGGCATTGCACTGGGAACACTGATGGGGGTTTTATTGGTATCGTATTACAGCGAGTATGGTGTGGACCTCTCTGATTATTCAGGGGCGACCAGCGCCATCCCTGGGTTAACGAACGTGGTATACCCCATGCTCATCTTTGCTAACCTCTGGTTGCCTACACTTGTGCTTTTTATCACCGGAATTGTTGCCGCGTTTTACCCGGCCTCTCGCGCCGCACAGTTATCTCCGGTTACCGCGCTACGACATGCGTAGATTGATATGTGTGTTAACGGCATTGATTGTCAACCCGCTGGTGGCGGCCGAGTTCGAGCTTGGCGGGTATTACAAAAATATTTTCCTCAGCTCCAGGACATTGGAGTTGCTTGCGCCAAGTGAGCCTTATCTGCTGGATCTCAATCGGCTGCGCGTGATTCTGGATAGCCGTCTCAACGACAAACTTTCATTCAACGTACAATATGACAATGAAGTCTGGTTGGGCAGCTATCTGGACACCACACAGTTTTCCGCTACTAAGGACCTGCAACCCGATACCTACTTCAATCTTAACAGCACCTATGTTGATTCAAATAAGTTGTACGGCACTCAGCGTCTGTATCGTGCTTATGTAGATCTAGCATTACCCGAAGTGGACCTGCGCATTGGGCGTCAACGTATTGCATGGGGGACCGCCATGCTGTGGAACCCGATGGATATCCTGAATCCTTTTAGTCCCACACAGCTTGAGCGCCAGGAACGCTTGGGAATTGACGCGCTACTGCTGGACTGGAACTACGATCCGTTGTCCCGTGTGAGCTTGGTTTATGCGCAGCAGAAAAGAAGTGGGGCCAGTACTGTGGCACGTTGGCATTCTAATGCCAAGGGCTTTGACCTGTCTTTTATCGGCGGGCGCTTGCGGGATGAACCGCTGATTGGGTTCGATTTTGCTGGTCAGATCAATAGTATCGGCGTCAGAGGGGAGGTCACACATAGTGGGCGGGCGGCGGGCGATAGTTTTATGCAAGCCGTGGCAGGTGCGGATTATACCTTCGCTAATACGCTCTCTGTTAATATGGAAGTGTATTACAATGGAGAGGGCGCTGTGGATAAGGCGGGTTATGATTTTAGTCGTTTGATTACGGGAGAGGTACAGAGTCTTGCGCGTCATTATCTCGGCGGGTATCTGGGTTATGATATTACACCTCTGCTGCGTTTTGATAATTATTTAATCCTAAATCTCGATGATGGCAGCATCTTCTTTGCACCAAACCTTATCTATTCTTTATCTGATAATGTTGAGTGTACCGTGGCAGCCCAGGTTTTTAACGGTGATACGGGGACTGAATATGGCGCTCTGAAGGATCTTTATTATTTACAACTCCATTGGTTTTTCTGATTTTGCGGTGCTTAATCATAGAAGAATCGGGCTATTGTAGTATGTCACAAACACAAGTATTGTCTTATTTTACAGGACTAACAATAACCCCTGTCGTCATTCGCATCCAATACGACCAAGGATCAATTTGCTATAGTATTAAAGAGGTCAATCGCTCATTTGTCGGCCAAAAAAATACGCAACAAGGGGAAGGCACATTAAAGATCATAGCGGTAATCAACACGCTGTCGCCGCCGCAGGACGCCTGATTCTGCAACAGGTTCTGGCCGATTACCGCGGGCCAGTTGCAGTGCGACTATGGAATGGCGAACTGGCTGTGGGGCGTAAGGACGCACTGTGTACTGTGGTTTTCAACCAGCCCTCGGTATTGCGCAGCTTG
Source organism: Gammaproteobacteria bacterium (assembly GCA_013152545.1). Lineage (GTDB taxonomy): Bacteria > Pseudomonadota > Gammaproteobacteria > SZUA-152 > SZUA-152 > JAADGF01. The sequence goes on from JAADGF010000088.1 coordinate 18,444, forward strand.
GTTCTCCGTAGGAACGTGGTGCATTTGGCCGAAGATTATTTGGCGGAAGAAGCCGATATTGAGGGCGATGCCGAATTTCTGTTTGACTTAGTGTCCTATATGCGGGATTTAGTACTGCCCTGGTCAACCAGGTTGTACGTGATGCGCCAGGCCTTCGGTCTGCCACGCCATCATCGTGAGGAAAACACGCAGGCCAAACACGCCGGACGAGCCGAGCGGCATAATACAAAACAGAGCATCGCCCACCATTACGATGTCGGCAACGACTTCTATCGCTTATGGCTGGATAAGGAAATGGTTTACTCTTGCGCCTATTTTTCCAGTGCCAATCAGACACTGGACGACGCCCAGCAGGACAAACTGGATTATATCTGCCGTAAGATGCGTCTGACACCGGACCAGACTCTGCTGGATATCGGTTGTGGGTGGGGCGCCCTGGTATGTTGGGCGGCACGACAGTATGGGGTGAAAGCACACGGCATTACGCTGAGTGAACAGCAGGCCATTTATGCTCGCGAGCGGATACGCAAAGAAGGCCTGCAAGGACGGGTAACTGTTGAATTGCAGAATTACCGTGATTTAGCTGACGACATCCGCTATGACCGGGTGGTGAGTGTTGGCATGTTCGAGCACATCGGGGTCAGTAACTTTCCGCGCTATTTTGGCATCATTAAGCGGGTGCTGGCGCCGGGTGGATTATTTCTCAATCACGGCATTACCAACGATATCGGTTGGCAGGATACGCCCATTACCCGCTTCATCAACAGTTATGTTTTCCCGGACGGTGAACTGACGCGCATCAGCAACGTCATCAATGCCATGGAAGAGGCCGGTTTTGAGATTATCGATGTGGAAGGACTGCGTCGCCACTACGCGTTGACTTTGCGCTGCTGGGTCAAGGCGTTGGAAGCGAACAGGGCGCGGGCAGTTGATATCGTGGGTGAGGCGACCTATCGGGTGTGGCGTCTGTATATGGAAGGTTCTGCCTACTATTTTAATGAGGGCAGTATAAATATTTTCCAGGCGTTGGCCGGACATGACCGGGAACCGTTGACCGTCGGTCTGAGGCGTGACGATTTGTATGAAAAAGGTTGCGAATGTTGGCCTGCGTGTTCCGATGTTGCTGATACTGGGGGCAAGCCGTAGTGAAAGATGAAATACAGAAAGTTAATATGAGATCAAATGAAAAAAATTTGTTTTTACAGTCAAAATACAAAATAACGGCATCGTTTTATGATTTGCTGGATTATCCTTGGGAAAGAACATATAAAAAATGGCGTCCAAAACTAGTCGGGGATTTAACCGGTAAAGTATTGGAGGCAGGCGTGGGAACCGGGAGAAATTTGGAATATTATCATAAAGATGTGGAGTTGACCGGTATCGAATTAAGTCAACAGATGTTGGCCAAAGCCGAAAAAACAATAGCAAAAGCCAAGTGTAAAGTAAGATTATTAAAAGAAGATGCGACTGTGATGAAATCTATAGATTCAGATTATTTTGACTGGGTCTTTTCAACATTCATGTGTTGCGTCATGCCTGATGAGATACAAGAGCTTGCTATTGAGCAATTCAGCAGAGTTTTAAAAAAAGGGGGGGCGGTTTCGACTTTTGGAAATCGTATATTCAAAAAACAAAAACATAAGAAAAAGACAGGCATTATTTGCGCCATTTGTTGAAAAAATATATGGCGCGAGATTTGACAGGAACACGCTCGGTTATATTGAACGATCAGCACATTTAAACCTGACAAAGACATCTTTCTTGAAAGAAGACACTTATTTATTAATTGAAGGTGTTCGTGTTTAGAATTGGCTAAATGATCCACTTTTCATTTAACCTAACACGTCAATTGATGTCACAGTGTTCGCAGTAGGATCAACTGACGGTGTTAGGCTTAACCTAAAAACTAATTTATACGCTAAAATTTATAAGTTGCGCGAACATAATAATCAACATCCACGCGTTCTTTTATAGCAGTCAATTTTTTATCAATATCCTTGCGTTGTCTTAATCGGGCTTCCCATTTGAATTTCTTGCTTACTTTCCATTTGTATCGCGCTTCGATTAATGTGTTGTTGTTTCGGAAATCGGGTGATAATAACCAACCCCCACCCACATAACCGTAAACGATACCCAGGCTATGGTTAGGTACAATGTCCAGGAAATTTGCCGTTATTTGAGTCGCTTCACCACGGGTATCGCCACTAACACCTGTTCCCAGCGCCTGTTTGGTTTGTGTATTTAACGCGTAGCCCAATTCACCTGCCAACATAAATTTTGTCTCGCCATAAAGAGGCCATACTGCTGCAGTTTTTGCGGTTAATGCCCAATAATCGTCAATCCGGCCGGTTGCATTACCCTCTCTTTGTAGGGATTCAGGTAGATAAGAAAGATTAATGCCACGTTGCACAATACTGCCAACGGGTGACATATTTTCTAATGAAAAGAAATAGCTGATCCTGCTGCCGCTGTCACTGAAATCTAACGGTTTTCTTCTGACACCTGTCGAGTTTGGTCCTTGGTTATGTTGTAAAATTGCACGCGCTTTCCAATTGTCGCCAATATTGTTATAGGTAAACATAGCACCGTCAGTCCAGGTGACGTCCGTGTTTGGGCTGTTATTTCGGTCCAGAGATTTTTTTGCTACCCCAAGTAGTTCCGTTTTAGTTTGCAATCGCCCCACTTTTAAATTCCATTTTTTCGCTTTGTAGCCTACATAGGCAGTATCTAATGTCGACTCACCCAGTTTAAGTCCATCTGAAGATGGAATAGTGCCATCAAAAACAAAATCACTGCGCTCCTGATCATTGGAATAACGACCTGCAAAACGAAGTTTAGAAATAAAGCCATTTTTAAACTTTGCATCCACCCCCAACCTGATCCTGGCGCGCCATTCATCTTGCTCTGACGTCGAGCCGTCTCTGTCATCACGTTTCTTATCGAAATACCCTGTTCGAAAATCACCAATAAATTTAACCGGCCCGTCTTGTTGGGCCGTTGCGATGACAGGTTGTAGTGATAAGACTGTTAATAGCGAAATATAAACTGATTTATTCAACATTTTTGACTCCAAATGATACGATAATACCTGACTATAAATGATAATGATTCTCATTATCATTGTTTTTTCTTAAAAATCAACTACAAATATCACCATTTATTCATAAAAATACTGGGAACAAATAAATCGTAGCAAATAACCCACTGGGTCAAACAGGTGGTCCATACGTCAGTGAAGGTAAATAAATTTATATATCAATGCGTTACGAGAGCATGGTGTTGAGAGTCAGGCTTCTGAAAAGAAAGGGCCTTGTCTTTTACTTGTTAGTTTTCATTCTATCGGTTCGGTTACAGACTCAATCAGATAACAGATTGCATTGCCATCAGGTTCACCGTCCGGCATTGTTTTCCATTTATCCAGCGCCTCATCCATGCGCTGTTGTAATGCGTTGAGTTCGGCCAAGCGTGTGCGGTTGTCGTCAATGCGTTCACGTATAATATCTCGAACTGCGGGGCAAGGTGATTGCCGCTCCTCGCTGTGCTGAAAAATCACCGCGATATCCGCCAGTGTGAAACCAAGGCCCTGCGCCCGGCGTATGAATTTCACATTTTTGACATTTGCGGTATTAAAAAGCCGGTAACCGTTTTTAGCACGTCGTTCAACTTTTAACAGACCGATATGTGTATAGTGCCGTATAGCATCGGGTGTTACGCTGGCGAGTTTCGACAATTCGCTGACTGTTAACATTTCATCAACCTGATTTATGGCTATCATTAATCGACGGATATCTTTTATTTTTCACCCTTTTTAAAAGTATAACTTCTTGGTGTAACACATAGGTCAACACCAATTCTAGTATTTGCTGGGGAGTAAAAATATTACAACCGTAATCGGGTTTTATGAAATTTTCGGGCTAGGGTGCTAAATTCAGATGAGTATTACTAGGCAGGTTGACTATTTGACTATAAACCGCAGCACAAACTGTATTCGTTTGCGATAGCTAATACACCTGGATAACAACTATATTATCATCATCGTTCTCATTACATTATTAAATGTAAAGTTGATTTCCATGGCTCATTGATGTTTCTTAATAATATTCCATCAAAGGACTAAGCGATCATTTTTGCGATAAATATCAACGATAACGTATAACCCTGCAACTATGCCTATTGCGAGAATAATTGATACCATAATTGTCAATACTGTTTCCATCATTTGCTTATCTCCTCTATTTCCTACTTTAATGTGCTCTCGTATTAAATATAAAATGTTGTGGTAAAGATATATATTGGGATTTTCGCAGGAAGTGACTAGGGTTTCCCCTTGTTACACTAGGACATCTGAGATTTTGGGGGATTGATAAGAAAAATTAATAACGGCTTCACAAATATCTAAGATAGAAAAGGAATACACGTTCAAAGGTGTCTTTTAATTTAATCAATTTTTTCGAGCGTTTGGGAAACATATTCCAAAAGGGGGGTTTACCATCTGCCGCCATATGCATCCACATCGCATCATTTTCCATGTTCATGATGCACGACAGTTCGAAGCGGTATTTATGTGTTGGGTGATCACCCTTTAACGTCGCTCGCATGTTTTTTGCGGCTGCTTCGGCTCGAAGTTGTGCCATGTGCGCTTGATGGGGAACCCATTGAGGCGGGTTTTCATGATTGCCACAATCGCCTGCCGCAAACACGTTTATTAATCCTCTTGCCTGTCCGTATTGGTCCACATCAATTTGGCCGCCAGTGGAAACCGGAAGACAGGCATCTTGAACCAGTTTTGAGCCCGTGATACCGGGTGAATAAAGAATAATATCCGCTTTGCGAAGACTGCCGTCTTCATTGATCATGCCGCCATCCACAAATTTAACTGGTTCGTAGCCGTAGTCGAGGATGATGTCCCTTTCCCGAAGTCTGTCGGTTATAGCACCTGTTTCGCCCGGCGCGATATTAGAAGAAAAAAAGTGAATTTCAAATTTATCGCGAACACCTTTTTTCTTCAACGCGTAATCAAGCAAACAGGCGCATTCATACATCTGCCCGGCACGCCCTGCGACAAAACCGTCTTTTTTATTAATTTTGTATCCCAGATAAATAATGCCAGCGTCCAATGTTGCCAGTTTATTTACAAATTTGTCCATGTCGTCTGGCCCGTAACATGGCGAATAAGTAAATTCTTTTGTACCAGGAATATCGTCTTTTAAGAAGGCCGGTCCAATGCCAAGGAATAATGCATCGTTTTTAAAAACACCCTCTTTGGTGACGACGGTTCTCCCACCATCTTGTATATCGGTGACCATACTGTCGACAAAATGAATGTTTCTGCGTCTTAAGAAGGGTCGAATGTCAATCGTGACACTTTCTTTGTTGCTTTTTCCAGTAAGAAATTCAGGAATGGCTGGAAAGTAGATGAATTTTCCATTACCGATGAGTGTGATGTCATAACGGGAATAAATTTTACGAAAGAATCTGGCGAAAAAAGGAAACACTGGAATGGCGAGAAAAAAGGTAATGAAAAATAGCGAAGCAAACCCATTGCCAACAATAATTAATTTTTTCTTCATAAGAATTGCCTTTTAAAAAGAGGATATCATGTTTTAGGTTCGTCCTGAACGAGAGATACCTTGTAATAATCGAAAGGTGACCCACAAGGCCAGGGCGTAACCGCCAAGTGCCAGCATCGGCATACCAGAAATCATCGGTTCAAGTCGACTTTGCATCAGCAAAGATGACGCGATATAGAGTCCTAATGCGACCAGCGCCAAGGAAATACGGTTACTGCTGCGATCAAGGTGTTGCTCAAAATCCTCTAAGCCATGATGGCGTAGTGGTATTTCAAATTTCCCGGTGCGTGTTTTACGCATCAACTGGACTAACGCTTTTGGAATTTCCTGGGCGAGAATGGCGGATTCGTACTTTAAGCGGACTTTGGATGTTTCTAATTGCTCTTTGAGTGCAGTCGTCATTAATGTGCTGCCTTTATCCTGCCAATAGCCGATCATGTTAAATTCCGGATCCAGGCTGCGTATGGTTGCCTCCATTGTTAACAAGGCGTGCACCAAGACCAGAAGATGGTGAGGCATACGTAATTGTGACCCCCACCCCATGCTCACTGCGCTTAACAGCGCTGTTGCAATTGACCACTCCTTCAAGGGTGAATTAGCATAGTCCTGAATCAGTTCGTTCAAGCCGCGTTGTATCTCTTGCCTGTTAACGTCTTCTCCAAGAAACCCAAGGTCCAGGTAGGCATCGAACATCCACTCAGAGTCCTGATTGATCAGCGCAAGAAAAAAGGCAGCCAGTTTACGCCTTGTTTCGACGTCGAGATAACCTACCATACCAAAATCATGAAAACAGATTATGCCATTATCCATAATGAACAAATTGCCGGGATGGGGGTCAGCGTGAAAATATCCCATAACAAAGAATTGGTGAAGGTAGGCATCTGAGAAATTGGTTGCTAATTGCGACCCCTCTTTTTGTACTGAGGGCGCGTTTACCAGTCGGCCACCACTGAGTTCCTGGACCATCACCGTTTCGGTGAAAAATTCAATAATGGCTGCAGGGACATGGATGGTTGAAAAATCTTTAAAGGCGTCCTGGAAACGTTGAATGTTGCGGGTTTCCTGGCGAAAGTCTAATTCTTTCATTAGGCTGTTGCTGCCTTCGCGAACAATGTTCAATAGATCGTATCGTCGCAATCGTGGCAATAATAACAACAACGCGCGCAACACTAATATGAGTAATCGTATGTCCTGCGTTACCTGATCACGTAAACCGGGTCGTCTTACCTTTATAATGACCGCATGTCCGTCATGTAAGCTTGCCTTGTGTACTTGCGCAATAGATGCGGCTGCCAGGGGGTGTTATCAAATGTGGCAAACAGGTCTTCAATGGGTTTGCCCAATGCCTGTTCAATTTCCCGCCGTGCAATTTCAGTTGCGAAGGGCTTTACATGACCCTGCAGGCTGGTTAATGCTTTTACATAGTCATTGGGCAGAATGTCCTGACGAAGGCTTAAACTTTGTCCCAGCTTAACGAACGTTGTCCCCAAATTTTCAAGCGTTTTGCACAGATGTTGAGCCGGACTTATTGACGGGCGGAAAATACGAACGCGAACAAGACCCCACCATAACAGATGATAAGAAAATGCCCAGAATATCTGTATCAGTCTAAAAGCAGATTTCACAATTATTTCCCGTGTCAGTTGGATAAATTAGCACGCCATGCAAAGCATAAACTCTTCTATCCATGGTGTCTTCAATAAGTTAGATTACACTATGCGCATCCTCGTGTTCAACAGCGGCAGTTCCTCTCTGAAGTTCCAGGTGTTCGAGGCGAATGCCACTTCGCCAGTGAGTATATTGCAGGGAGTCGTGCGTGGCGTCGGTGATGAGGCGACTTGCGAATGGATTTACGGCGCTGAACGTAAGCGCATTACCGTCTCCGTTGCAGGACATGACGCTGCTGCACAATGTGTGCTCGATGTGTTGGATGATATTGCTGATGCGGGTCAATCGCTGCTCAGCGGCGTCACGGCTATTGCTCACCGCATTGTCCATGGGGGTGAATTGTTTACTGACGCAACCCTGATCACGGACCGCACGCTGGCGGCACTCGATACCTTGAACCTAAATAAATCAGTTGAATCTACTGCGGACGCCTAACGCACTGAATCTAACGCGTTTTTCCATTTTTTAAGACTCACCCGTAGAGTAAGAGTAACTACGCGATCGCCTTAAAAAATGGAAAAACACGCTATCTTCAGCACCTTAGGCACCCTCGCTACGATTCAACTGATTTATTTAGGTTGAACGCGCTTGCCCCGTTACACAATCCGCCGGCGCTCGCGGTGGTGAGGACGTGCCGGCAACGTTTGGGCGATATACCCATGGTCGCTGTGTTCGATACTGCGTTTTTTCAGGGCCTGCCCGATTACGTGCGCGCTTACGCGCTCCCCGCCGAGTGGACACAAGCGCATGGGATTCGGCGTTACGGTTTCCATGGGTTGGCGCACCGCTATATGGTTGAGCGCTATTATTCAGTCAGCGGCGTGGCGCCCGGATCTCGCCGTGTTATCAGCATACAACTGGGACATGGCTGTTCGGTCGCTGCCATACGTGGCGGCTGTCCGATGGAACCCAGTATGGGTTTTACCCCGCTGGAAGGATTGATCATGGCCACCCGGCCGGGTGATGTCGATGCCGGTGTTGTGTTGAATTTGATCGAGCGGGGCGCGGTCACGGTGCGTGAGTTGAGTGATGGCTTGAATCACCGCGCCGGTTTGCTGGGACTGTCCGGAGTCAGTGCCGATATGCAGACCCTGCTCGCCTTAGAGGCACAAGGTCATGCCGGCGCGAAACTTGCGATGCAGGCCTTCTGTCACCGGGCCCGTAAGTACCTTAGCGCTTACCTTGCCGTTCTTGGCGGCGCCAACGCGATTGTCTTCGGCGGTGGCATCGGTGAGCGGGCGGCCGATATTCGCGCCCGCATCTGTGCAGACATGGAATGGTGCGGCCTCGCGCTGAGTACGCGGGCAAATCAGGCAGCTGTCGGCGTGGAAGCACGTATATCGAAGACCGGCTCGCGCTTGACGGTGGATGTGATACCGGTTGACGAAGAAACACTGATCGCACAGGATACGCTGACTGTACTAGGAGTAGAGTGACATAAGGCGTTCATTTTTTTACTTCAAATGGAGGCACGACTATGGAACAAACGCGACGTACTGGGCAAACTGAAACCGGGGTCGAGCCGGACTCGCTTTCTGTGCAGGCACTGCGCAAGATGGACGCCTATTGGCGGGCTGCCAACTACCTGTCGGTGGGTCAAATCTATTTATTGGATAATCCGCTGCTTACTGAGCCGCTTACATTAGCCCACGTCAAATCACGACTGCTCGGTCATTGGGGGACGACCCCGGGACTGAATTTCGTCTACGTGCACCTGAACCGTGTGATCAAGGCGCATGATCTGAATGTTATTTATATCACCGGCCCCGGACACGGCGGCCCCGGGTTAGTGGCTAATACCTATCTGGAGGGGACCTATAGCGAGGTCTACCCCAACATCCCGCAGAATGTGGAAGGCATAAAAAAGCTGTTCAGGCAGTTTTCGTTTCCAGGTGGCGTGCCGAGCCATGTTGCCCCGGAAACCCCGGGATCAATCCATGAAGGTGGCGAACTTGGCTATGCCCTTTCCCACGCCTATGGCGCAGTGTTCGATAACCCGGATCTTATTACCGCGTGTGTGATAGGTGATGGTGAGGCCGAGACCGGGCCGCTCGCCACCGCCTGGCACGCCAACAAGTTTCTGAACCCTGTACACGATGGTGCGGTGCTACCGATCCTGCACTTGAACGGTTACAAGATCGCCAACCCCGCCGTGCTAGCGCGCATTAGCCGTGAGGAGTTGGAGAGCTTGTTCATCGGCTACGGTTACCAACCCTATTTCGTCGAGGGATCTGAACCCGAACTGATGCACCAGCGCATGGCGGCTACACTGGACAGTGTGATTGCCGAGATCCAGAGAATTCAGTATGAGGCACGGCATAACGGTGTGACCCAACGCCCGCGCTGGCCGATGATTATCCTGCGTACCCCCAAGGGTTGGACTGGGCCGAAGGAAGTCGATGGCAAGAAGGCCGAGGGCTATTGGCGTTCCCACCAGGTACCGTTTGCCGAGTTGGCCGAGCAGCCTGATCACCTCAGGCTGCTCGAGGACTGGATGAAAAGTTATCGTCCTGCAGAACTGTTTGACCAGAACGGTGCACTGGTGCCGGAACTTGCGGTATTGGCACCGCAGGGTGAACGGCGCATGGGTGCCAACCCGCACGCTAATGGTGGCGTCCTGCTTAAGGACCTGGAAATGCCTGACTTCCGTGATTATGCTGTGGATGTGCCCAAGCCCGGTCAGGGTTTGGGGGAAGCGACCCGGGTGATGGGTGCGATGCTGCGCGATATCATGGCACTCAACATGCAGACAGGTAACTTCCGGGTGTTCGGCCCCGATGAGACGGCATCGAACCGCCTTGGCGCCTTATTTGAAGTCACCGGCCGCGCATGGCAGGCCGATATCCTGCCGGAGGACGAGCATCTTGCTGCGAATGGCCGGGTGATGGAGATCCTCAGCGAACACACCTGCCAGGGCTGGCTCGAGGGTTATTTGCTCACCGGCCGGCATGGTCTGTTTTCCTGTTACGAGGCCTTTATCCACATTATTTCCTCTATGTTCAACCAGCATGCGAAGTGGCTCAAGGTTACCAGCAAAGAGATCCCGTGGCGTCGTCCCATCGCCTCGCTCAACTATTTGCTGACCTCTCATGTGTGGCGCCAGGACCACAATGGCTTCTCGCATCAGGATCCCGGTTTTATCGACCATGTGGTAAATAAAAAGGCCGACGTCATTCGCGTCTATTTGCCAGCGGACACCAATACCTTGCTCTATGTGACCGACAAGTGCCTGCGCTCGAAGAACCTGGTTAACGTCATTGTCGCTGGTAAGCAGCCCCAACTACAGTGGCTGGATATGGAGGCGGCGATAACACATTGCGTCGCCGGTATCGGCATTTGGGCGTGGGCGAGTAACGATCAGGGTGCCAGGCCGGACGTGGTGATGGCTTGCGCCGGCGACGTACCGACCCTCGAGACGCTGGCGGCGGTGGATATCCTGCGCCAGCATCTTCCCAAACTCAAAGTGCGGGTGATCAACGTGGTGGATCTGATGGCGCTGCAGCCACAAAGCGAGCATCCACATGGTGTGGCGGACAAGGAATTCGACAGTTTGTTTCCGACCGACACCCCCGTTATTTTCGCCTACCACGGTTATCCCTGGCTGATCCATCGCTTAACCTATCGGCGCATGTGTCACCATCACTTGCACGTGCGTGGCTACAAGGAAGAAGGCACCACCACCACGCCTTTTGATATGACAGTGCGCAATGACATGGACCGTTATCACCTGGTGGAAGACGTGCTTGATCGGGTTCCCAAATTGGGTGCTGAGGGGGCCTATATCCGGCAACGGATGCGTGACAAGCTCATCGAACACCAGCAATATATCACTGAGCACGGGGTGGATATGCCGGAAGTCACGCAATGGCGATGGGGCGAAACCGGCGACTGATACGTATGAACGGAAAAATGGATGCTTGCACGTGCTGTCAGGATTTCTAACGTAAAAGGAATAATCTGTGGAAAAGAAACAGCAATTTTCGCTCTGGTATTTCGCGATCGTGTTTTTGGTGGTGTGCTATGGTATGCACGAAAGGTTTGAGCATGTCGCGCTGGATATCGGTGGTCGCCTTGATTAAGTCGTTGCTGCTAAAAATGATAGCCAACAAATGGGTGCAGATAATTTTGTTTGTCGTCCTGTTGTCGATTCTACTTGTCTTTACCATTTTATGGTCACCTCATTCCGTGGAGAACGAACCAGCAGCTGTTGAATCGGTATCGTCGTTGCCGCTATTGGATGCCCCGGTGGTCTTTGAAGAACAAGTCAAACCTGTATTGGAGCGACGTTGTGTGGTTTGCCACGGCTGTTACGATGCGCCCTGTCAGTTGAAACTTTCCTCGAGCGAAGGTCTGCACCGCGGCGCCAGTAAAGAGCGTATTTACGAACCCAAGCGTATTGCAGAGATGCAACCGACACGGCTGTTTGTGGATGCAAAAAGCACGGCCGAATGGCGTACTCGTGGATTTTTCTCAGTGCGCAATGAGGCCGAACAGAGTCCTGAGAATAATCTGAAAAACTCGGTGCTATACCGGCTGTTGCGTCTCAAGCAACAACAACCACAGCCCCGTGCAGGCTTGTTGCCGGAGAGTTTCACGTTGCAACTCAATCGCAAACAGAGTTGTCCGACGCTGCAGTCGGTCGATGATTATGCCAGGGAGCATCCCTTGTGGGGGATGCCCTATGCGATGCCAAATCTGTCAGAGTCGGAATACCGAACCTTGGTTTCCTGGTTGGCACAGAACACACCGGCAGTGGCGCCACCGGGTCCCTCTGCCATGGTACTACCGCAGATTAAACAGTGGGAGCGTTTTCTAAACCTGCCATCCAGCAAGCAACAATTGGTCAGCCGTTATCTCTATGAACATCTGTTTCATGCACATATTCATTTTTCAGGATCGCCCACGCGCGAGTTCTACCGCTTGGTGCATTCCACCACGCCGCCGGGAGAGGCCGTCGATGAAATTCCGACTGTGCGGCCCTATGATGATCCGGGGGTGACGTCATTTTATTACCGGTTGTTGATATACCACCCGAGTATTGTGGCCAAGAATCACATTGTCTATGAATTTTCGGATGCGCGCATGCAGCGTTATCGTGAACTTTTCCTGGCGCCGGATTACCAGGTGACCCAACTGCCGTCCTACGAGACGGAGATCGCTTCCAATCCGTTCAAGGTTTTTGCTGCGATACCTGCAGCGTCACGTTACCGTTTTCTGCTGGATGATGCGCACTTTTTTATCGAGGGGTTCATTAAAGGGCCGGTTTGTCGGGGGCAGATTGCGTTGGATGTGATTGAAGATCAATTCTGGGTCATGTTCTTCGATCCAAACCAGCCGGTTATTACCAACAATGCGCAGTTCATCGGGAAAATGGCCGATGAACTGCGGGTTCCTGCTGACGGCGGTAATAACCTGAATTTGTTCCGTATCTGGACGGATTACTGGAAAGGGCAGAGGCGTTATATGGAGAGCAAGCAGGCCTGGTTCAAGACCATCGGTACTCACGAACTTGCTCATGCCATGGAATATATTTGGGACGGTGACGGCAACAATCCCAACGCAGCGCTGACTGTGTTTCGCCATTTTGACAGTGGCTCAGTGGCTTACGGCCTGGTTGGCAGTAATCCGGAAACGGCTTGGGTGATTGATTATCCCTTGTTTGAACGCATTCACTATCTCTTGGTGGCTGGCTTTAATGTGTTCGGCAACGTAGGTCACCGAATGAGCACAAGAATCTACATGGATTTCTTACGCATGGAAGGCGAAGATTATTTTCTGGCATTTCTACCGGCAAAGCAACGAAAGGAGATACGTGACAGCTGGTATCTCGGCCAAAGACGCAGCATTGAGACACTATTTGCTGCACCGCAGGCGTGGTTGAATACCGAGGCTGTGATTGGTTACCAAACAAATGATCCGCAAGCGGAGCTGTACCGAAATATCAAAAGCAGGCTTGCGGATGTGGCACAATATGCACGCGCCATGAACCACTGTGGCAGCATCAATTGTAAAAAAGCATCAGCAGAAATCGCCGCGAAAAGAGCAGGTCGCGCCATGGAGAAGATTACGCGACTGCAAGGCGAAAACCTGTATGCCTTTCCTGACGTTGCCTTTGTGCGTGTCAGGACAGACAAGCCGGAAGAGGATTTTGCCTATACACTGATCCGCAACAAGGCCTACAAGAATGTGACTTCTTTTCTCGCTGATGAACATGAGCGCGATCGTGCCGATATTGATAAAGATTCAATGACCGTGGTGAAGTGGCTGGAAGGCGCCTATCCCAATTTCTTTTTTTCCGTGGCGCTATCAGAGATTGAAATTTTCACTAAACATTGTGCCTCCATCCGCAGTAACGAGGATTATAAAAAATTTGTTGATCGATATGGAGTAAGACGTACTAACCCCGCATTCTGGGAGCTGGCTGATTGGTTCCAAGATGAATACGCACGAAACAAACTCATCTCGTCAGGGTTGTTCGACTTGAATCGTTACCAAAATCTCTAGGAGTTCTCACAAACAGCTTCCATCTGGCTTCTAATAATGACGAATACTTTCTCGTGTTGTAAGCGATGGTTTTCTTTCATCAGATGTTTTTATGTTTACCGCGTGAAATGGGGTCCTGCCGATAAAATTTTGTTAATTGCTGGTACACCAGCGGGCAGTACTGCTTAAGGGTAGCTGGCGCCGTGAAAAAATATTCACTTACCACTGAAAAAACTCTGCGGGTGTGGTAGCCGCATAAGCATTAATGCGCGTGTGGGAGTGATGAAAAACTTGCCGCTGTAAAATCTCGTACGCAGAACTCAATGCTTGCGCCCATTGTTTTATTTCCATACGTCGATGAAGCGGCGGCATGCCATTGGCGCTGCCATTCAACATGTCCAGTTTATGTGCGAATTCATGAATAACCACATTATGACCTGGAGAAGGTGAGTACAGGTCGTTCTTCACGTCTCGCCAGGAAAGAATCAGCGGGCCTCGTAACCAGGCTTCCCCACTCAGGATGCCGACTTCGTCTGAAATCAGTCCATTCGGATCGACATTGTTATGATTTACCCGGAAAGCATCCGGATAAAGGATCACCTCAACCCAGCCGTTGTAATAGTGTAATCCTAGTTTCAGAATCGGCAGTGCCGCCAGTGCCGCGATGATAATAACCATCTCGTCTGTTAGCTTAAGCCCTTGTGCAGCGGTGATCGTTTTGCGACGAAGAAATAACGTCGCCAGTTCGCGCAAATGGGCTTTTTCCACCGAGCTCAGATTATAAAGCAATTCTGCTTTGCGAAGTACTGCTTTCCAAGAATTGAAGGGAATTGCATGGTGTTTGAGTGTATAACGAACACGCTGGCGTTGAACCCACTTTATAATACTCACAGTAGTGTTAAAATATTTTTTGTGTCTATCACAAGCCCCTTTCACCTTTTAAAAATGTCTGGCAAAACCCAATTGTTAACCGCTTTAGCGAAAAAATGCAATGTTTGTGCAAACAGGGGTTGACCTATGTGCTGCACTTAGGAGCTATGTTGCATATTAAATAAGTGCTAACCATCGTCATTTGATGCGAGGATCAATTATAAAAAGGAGATAATCACCGTGGCAAAGAATAAAACACTTTTTGGGAAAAACACACCGACCGCGACACCGAGCGTCCCTTGATAAAGCCGGGTATGCCGCTGCCTCTTGGAGCGCATCCGCAAGATAACGGCATTAATTTTTCTCTGTTTAGCCGCCATGCGAGTAGTGTTAGTCTGCTGCTGTTCGATAGTTCCACAGATGCTATTCCGGCGCGGACCGCTGTGTTGGCTGTTAAACAAAATAAAACGGGGGATATCTGGCATATCTGGATCGAAGGATTGCGTTCGGGTTGCCTCTATTCCTGGCAAGTCGATGGCCCCGATGAACCGGATCTGGGACACCGTTTTAACCCACAAAAGATTCTGCTTGATCCATATGCCACTGCGCTGGCAGGCACCGAATGTTGGGATTTCGCGTGTCTCAGTGATGATGCTTCGGTAACCGCCGAGGGTAGTGCGCCCCTCACAAAAAGTGACGCAGGTGCGAAGGCAAAGTGTCTGCTACCAGAGGGGGACTTCGATTGGCAAGAGGATCAACCACTGAGGCACGCGTGGTCCGATACCGTCATCTACGAAACGCATGTGCGTGGCCTCACTGTGCACTCTTCCTCCGCTGTTCAGCATCCCGGTACATTTCTGGGGGTTGTGGAGAAAATTCCTTACTTCCAGGCGCTTGGTATAACTGCGATAGAGCTGTTGCCGGTGCAGGAGTTTTTTGAAAATGAACTGGTGCGGCGTAATCCTACAAACGGTGAACAATTGCTTAACTACTGGGGTTACAGCACTGTGGCGTTTTTTGCACCTAAGGAACGATATGCCAGTTGTAAGCAACCCGGAAGTCAATTCAGCGAATTCAAAACCATGGTGCGCGAGTTGCACCGGGCCGGTATCGAGGTGTTCCTCGATATTGTTTTTAACCACACCGCCGAAGGTAACCACCTTGGACCGACACTTAATTTCAAAGGCCTGGATAACCGTATCTACTACCTGTTGGAGCAGAATCGGCATTATTACAAAAACTACTCCGGCACCGGAAATACGCTTAACTGCAATCATCCGGTTGTACGGGACTATATTCTCGATTGCTTGCGTCATTGGGTGATCGAGATGCATGTGGATGGCTTTCGCTTTGATCTGGCTTCTGTGCTGGGCCGTGACCGTCAGGGTAATTTGCTCGCCAATCCGCCGTTGTTGGAGCGTATTGCTGAAGACCCTATTCTGCGCAACGTCAAGCTGATCGCCGAAGCCTGGGATGCTGCCGGTGCTTATCAGGTTGGCAGCTTTATGGGGCCACGTTGGTCTGAATGGAACGGCCGCTACCGGGACGATGTGCGTCGTTTCTGGCGTGGTGATAGCGGGATGAGCGGTGCACTGGCCAATCGTCTTTGCGGTAGTGCGGATATTTACCAACACAGTGGCAAAGCCCCCGTACACAGTATTAATTATGTGACCTGCCACGATGGGTTTACCCTGAACGATCTGGTGAGTTATGCGCAGAAACATAATGACAACAATGGGGAAAACAACGCCGACGGTACCAACGATAACTATAGCGCCAACTACGGTGTTGAAGGACCGAGCGATGATCCGGCAATCGATGCGCTAAGAGTGCAACAGATGAAAAATATGATCGCGACGCTGATGTTATCGCGCGGTGTGCCCATGCTGTTTGGCGGTGATGAGTTTCGGCGTACCCAGGCAGGTAATAATAACGCCTACTGCCAGGACAATGAGGTAAATTGGTATGACTGGCGTTTATCGGAGAAAAATCATGAACTGGTTCGTTTTGTACACACCATGATTGATCTTCGGCGACGGTTTCCGGTGTTGCGCGCGGAATGCTTTTATACAGCGGGAGAAATCCAGTGGTTTGCCCCGGATCTCTCAGTGCCTGATTGGAACGGAGCAAGTGGTTTGCTTGGCTGTTTGATCAATGTCGATCAAGAGACAAGTGAGGTGCTTTGCCTGTTGTTTAATGCCACTGTTGAGCCAGTGACGTTTACCTTGCCTGCACAGCAAGCGGCAGGCGTGTGGCAACAACTGCTGGTCACGAGTCAGACTGCTACCGGGAATGATTATAATCCCGGTTATGCGTTATCGATTCAACACGCTGTCAATGATGCGGGCCGCTATGTGGTTGAAGCGCGCTCATTAGCGATTTTAGTCCGAGCTGACAATGGCAGTAAGTGACTGCTACAACCACAGTATAAAAAGTAACAGGTGAGTCGCTATGTCCAGATTTGACGGGGTTAACATTATTAATGGCGCCATCTGCAAAAATGCCCCGTTTTTCAATAGAAACAAAAATCCACGACTGATGTGTCGGGATGCATCTAATATGATTTGGCGAACGCGGAGGTGAGTGTTATGGAATGGCTTGCACAAAACTGGTTATGGGTACTGATTGGTGTAGTATTCGTGGGCATGCACCTGTTTGGTCACGGAGGTCACGGCGGGGGTGGCAGTGGGCATGGCGGACATGATTCTTCAGATAAACTGCGTACAGACGACGCAGATCCGGACAACGCAAACCCGAAGAAGTCTTCCGGGCACAAACACTGACGGAGGCATTATGCTTAATACAAAACTGGTTTCCTGGGCCTTGGGTCTGTGGGGTGCTGTCATGTTTACCACTTGCGTGCTGTATGGCTTGGTGACGCCGCAGAGCCTGCACATGCATGAGTTTCTCGAGCAGGTGCTGCCTGCCTTCGAGTGGTTAACCTGGTGGGGCTTTCTGCTTGGGTTAGTAGAGAGTTTTCTCTACGGGGTCTACGCCGGACTGGTATTCTGCCCTCTCTACAACGGTCTCAACCGCCGGTTCAGCGACACGAGGTCTGACGGAAATAAAGCTTGACCTATGAGTAGCACCTAGGAGTTATGCTATTAATTAACAAAATGTCCGTGAGGTTTAGCGTAACGATTAATCACCGGGTAGAGGTAATTATTATAATTACCATGACAAGGAGAAAACGCCGATGAAAGAAAATATTGCGCATTCCGGCGCCTGGGGTCTCGCTGTGATCATGATCGTCGTGGCGTCCTGGGTTTTTTACCGTTACTTCGCCCCTAAAACATGGCACGAGTGGGCGGGCGCGGGTGTCGTGCAAGCATTCATTATCGCGTTGTACGCCGAGATGTACGGGTTTCCGATTACTATTTACCCTATCGTTGCATAAAATTTGACGAAATTTGATCATGCAGCTTGGTCGATTGCTTCCAAGAATTGCAACAACTCATTTCCTACTGCT
>JAADGF010000040.1 GCA_013152545.1 Gammaproteobacteria bacterium
AAACTAAAAGTGGTGTCAGCAGAACCATTGCTACAAACAGCCGTTCTAGTTTACCAAATTTCAATCTAGGTGATCCATTTTCAATTGAAGTGACTGTAAATCCGGTCAATAAACGGTGCTCAGTTAGTAACAGCAACACCACCGGCCTGATTGATGGCGCATCTGATAATGTCAATATCACCTGTTTAGGACTGTTCAGTGTAGGTGGCAATATCACCGGACTGGAAGGTGATAATTTAGTCTTAAGATTAAATGCGGAAGACGACCTGCCGATCGATAAAACAGATAACTTCACCTTCAGTACCCCCTTGGTTGATGGAAGCGCCTATGCGGTGATAGTGCAGACTCAGCCCAGCAGCAGCCCAGATCAATTCTGCACTGTAGCCAATGGCATAGGCACCGTCAGTAGCGCGAATGTGAGCAATGTGGCGATTACCTGTGTAAACAGCATTCCTCCCACCGCCAGCAATGTGAGCATTACTGATGAGAACGATGAGAGTGGCAATGCCGTGGTCGGTGACAACCTGACAGGTCACTACCTGTATAACGATGTGGATGGCGATGTTGAAGGTGCCTCCACCTTCCGGTGGTTGCGTAACGGCGAGGCCATCAGTGGCGCAGTGTCATCCACTTACACCCTGGTAGCAGACGATGTACCGACTCAAATTATCTTTGAAGTCACGCCCGTCACCACCACGGGTGAAACCGGTAGCGCAACGACATCAGCCGTGCTGGCAACGGGAACAGCCCCTGTCGTGAGTGGCTTTGCACGTTATCTGGACATCAATACCAATAGTGTCAACGATGCAAAGGACCAGTTGATTATTCCGTTTGATCAAGAAGTTATCACTGATGCGGTGAACAGCACCGATTTCAATTTGCCCGTGACGGGGGATACCTTTGGCGCAGGCGCCACCGTCACCGCTGGCCCGGCCAGCAACGAAGTGACGATTACTTTAGGCGCTTCACCCCATTTTATAACACGGCAGGATTTTTCAGACACAGTCACTGTGGCCGGTTCAGCCTCGGGAATCGATGTGGCGGCATCAATGATCGCGGGCGTAATACAGAGCGCGAGTGGGATTGATGCAACGCCATCCGCGCCCATTGATTTGATTCCCGGTTATGTGGCCAGCTTTCAGTTCCTGGGAGCTTATAACAGTGATTCCGTTGCCCTGGGTGATCTGGATGGCGACGGCGACCTGGATATGGTGGTAGCTAACGGGCAGTTTTTCCCGGCTAATTCTGGCGATTATAATAACCGGGTCTACATCAACGATGGCGGAGGTCGTTTTACTGTTTTCAGCCAAGAGTTAGGCACGAATAGTGACTTCGTTGCCCTGGGTGATGTAGATGGCGATGGTGGTCTGGACATAGTGCTGAGTAAGTCTAAGGGTAATCGGATCTACATTAACGTCGATGGTGCAGGCAGCTTCGCCTATTTAGATCAGGTGTTAGGCAGCGGCGGCTCCTTCGCTCTGGGTGATGTGGATGGTGACGGTGATCTGGACATGGTAGTGACTGACCCTGGTGAGGATAACTTTAACCGGGTCTATAAAAATGGTGGGGCGGGCAACTTTATCAATTCCAACCAATTGTTGGGTGCGAATATCAGTTTATCCATCGCCTTGGGTGATGTGGATGGTGATGGTGATCTGGACATGGTAGTGGCTAATACTCAGGCTAACCGGATCTATAAAAATAGTGATGGGACGGGCAGTTTTCTTGATTCCGGCCAAACGTTGGGTACGAGTTATAGTACTTTCGTTACGCTGGGTGATGTAGATGGTGATGGTGATCTGGACATGGTAGTGGCTAATACTCACGCTAACCGGGTCTACAAAAATGATGGTGACGGTAATTTTATCGATACCGGTCAGGTATTGGGCTTGAGTTACAGTACGTCCGTTGTGCTAGGTGATGTGGATAGCGATGGTGACCTGGATATGGTGGTGGCTAACTTTAACCTCGATGAACAGAACCGGGTCTACCTCAATGATGGTACAGGCAGTTTTACCGATTCTGGCCAGTTGTTAGGCACGAATAATCGAAGTAACTCTGTTGTCCTGGGTGATATAGATGGCGATGGTGATCTGGACATGGTGGTGGCTAACGGTGGTCGTGGTGAACCTAATCGCGTCTACCTGAACTCTCTTGCTGGTACGGAATAAAATAATCTCTGAAAAAGGAGGTGTAGATCAGCCACGGCCAAAATTGATGTGGCTTAAAAATAAGAGATAGGGGTCAGCCATTAGCCGTTCCTTGTCAAGCAGGCGAACAAAAATAATTCATTGCTAAATACAATAAATAGACGTTGCATGTAGCGATTGCTTGTTAAAACAAGTGTTGCATCCGTATTTTCAAGCTCGAGATGTCGGAACAAGTCCGCATCAGTCAGCCATCAGGATCTAGGCAAAACGAAATAACCGTTGCGTCCCTAACCACATTTCATGGTCCCAGAAAATCGTAGGTACCCAAGCGTGTCCAAACCAGTTCGATGGATATACCCTCATCGATAACAAATATATGGCTACAACAACATCGTGTGTTGCGCCAACCCCTTTTTGGCTCGCGCTTGAGGCGACCTTGTATAAAACAAATACTCTCGCTAAAAATAAGACGTCGCGATCACTTCCAATCAAGTATAGTGGTTAATACCAGCCCCTTTGTGGTTTCATGATCGCAACGAAACTGTAGTGTTATTTCATTACGTAAACGCCTTGTTAACGTCAAATTCAACATGATCACGTATGACGTAGTAACAGGCGCGAGCGAGTTTGTGTGCCACCGCTTTAGTGGCAATCACCTTTTTTATTTTGGCACACTTGCGTTGATAGAAGCCTTTTATGGTATCACTGTATCGAATCGAAAAGTGAGCGGCTTCTACAAATGCCCAGGCCAAGTATTTGTTGCCGTTTTTACGGTTGTTCTCACCTTTCTTTTTACCATTACTGACCCGTTTACTTTGCACACAGCGGGCATAGGAAGCAAAATTGCCGGCCTTATCAAAACGACTTATATCGCCTGTTTCAAGCATAATCGTCAACGCCAGTATTTTCCCAATCCCCGGTACCGTGAGCAACGATTGATATTCTTTTCGCAATCCAATACGTTTAAGAATCGCACTTTCCAATATTTTTATTTGCTCATGACATTGCTGTAACACGGACAAGTTACAACTCATGGCCAATGCGTGATCCTCATTGGGTAACTGCAAGGCAATATCTTCGGCTGTCATTCGTTGAATGTGAGTCCCCTTCATTGAGCCACCGGTGTTGCGTGCAATCAGGTTTTGAATACTTAAAGTATTAAGGGTTTGTAGGCGAACCATTTGACTTCGCTTGCGTAATAAATCTCGAATGGCTCGATCAACTTTGGGATAAATATAACCTGTCGGTAATATATTCAAGCGTAGCAAGTGCGCTAACCATCTCGCATCGTGATTATCGTCTGTGTATTTTAGGCCACTGTACGTCTGTACCGCAGCCGTATTCACCAAGTGGACACAGTAACCCGCCTCCATTAAGCCATCGACTAACCAATACCAATTGAACGTCGACTCAATGGCGATCGCTTCAATTTGGGATTGATACGGCGATAGCTCTGAGAGTATCGTTGGCAAGTCATTGGCTAAGCGTTTGTTGTAAATCACTTTGTCTTTCTCATCTAATAAATCAAGTACACTATTGTTTGAATGTAAGTCGATTCCAGCATATAGTTTCATTCTGAGTTCCTCTTTTAGGTTAGGTTTATAAGCGTCGAAACTTAAATTTACCGCTTAATTGAGGAACTCGCTAGATGATTATCAAGTATCATATTGACTGATTAAAGAAATATAGTAGGTAACCAATCCTACCCAGGCAAGATTGTTCATCACCTGGAAGCGACTCTTAGGCGGTTATTGGTAATAATGATGGTTAAGCGTAGAGCGCGAATGTGTAGACCACAGTGATCGAGCGCCGAAAAGTGTCATCATCGTGAGGGCCGACAGTTTAGTTATCCTGGAAGGCATGAGAAGAAATAGGGACACGGATAACTTAATAACTTAACGAATATGGATTGCAAAAATACTTCAGATTCACTTAAGTTATTAAGTTATCCATGTCCCTATCCCTCCCGCTAATTTAGCAATTTAAAATGACTATTTGCAGTGCTAATTTTAAATGATCCCGATACAATTTTTGAGCCAACTATTTTATTATGTTTTATTATCGCAAACGTTGCGCCAACCACGTAATCACCAGTGGATAACGGTTTTGCAGATTGTCTAATTTCCATATTGGAAAATATTTGACCATATTTAATTGGTAGTTTGATCTTGTTGTCTGAAGTTGCTTTTGTTTTATCCGCCATTCGTACCAATTCCCAGGTGACACAAGAAGAATCTTTACAGCCTTTTTTGGCCACTGAAATATCATAGAGCATAAATTGTACACTTTTGGTATCAGCATCCACGATATCAAATAGGATTTCTTCGCCAGATTGTAAAACGGAGAAGTTGTAAAGCGCCTTGCATGCACCGACTAATATGAGAATTAAAATAATAGGTAACGTTAAAAACTTTTTATTTAGCACTAGGGTATACATCCTGCCTTGTATCAAGTTTTGTAGCTTGGGTTCGCAATAAATTTTGCTAGTACCTTTTGATAAAGTTGATTCTTTTTGACTTCGACATAATCATTTTGTAAATTTCCAGGAGATGGCAATAAGTTGAGAAAATTTGTTCTAAAATAATCTTCTATGATACATGCTTGTTGTTCAATCTTATAGTCACGTAAATCTTTCGATTCTTCCAATGTATATTTATAGGCTTTTGCATAGTCAAAAAAATGGTAAATTGTCTCTACAATAGCTGCCGTAACTGGGTTTAAAATATTGTTTTGATATTGCCATACATGAGTCATCTCGTGAATAAAAAATGCCTATGAAGCAGGACGCTCAAGGCCAAAATCTTCTTTGTATGCCTCATTAAGATAAATTTCATCATTTGGTGCCATTCCGCTATTTATAGGTTGAAAGAATATATACGGTTTGTCATGAATCCTTACTTTGTTGTAATCAACCGACGATTTAAAAACTTTCAACGCCAACATATATTCGAATGGTGTTAACTTTCGTGAAATCATTTTCTTTCCTTGAAAACCAGGAGCAACAAAAGAGGGAATATTTGAGGTTCCCCTATAAAACGGGCGATTTAATTATTGGCATATTTTTTTTTCGTATTCTACTCATGTCATGAGAAGAAATAGGGACACTGATAGTCACGGTCGCGAATAGTTTTTGTGGTTTTTTAAGCATCTTGACTCGCTATTTATGTTAAATACACGCATGTCAATTTAAGAGTAAAGATTTAATTGCTGTTGTAAATTATTTTATTCGGACCGGACATACTTTGGGCTTACACTAACAACGAAAAAATCAAGGGGTCACCCATTAGAACACTCCTGTCAAGCAGGTAAAGGATATCCCTGTTGTGGTCAAGTAAATCTGTAAGCGGAGGGTAGGGTCAGGTCTTTCGTTGTCACATTCTTAGGGGAGTTTGTGCGAACTTAACGAATACGGATTGCAGAAATACTCAGATATCACTTAAGTTATTAAGTTATCAGTGTCCTAATTTCTTGCTTTTACAAATTACCCCGTTCGTTGTCAGTGTTAGTGTAAGCCAGAGATAAGCCCAAAGTATGTCCGGTCCGAGTAAAATAATTTAATAGCAGCAATTAAATCTTTATTCTCATTTACTCTCAAATTGATATGCGTAATTAACTTAAAAATAGCGAGTCTAGATGCTAAAAAAAACCACAACAAGAAATTATTCGAGACCGTGATAACAAGCAATGGTATACTTTCCAATTATTCGTCAGGGGTTGTTTGCTTCGATTCCCCTTCCATTGTATGCACAAGGATGTACTTATTAATTATGTTTAAATTCAAACACCTCATTTATTGCTCTTTTTTCTTCCTCTTGTCGTGCAATGATGCGGCAAGAGAAGCGAGTGAAATAAGAGTTTTCTCAATCGATATCTCGGTCACCGGACTTGAAGAGGGGGAAAGTGT
>JAADGF010000106.1 GCA_013152545.1 Gammaproteobacteria bacterium
ATCAATTAATATATTCATAATAAATATCTCTCCACAAACAGTAGTGATCTACTAATTAATAAAGTTTCTCAACGTATCCCTGTAGCGATTAGGGTTTTGGGTCTATCATTACTCAAATCTTTCCTTCATTTTTTCAATAACCTGCTTATCGGCATGTTTTTCCACTGCAACAGATGTTGTATTCAGTGTTATCGCAATAATTATTCCGGTAAACATCATCCCGATCAGTGCAATAAGCACCGACAGTGTTTTGGATACTTTTTTCATTGGGCGAATGTCGCCGTAGCCCACCGTTGTTGCGGTGATAAACGACCAATAAAGGCCATCAAACTTTTCCCATTTTTCGACGCGACAAACGATTTGACCCAACACAATGATCACCAGGCTCAAGAACAATAATAGTGGCGCAACCAGATAAGTTGTCCAGAAGAACAGTTCGACAAATGTAATTGTGAATTCCATCGCGGGTTTGTTTTACCAACTGCCGCCTAAAGATAAATACAGGTTAATGCGCTGTTCGAGTTGGCTACGTTTAATTGATAATAGATTGCTCTCGGCGGTGAAGGCTTGTTGTTGAATCTGCAAGGTGTCTAACAACTCACTCTCACCTTCTTTATAGCGCAACTCCGCTATACGACGGGCTTTTTTGCTTTGAGTATAGGCTTCGACTAATGCTGTTTCACGATCTGCAAGAACCTTTCCCTGATCCAGATTGTTTTCCACTTCTGAAAATGCCGTTAAGGCTGTTTGAGCGTAGGTTGAAATGGCCTGTTTTTGCTCAACCGTCGCGATTTCAACATCAATCTTACGCCGACCGCCGTCAAACAACGGAGCTGCTATATTACCCATTAACTTCCAAACAAGATTGCTAGGGTTCAGAACATCGGACAAAGATTCAGAGGCACCACTGAGTGATGTGGTGAGTGAAAATTTCGGTAGCCGGGCTGCTTTAGCTTGATCTGTGGCATTAAACGCCAAAGCGATCTGCCTTTCGGCGGAGACAATATCGGGACGCCGTTCTAATATTTCGGATGGGACACCCGCAGGCGGTGGCGGAGGTAGGTCGGGAAGCACATCACTAATGTCTAGTTCCGCGCTGGGATATCGTCCCAATAAAACTTCCAGTGCTCTGGTCGCATCACGTTCGGAGCCTTCAATGGTAATGAGTTGTTCTTGCGCAGTGGCCAGATTTGCACGATTGAGTGCGACATCCTGCGCTGAAGATAGCCCATTGTCATATTTGACCTGAGCAATCCGCATGCTCTCTTCAAGAATTGCCAAATTCTTGCGCGTGATAGCTGCCTGCAGTTTGGCTTCAATGACAATAAAATAGGATGTTGCAACATTCGCACTCAGTGAATGTTGTGCAAAAATATAGTCGGCTTCTGCCGCTTGTGCGCTGGCTTCACTGGCACTCACACCGGCACGCAATCGCCCCCAGACATCCAGCTCCCAACTGGCTTCCAGGCCCACATTAACGTTGTTGCTGGCAGAGCCACCATCGACACCCCCCGACCGGCCTCCACCCAATGAGAGATCGACCGTGGGCTTTAGTGCGGCACCGGATTGTTTGGCCAATAACCAGGCTTTATCCATGTTGCCTGCGGCCACTTTCAGATCCTGATTATTGGTTCTGGCTTCTTTTATTAATTTGAGCATGACCGGGTCATTAAAGCTCGTCAGCCATTTTGCCGGTGCATCCCCAGCCTTTAGCGCATTTTTGGCAACTTCGGCAGACCATTCTGTGGGTGTTTTTAGGGTCTCTTCGGCAACCTCCTCAATCGCCTCTTCAATGGCCTGCTCGCGTTGCTGTGTATTCATCGGCTTTGCACAGGATGCCGTTAAGAGTACGATTATTAATAAACTGATGAGTCTGATTGTTCTCATAGTGCAGTCTCCTTGGCATCCACCCTCATAAACGTTGCATAGAGTACCGGTACAATCAGCAGCGTTAACAAAGTGGCAAAGCTCAGGCCAAAGACAATCACAACGGCCATCGATTGAAAAAATGCGTCAAAAAATAACGGGATCACGCCTAATGCCGTCGTAAATGATCCCAGCACAACAGGACGAACACGGCTGGCCGCGGAATCGACGATCGCATCAAAACGGGGTTTCCCCTCGTCGATTTCGAAATCCATCCTGTCCACCAGAATAATACCGTTTTGAATCAGTAACCCTGACAACGAAAGCAGTCCAAGAATACCCATAAATTCGAGAGGAACACCTGTCACCACCAATCCGAATACCACGCCAATGGTTGCTAATGGCACGACGAACCAGATCACCAGAGGCTGACGGATTTTTCCGAAGGAGATCACAACAACCAGCACCATCGCCAGAAAGCCTAAGGGAATGGTTGACATCAAATCACCGCTGGATTCCTTGGAATCACCTTCTTCACCTCCCCATTCAAAACTGTAACCATCCGGCAGGGAAATCGCTTCAATCTGTGGGCGAAGACGATTGAGCAGAGACGCAGCCAACTCCTCAGGGTAAGGATCAGATTGCGCTTTAATTCTGAACACACGATTTTCACTGCGTAGCTGACCATCACGCCATATCGTCTTAAAACCATCGGTGACTTGTCCTATGGGCACCATTTCCCCGGTGAGTGTGCTGAGCACCTGAATGCTTTTAATACCCTGGATGCTTGCATTTTCAGTATTGGGCAACCGAGAAATAATCGGGATCAAATCGTCTCTCTCTCGATAAACCCCCACCTGTTTGCCAGTGTAATATTTAAGAATGGCATCCGCCAGGTCTTTTCTGGAAACCCCTGCACGGCGGCCTTTGGTTTCCGAATAAACAGGTTCAATGACGCTTACGGGTTGACGCCAGTTATCCTTAATTGAAAGCGCACCGCCATCAGCAATCATAATAGCTTTGGCTTCATTCGCGAGGCGACGCAATACCTTTGGATCATCGCCACTAAATTCTGCTTCAATCGCTGAACCGCCTCCGGGCCCTAGAATAAATCGCCATGCCTTCGCCTGTGCTTCGGGAAATTTTTGTGCAATGAAGGTTTGCACTTTCGGCAGCATGCCATCAATGCTGCGATAATCATCAACACGCACCAATAATTGTCCGTAAGCGCTATTTGTTGATTGTGGCGAATAGGTCAGCATATAACGAAGGCCACCACCGCCAACCAAGGTCTGCACGGCGTTGACGCCTTCCATATTTCGAGCAAAGTCTTCAATCACCTTCATATCCTGCTCAGTGCGTTCAATGCGTGTGCCTTCGGGAAGCCAGTAATCAACCACCATCTGTGGTGAGGTTGATCGCGGGAAAAACCCCTGGGTCATAAATTGTGCGCCCCAAATTGACAATGCAAATAAACTCACGACCGCACCAATGACCAACCAACGTGATCGCAAAGACCAGCGCATGAGTTGCTTGTACTTGACGAAAAATACCCCTTCTTTCTCTACTTTTTTATCTTCCTGTTTATCCGGAAATAACCAATAACAAACAAGCGGCGTAATGGTCATCGCTAAAATCCAGCTAAACAGCAAAGCAATCATCACAACCCAGAAGAGATCGCCCGTGTATTCGGCGGTTGACCCGGGCGCAAAACCTATCGGAGCAAAAGCTATGACGCCGACCATGGTACCGGCCAATAATGGCCATTTAGTTTGTGTCACTATCTCTTTGGCAATATCAAGTTTCTTCCTACCCTGTTGCACTCCCACTAAGATGGCCTCGGTGATGACCACCGCGTTATCAACCATCATGCCCAGGGAGATAATGAGTGCGCCCAGTGAAATACGGTGCAGGGGAATATCCATAATTTGCATGGTTGCCAGTGTTGCACCCACCGTGACAATAAGAATGAAAGCGATCACCATTGCAGAACGCAGACCCATCGCAATCAGTAAAGAACAGATAACAATTACCAGCGCAGAAATGACGTTGATCACAAAATCATTCACAGAAGCCTCAACCACCTTCCCTTGATGGTAATATTCAAACACCTCCATACCCAGTGGCCTTCGGCTTTGTGCTTCTCGCAGTTTGTTGTCAACCGCTTCCCCTACCACCACCACATTGCCACCGGCAACATTCGACACGCCCAGCGCAATCGCCGGTTTTCCGTTATAACGAATGATTTTACTGGCGGGTGTTTGATCCCCTCGATATACCTTAGCAATATCTTTGAGGTAAATGATTTTGCCGTCGACCTCGGTTGATACCAGCAGGTTTTTAATGGCATCGACGGAATCAATCGCACCCGAAGGGTCAATGGTGATACGCTGATCACCCATATTCACACTGCCCGCAGACACCACCGAGTTTTGTTGTTTAAGAATGTCGTAGAGTTTTTGTATCGACACGCCCAATACCGCCGTGTTTTCGCGAGAAATTTCCACGAAAATAGCTTCCTTGCGCTCACCTGCTAATTGAACCTTACCCACACCCTTTACCTGCAAAATCTCTTTTTGCAGTTGTTTGGCATACGTCCTGAGTTCCGCAGGGCTGTAATCATCGCCGGTGATGAGATACGAGAGGCCGTAAAGATCACCAAAAGCATCATTAACAATCGGTGTGGAGGCTTCTTGAGGCAGTGAACGCTGCGCATCTTTGATCTTATTACGCAGCTTCGTCCAGATGATCTGAAGGTCTTCTTTTGATTTCGAGAACGCAAATTTAATATCAACGGTGATTTCAGACAAACCCGCAGAAGATATTGTGCTGATGTCCTTAACTTCCTGCATTTGTTGCAATGCGGTTTCCAAGGGTTCTGAAACTTCTCTGGCAACTTCCTCAGGGCTCGCGCCTGGATATTGGGTAAAAATCAGTGCTGTTCTAATGGTAAACTCGGGGTCTTCAAATCGAGGCATACTTTGGTATGCGTTCCATCCACCGACCAACATCAATAAAATAGCAATCACACTTAAGAGCTGGTTCTTGATCGAAAATTCAGCGAGGTTCATCATTCATTCCTTATTGGTTTTTATTTAGACCAAGGACGAATTTTCATCCCCTCTGATAAAGACGCAACACCGGCAGCGACGATCGTTTCCCCGACCTCAAGACCACTCGATACATTCAGCTCAAGACCCACCCCTTCTTCAAGCGTCACATTTCTTCTCGTAACGACCATCGATTGTAGGTCAACCACCCAGACATATTTTTGATCACCATCGGTCATCAGCGCTGTCAGCGGTACGCTTGCCTCAAGCGATCCGGCAGCCAAGGTGCTGGGATCCTTAAACCACACAGTGGCATTCATACCCGGGAAGATATTCAGCCCATCTACCGCATCAAATGTGAAAGTGATTTCATAGGTTTGCGAAGCAGTGTCCGCTTCTAACGAAGCCTCTTTAAACTGAACAGGAATGCGACGGTCAGCGGCGACATCTAGAATCAGGTAAGAACTTGATACAGAATTATCCTCCTTCTGTGCTAAAGCCAATATGCTGGAAGGTAGGTTGATTGATGCTTCCAGCCCGCCACTGCCAAGAATACTAATGGCAGGCTCTCCGGCTTGAACAGCCTGTTGTGTTTGTATCGATATCTTCGCAATGTTTCCCGCATACGGTGCGATGAGCACCGCGTCTTGTACTGCTTTTTCCGCTGATTCAAGTTGGGCTTTTTTCACATCACGTTCAGACAAGCGTTGCTCAAGGTCACTACGGGAAATAGCATCTCCTTCCATGAGCCGTACGGCGCGCTGATATTCTGCATTCGCATTGTCAAATTGTGAACGGGCCGATTTTAGCTTTGTCTGCAAATCCTGCTGACCCAGTTTTGCCAAGATGTCTCCTTGTTGTACTTTTTGTGCCTCTACCACTAACAATTCTTTCAAAGTCCCACTGACTGTAAAACTCAGTACCGACAATTGTTGTGATTTAATCACCGCTGGATAACTCAGATAATCATCACTTTTTCTGTGGCCAACTTCGAGTAGTTTTGCGGGTCGGATCAGGGAGTCGGTTTTGTTTTCTGATGTTGGTGTTTTTGAATCGCAAGCGGTCAGTAGAAAAACCGTGATGATCGTTAAGGCCAAAGGGCCGAAATAGAATGATTTAATTTGCATCGATTTTCCTCTTATATTTCTAGATGAGCCTTCCCATAAAAATTGAAGCGCCTGTTATTTCAATCAATCGTCTATTTTCTTCATCATTATCAGGATCAACTGCAAACGAGATCCGGTTCATACTCTTTTGACATCTTTCGTTTTGGCATAGGAATCACTTTGATGATGCATTAAATCACAATAAAGTTTCTTTTCGGTGTGGGTATACAGAAATAGATTAAAAAAACTTGAAAATACTTGTAGGATGCCTAATTTAGGCTGAAATACAAACGAAAATCGCTCTTAATTTAGGGCTTGAAATGACAATGGCCTATCAAAAGAAGGGGGCTGGCTGGATACCCTAAGAATCAAAGAGGATATTAAAAGAGGTGCAGTGTTTAGTGTTCTCTATCTCTATTCGGGCATTAAAATGTTTTTCCAGTATGATTTTACTCATATACAAACCCAAACCTAGAGATGAGGATTTACTTTTGGTGGTAAAATAGGGTTCAAATAGTTGCTCAACGATTTTCTCCTCTATCCCACCCGCATTATCTTGTACGCTTATTTTTTCTTTGTTTATTATGACCTTGATGGTCGGTTGTTTTGTCTCTCTTTCAATAAGCACATCCTGCGCATTTTGTATTAGATTTAGAACAACCTGAGCCAGCTCATTTGGGTACGAGTGGATTGAAAAGTCATTACGATTTGTTATGGTGAATGAAATCGCGTGTGTTTCC
>JAADGF010000003.1 GCA_013152545.1 Gammaproteobacteria bacterium
ATAACTCGGTTTCTTTTTCGTCATTGTATACACCTTCTTTGTGGGTTAGTTTATCCCATATGGGTGTACAGATTCATTAAGCCACAATATTGATGCTGCTCCAGCAGAGAGATACCGGTGGGGGCTTCCAGTTGTTCATCGCCGGTGTCGGCTTGTTGTCGTGAGTGCTTGCGGGCGATCTGAGTGCGGAGTTGCTCGCCTTCAAACCAGCAGGCTACCTTCCACGCCAGTTTTATGTCTGCCTCGGTGGCTGCTTCGTTAAAGGCGAGGCGAAACTTGCGCAGATTGGTGCTGGCCTGGGTGGCTGTGTTGTCGGGGTAGAGGCGTTGCAATTGCTGAACGGGTTGGGTTAGCACTTGCCACAGTAGACAAAAATTTGATCAAGGCGACAAAACAAGATACCCAATTATCCTCTTAACCTGCACAGCATGATAACTGGCTAATGTCTTTATTAAAGGTCTGCGCGGTTAGTTTCAGTCCTTCCACCATGGTGAGATAGGGAAAGAGTTGGTCGGCAAGATCAGTCACTGTCATGTGGTTGCGGATGACCAATGCCGCGCTCTGGATAATTTCGCCACCTTCCGCCGCTAACACCTGACAACCAAGCAGACGGCCACTGGATTTTTCGACCACCAATTTGATGAAACCTCGGGTATCGAAATTAGCAATAGCACGAGGTACGTTTTCAAGATTTAAAGTCCGCGACTCGGTTGCAATACCTTGCATATGCGCCTGTGCCTCGCTCAGTCCAACCGTGCCTACTTGCGGGTTTGTGAAGATCACGGCAGGCATCACGGCAAGATCCAAGGTCACATCTTCGCCGGTCATATTTTTTGCCGCACGGGTACCGGCCGCAGCCGCGACATAGACAAATTGAGGCAGATGGGTGCAATCACCACAGGCGTAGATGTTTTCCACATTGGTGCGCAGCTGGTCGTCGACGATGATGGCGCCTCGTGGGTCAGTTTTAACAGCCACTCTCTCCAATGCCAGGGTGGTGGTGTTCGGTTGACGGCCAGTGGCAACGAGCAATTGATCAGCACTGATTTCGCCGTGTTGGGTTTTCAAAATGAATTGACGACCATCATAATTGACTGACTCGGGTGTGGTGTGATTTAACACGCGGATGCCTTCACCCTCAAATACCGCCATTAGCTGCACCCCGATTTCAGGGTCTTCCCTGGAGAGCAGTGTACTACGGGCGAGGAGGGTGACTTCACTGCCCAGATGGCGAAAAGCCTGGGCCAGTTCCAGGGCAATGACGGACCCGCCGAGCACAATCAAATGGTTTGGAATCGTCTCGGTTATCAGTGCCTCGGTGGATGTCCAGTAAGGTGTTTGTTTTAATCCTGGTATGTTCGGAACAGCAGCTTTGGCGCCGGTGGCAAGCAGAATACGGTCTGCCTTGATGCTCTGCTCACAGCCATCCACATTGTTTACAATCAGGGTGTTGGCATCTTCGAAGCGAGCCATGCCGCGCAGTAGATTGATATTGGGGTTGGTTTCCAGAATGCTTTCGTATTTGGCGTGGCGCAGTTTTTCGACCAATAGCTGCTGTTGCGCCACCATGGCGCCGCGATCTATTTTTGCTTGCTTCAAGGGAAAACCGTCGATTGCATGATGCCCTTGCAGATAAGCAATAGATGCGCTGCGAATCATGATTTTAGAGGGGACGCAGCCGATATTAACGCAGGTGCCGCCGATCACCTCACCGGCTTCAATCATTGTTACCTTTGCGCCGTTCTCCACTGCCTGGATGGCAGCGGCGAAACCACCCGACCCGGTACCGACGATGGCAATGGATAGCGTATTTTCGCTGTGTTGTTCAAGGTTTGGCATGCAATTGTTCCTTGCTGTATCAGTATTGTCCAAGAGTTTAAATGCCGTACCTTAGTACAGAGTCAAGTCTTCCTTTGTGTTTTTTTAAAATTACATTATCGAGAAGAAAAAAGCAGGATCGGCATAGAAATACTTGACCTGGAGTTAACTACAGGGTGTAAGCTCTTAGGTGTTATCACACAGACAAAAATATCGAATGTAAATAGCCAGGAGGATAAACGTATGAAAAAACTGATTTTATTAACAGTGATAAACCTACTTTGGAGTACCACGCTTTTTGCTGCTGGCACTCAATACAATCTGCGGGTGGATGGGCTGTCCTGTCCTTTCTGCGCCTACGGTATCGAAAAGAAGCTGATCAAAACCGAAGGGGTGGCGTCGGTGACGTTTGATCTTGAAAAAGGGCTGATAAAGGTCAAGGTGGGGGAGGGGGTGATATTGACCGAAGCGCAGTTGAAACGCTTAGTGGATGATGCGGGTTTTACGCTACGTTCAATGAGTAAGCAATTTTTATGAGCGTTTTTTCATGGGGGTACTTTTTTTGAGTTTGCGAAGGGCTAGAGGGTTGTACGGTTCTCTTCTTTTTAGCGCTAGCTTTCAGCTCTGTGCCGCACCGGTCACTTTCAATACCGCATTACCCGTCAGTCGGGGTGAAGGCGTAGTACGGGTACAGGTAAAATACCTAAGTGCGACTACCGATCCCGGCGACATGAACCGTGCATTAACGGTTAAGGCGCTGCCGCTTGTTGCGGCATGGGGTGCTACATCCCGCTGGACACTTTTTGGTATCATGCCGCTGTATGATAAAACCATGAAACACGATATGCCCTCTGGTCGACGTAAACGTAGCGTCAAAGGTCTCGGTGACGTAACAACAATGGTGCGATACACCGCCTACAGTCAAGACCAACCGGGACGTACTTTTCGCATCGCACCGTTTGCCGGCATTGAAATGCCGACAGGCAAAGAGAATGAACAGGATATGTTTGGGCAACTACCCGGCGCGTTGCAACTCGGTGCGGGTGCATGGAACCCTCTCGTTGGCATTGTCACCACGGCTCAATCGCTGAAACAGGAGTGGGGCTTTTCCGCCAGCTACAAATTTAACAACGAAGCCAATAATTTTGAGCATGGCGACGAAGCGCGACTGGAGCTGTCTTATCACCAGCGTGTGTGGGTAAGGGTTCCAGCAGATAGCAGCAGTTTGCCCCACTTTTTGTATGTCGGTGTTGAAAGCAATTGGGTTTGGCAGAGCGAGAATCAAAACAATGGGCAACAAAACCCGGATTCAGGAGGAGCCACGTTTTACCTCGCCCCCACACTTCAATATATTACCCATCGCACCGTGGCAGACATTGCGTTACAACTGCCCGTGGTGCAGAACCTAAACGGTAATGCATTGGAGCAAGATTTTATTTTCACCCTTAGTTTACGATTAAACTATTAAAGAGAGAGAGAGTGACTTGACGTTTCATTTTTGCCACTGTTTTGCGGTGAATGGCCGTTCCCTTTACAAGGGGCGTAACGCCACAGAATGATAGCTTTTCGTTGCGCCCGTAAAGGAGATTCACAAATGCCGCAATCCTGCGTTCCAGTTCTTGGCAAGGAAGAGCGGCCATTGCCGGCGAACTGCGCCTTGTCTTATGACATTTGTGAGCCTCTGGATCGTCAAACAACATAGGACACTATACAGATGCTTCGGCTAAAACTATCTTTGCAGCTTCTATTGGTGATATTAACGACACTGCTGTTGTCATATTGTGCTTGGTTTCCATCGGTGCAGGAATTGCCTTATCAGCGAGTAAAAACCTGGGGAGGTAAAGGTGAAACCATCGGTAAGTTCAACGAACCCACCGGCGTTGCTGTATCGGAATCAGAGCTTTTTACCAGTGATTCGCGCAATGCCCGTATTCAGGTGTTCGATTTTGATGGTAATTTTCTGCGGTTGATTGGTACACCGGGTGACAAAACAGGCCAGCTTGGTCGCCCTATGCACCTGACAGTTGCCAACGATGAACTTTATGTGGCAGACTATTTTAACGATGTAATTCAGGTTTATACGCTACAAGGCCGATTTCTTCGTGCTATCGGCAGACCCGGTGCAGGGCCTGGAGAGTTCAATGCGCCCAGTGGTGTTGCCGTGGCATCAAATGGTGATCTCTTTATAGTGGATTTCTATAACCAACGCATACAGCAGTTAGATGCGAACGGTGTTTTTATTCGTCAATGGGGGACACCCGGCAAAACCGGCGTTTGGGCTGGCGAGTTCAATTACCCTACCGATGTGGCTGTTGCTGCCGATGGCACACTCTATGTCGCCGATGGTTACAACGATCGGGTTCAGGTCTTCAGCCCAAACGGTGAATTTTCTCACAAATGGGGCGGCCCGCTGGCAATCAATATCGTTGGTGCGTTTAACGGCTGGTTTGCCACCGTGACCGGTATCAGTCTTGGCCCACAAGGCAACGTGTATGTGGCGGATTTTTATAATGATAGAGTGCAAAAATTTAAACCAGACGGTGCATTTCTCAATGTTTTTGATCTCTCAGTACAGGAGTCAATCAAAGCGCCGACCCATACGGCAATTGCTGTGGTGGTAGCAGAAGATGGCACCGTGTTCGTGGCAGACTACGCCAATCACCAGATTCAGAAGTGGCAACCTGATGAACAAAAAAATGAGCGTTGACATAGTTGCTGTAGTGCTGGTTAATCTCTGTACTGCCAGTAATGAAGGGGGGCCCAATTATCACTAGCATCGAAGAAGATGAATAAATACCAGCAATTAATTTGGCCGAAATCACTCAGATCCCAAGGTTGTTTGATTCATTAATGTGGGTTAACATTAATGTCATGATAAGAAGCTCATCTATACGCCGACGCCTCGTCACCCTGCTTTTGTTTATGGGGCCGTTAACGCAGTTCCAGACACTGTATGCATGCGAATTAATGACACAGAACCATGAACACGGGCGGTCCAGCATGGTGTGTTGCTGCGATGAACAGGGTGACATGGGCGAAATGAGCTGTAAGATGGATGGCGCCTGCCAGGATCAAGCTGGCATGGGGGATGATGGTTGTTGTGATGTCTCTTACGAACCATCCCTGGTGACCGAGGCATCTGGCGCTAGCCAATCTCAACAGGTTTTACTACTCAATGCGGCTCAGCCGCCACCGATACTGGTTTCATTTAATTTTCCTGAAATTCCAGTCAAACATATTGTTCATTTTGAACCCGATTTTTCCTTCCCGCTCCCCGACGAGCCGGTCTATCTCTTGACCAGCCGCTTCCGTATTTGATTACACCTTCGTTTGCACTCCGCGTTTCTTGAAAAGCGCTGAGCGCTGATTCACGTCTGAATTTAGCTCTGCGCATTTTGTGTGTGTGTTGCAAATTCAGCTTGCAGGTTATTTAACCTAATTTACTCAGTTGAATCTACTGATGAATTTAGGTTTAACGGAGGTGTTTTATGCACAACAACAGTTATTGCAGGCGTTCCCGCTCCTGTTCTTATTTCAGCGTCTCCCTGATGGGGTTGGCTGTCGTTTGCCAACCACTTATGGCTGTCGAGATCGATACGCCGTTTATTAACCAATCGTCACTGACTGCATCGCGTCTGGTTGCGGCTGTGTTGATACGTAATCCCGATATTCCCATCATGGAGGCAACCTGGGAGGCGGCAAAGGCGCGCATTGAGCAAGCTAATTCATTTGACGATCCTGTGCTCTCATACAGTATTGCACCTCAGTCAGCGGCTGTGGATGATATGGACTTTGGCCAGAAATTCTTCATCTCTCAACGCCTGCCCTGGCCAGGCAAGCGCAACTTGCGTGGTAATGTGGCCCGCTATGAGTCCGATGCCGCCTTTGTGAGTATCGAACGGGCGCGCTTGAAGCTCATTGGGGCCGCCAAGGCGGCCTACGCCGATTGGTGGTTTGTCCATGCGGCGATTCGCATCAACGGTATCAATAAATTATTGTTACAGGAGTTTCAGAATATCGCCGAGATTAAATATTCGGCGGGTCGTGCCTCCCGGCAAGACGCGTTGCGCGCCGAGGTGGAACAGGTACTGCTGGAGCACCGAGATATTGCGCTGGAACGCCATCGACGTGATGTGTTGACGAACATAAACACTTTACTGCAACGTCTTCCCGATCAACCATTACCGCTCCCGGCGGGTCTGCCCGAGACGATCCTTTTGCCGACAGTAGAACAGCTGCGAGAGTTGGCATTGGAACACGACCCGACATTACGTGCCCTGGTAGCACGTATTCAGGTGAGTCGTTATAAAGAGCGGCTTGCCGAGCGCAACGATTATCCCGACATTACTCTCAATGCAGGTTATAACACCCTCTGGAACCAGAGCGAGAAACGCCTCACCGTGGGTGCATCAATCAACATCCCACTCCAAGGTAAACGTCATGCAGCGAAAGACGAGGCACGGGCCATGACCCTGCGTCTTGATGCACAGCAGCGGGCCACCGTGTCACAGCTTATGGGGGACGTGCAGCAAGCGCTGGAGAAGGTGCGTGAAAGTGAACATATACTGAGCCTTTACCAAAACCGGCTACTGCCCCTTGCCGAGGAAAATTTGAAAGCTGCCCAGTCCGACTACGAAGCGACGAGTGGTAACTTTCTTGATTTGATCAGTGCAAAAAAAAACCTGATGCAGACCCGGTTACAACGGGAGCAGGCACGGGCGGATTACCACCGCCGTTTGGCTGCGTTGGAACAGCTCGTGGGTGGCTCATTAAGCGCTCATTCCGGGGGTAATGGATTATGAAAACGACTGTTTATAGCGCACTGTTTTTCATTTTAATCAGCCTGTTGGCAATAGCTCGTTCTGTCATCGCTGAAACAGCCCACGCCGATTTTTTTGATGCGGGTCCCTTTAAAGTACGAGTCAAGCTTAATCCAGAAATACCCAAAGTGGGTAAAAATCGTGTGACAATTTGGGTGCAGAATAAAAATGGCATACCGTTGCCTGGTGCGATGCTCAAAGTCGTGGCGGTAATGCCAGCGATGGGCAGTATGCCCGCCATGTATGCTCCGGCGGAGATGCGCGAGACCGAAACCGGCCAGTACGAAGGCCAGTTTCAACCTTCTATGGGCGGCGAATGGCCACTGACTATTGAGATCGAGGCCGATGCGGGAAAAGGCAGTATTATTTTCGATCTGGCTATCGGTCGCAAAGGTTTACGTTGCGCCACTTGTGGTGGAGGCGTCGATATTCCAGGCACTGTTCGAGTAGACCCGGCGCGTCGGCAGTTGATCGGCATCACAACCGCTAGGGTCAAGCAGAAGCAGCTGCGGGTTATGATCCGTGCCGCTGGCAGTGTGACCTATGACGAGACGCATCTTCGTGATTTGACGCTGAAGTTCAACGGCTGGATTGGCGAGCTGTACGCCAACGCCATCGGTAAGTCAATAAAAAAGGGCGAACCACTCTTTACCGTTTATAGCCCAGAACTGTTGACCGCACAGGAGGAATATCTGGAGATCCTGCGGCGTACTTCAGTAAAAGGGGGTAAACACCGGTTAGCGGCTGCGCGTCGCCGACTACGACTATGGGACATCAGTGACGCTCAGATGAATGCGCTGGAAAAACGCGGTAAGGCACAAGAGTACATGTCCATCCTAGCCCCTACCAGCGGCGTAGTGATCAACAAACAGATTGTTACCGGTTCTGCCTTTCTCGCAGGCCAACAATTGTTGCGTATTGCTGATCTCTCTCGTGTATGGGTCGAGGCTCAGATCTATGACTATGAGCTACCGCTGATCAAGCACGGTATGAAAGCCAAGGTAGTCCTGCCCGAGTTGCTGGATCGTGAATACCCAACTAAGGTCGATTTCATCTATCCCTTCATGGAAGGCGACACCCATACCACCCGTGTACGGGTAACGCTGGACAACAGTGACGGTTTTTTGCGCCCGGATATGTATGCCCATATTCATCTCAAAGCGAAGCTGGGCAAACGGTTGGTCGTGCCCGAGTCGGCGGTGCTATATTCCGGGCAAAACCGCATGGTTTTTCTTGATTTAGGCGATGGTCGTCTCGCACCGCGCAAAATCAAAACCGGCCAACGTAACCGAAAATGGATAGAAGTACTGGATGGTTTGGAAGAGGGGGACACGGTTGTTACCTCCGGTAACTTCCTTATCGCTGCCGAGAGCAAGCTGAAAGCGGGGGTTGAGTCATGGTAAAGGAACCCAAAACCTCCGGTCATGGCCCAATTGAGTGGCTTATCAACTACTGCGCACGAAATCAGTTACTGACACTGCTCATCGTGATTGCGGCGACCTTTTGGGGTTACAAATCGCTGCTTAATACGCCACTGGATGCCATACCCGATCTCTCCGATGTGCAGGTGATCATCTACACTGAATGGCCGGGACGCAGTCCCGATCTGGTGGAAGACCAGATCACCTACCCGCTGAGCACGACACTATTGGCAGCGCCAAAAGTACAATCCGTGCGTGGCCAGAGTTATATGGGCCTCTCATTTGTCTATGTCATTTTCGATGAAGGTACCGACATCTACTGGGCACGTTCGCGAGTGTTGGAGTACCTCAACTCGGCGCAAGGTAACTTGCCGGAAGCAGTGCAACCCACCCTCGGCCCCGATGCCACAGGCGTCGGCTGGGTATTTCAGTATGCCTTGGTGGATAAGTCAGGTAATCACAACCTAGCCGAGTTACGTAGTTTGCAGGATTTTACTCTACGCTACTGGTTGGAGTCAGTAGCAGGTGTGGCGGAGGTAGCCTCGGTGGGTGGCTTCGTTAAAGAGTACCAGATCCAGCTCGACCCGAACAAGCTGGCAGTTTACCACATCTCGCTCAAAAAAGTGGCCGAAGCGGTGCGTCGTTCCAACAACGATATCGGCGGTCGAGTGCTGGAAATCGCGGGTCATGAGCAGTTCATCCGCGGTCGGGGGTATATAGAGAACAAAGGCGATATTGAAGAGATTGCCATCGGTGTTGGCAAACACGGTGTACCTATCCTGTTAAAAGATGTTGCGGTGGTAAGTTTTGGGCCAGCTATGCGCCGTGGACTGGCCGAACTGGATGGAGAAGGCGAAGTTGTTGGCGGCACAGTGGTGATGCGCTATGGCGAAGATGCGCTGGGGGTTATCGAACGGGTCAAGCAGCGATTGCTAGAAGCGCAAGCGGCATTGCCAGAGGGCGTAGAAATCATCACTGTCTACGACCGTTCCGAGCTGATCAATCAGGCTATCGACACACTAAAACATACCCTCATCGAAGAGATGATTGTAGTGTCGCTCATTATCATGGTGTTCCTGCTGCATTTCCGTTCGGCGTTAATAGCCATCCTCACTCTACCCGTGGCGATTTTGTTGTCGTTTATCCCCATGTTCGAACAAAACCTGACAGCCAATATCATGTCGTTAGGCGGCATCGCTGTGGCCATTGGCGCGATGGTGGATGCCTCCATTGTTATCATTGAGAACATCCATAAACGACTAGAGGAGTGGGTGGAGCGTAATCAGGTCGGTCGTCGTACCGATATCATTATTCACGCCATGCAGGAGGTGGGACCAAGCATCTTTTTCTCATTGCTGATTATCACCGTTTCCTTTCTACCAGTATTCGCTCTGGAAGGTACTGAGGG
This sequence comes from Gammaproteobacteria bacterium, assembly GCA_013152545.1. Taxonomy (GTDB): domain Bacteria; phylum Pseudomonadota; class Gammaproteobacteria; order SZUA-152; family SZUA-152; genus JAADGF01. The sequence continues at coordinate 9,468 of JAADGF010000003.1, forward strand.
TCGGCTATTTAAGCCGCTGGCCTATACCAAAACTTACTCCATGGGTTTTGCTGCGTTGTTAGCCATCACTTTCACTCCGGCCCTGGCAGTATTGCTGATTCGCGGCAAAATTCGCGGCGACAAAAGCTGGATCAATCGTGCCTTGGTTGCGGTCTACACACCCATTGTGCGACTGGCGGTAAAGTTGCGCTGGTGGGTTGTCGGCGGTGCTGTCGCTGCATTGGTGGTGACAGTGCCAGTGTTTATGGAATTGGGTAACGAGTTCATGCCACCGTTGAACGAGGGCAGTATTCTCTATATGCCCACGGCCGTACCGGGCATGTCGATTACCGAGGCAGGCAAAGTACTGCATGCTATGGACAAGGAACTGAAGTCTTTTCCGGAAGTCGAGCGGGTGTTTGGAAAAATGGGGCGCTCCACCAGCCCCACTGATCCGGCACCGCTCTCCATGGCCGAAATTGTGATAACGCTCAAGCCTAAAGATCAATGGCGTGAGGGTGTCACCTGGGCGAGTCTTCTCGCCGAGATGGACGAGCAACTGCGTTATCCCGGTATGCCCAACGTCTGGTGGATGCCGATCCAGACCCGCACTGAGATGTTGGCTACGGGGATTCGTTCAACACTCGGCATCAAAGTGTTTGGCGATGACCTGGAAACGGTGGAGGCGACGGGTGTTCGCATCGAGCAGGTGTTGCAGGATGACGAACGCACTGCGCCCTATACCCGCAGTGCCTTTGCCGAGCGCATCAGTGGTGGTTACTTCCTCGACTTCGATATCGACCGCAAAAAAATCGCCCGCTACGGTTTAACCATTGCGGATGTGGAGGATGTCATCATGGCGGCAGTGGGTGGCATGACTGTTTCCGAGACACTGGAGGGGCGTGAGCGTTACGCCATCAACTTGCGCTACGCTCGCGACTTTCGTGATGGGCCACAAGCACTGAAACGAGTGCTGGTACCTGCGCCCACTGGTGCGCAAATCCCGCTGGCGCAACTCGCTGAACTGAACTTCCGCACCGGCCCACCGATGTTACGTAACGAAAACGGCCAGTTGGTGGGTTACGTCTTCGTTGATGTCAATGACAAGATTGGTATTGCCGACTATGTGGCAGCGGCCAAACAGGTGGTGGCGGAACAGGCCGAAGTACCCCCCGGTTACCGCCTCGACTGGGCTGGTCAGTTCAAATACTTTGAGCGCGCCAAGGCCAAGCTCAAGGTGGTCGTGCCATTGACCCTGTTCATTGTCTTTTTCATGTTATTCATCAACCGCAAATCAATCGTAGAGTCGCTCATTATTCTACTGGCGGTGCCTTTTTCTCTAATTGGTGCAGTGTGGCTACTTGCCTGGTTGGATTATAACCTCAGCGTTGCGGTATGGGTCGGCATGATCGCCTTGGCTGGCGTAGATGCCGCAATGGGTGTGTTGATGATGTTATATCTGGGCATGGCCTACCGCCAACGACAGGCTGCTGGCCAATTGCAAACACAGCAAGACTTGCTGGAGGTTATCATTGAAGGCGCTGGACGACGCATCCGCCCGATGCTAATGACGGGTTTGGCGTTGCTGCTGGGATTGTTGCCGATCCTTTGGAGCGACGGTACTGGTGCGGATGTGATGAAACGCATTGCTGCCCCCATGGTGGGAGGGATCGCTTCGGCGTTAATCACTGTTTTGATCCTGTTCCCCGCGATTTTTGCCATCTGGAAAGAGCAGTCGCTGCGCTCAGCGGGTGAGCAACCGAAGGAGAAGCAAGCGATGACATAACGTAAGTATACCCCTGTGGATAAAGGCTTTCTCAGAATCAATCTTCAGAATCGATTAGCGATACACAAATTTAACCACAAAAAACCAAGAGGACTCAAATAATGAAACTGAAATCGATTATTGTAGCATCAACGACTGTCCTAGCATTAGGGGGGGTTATGGCAGCAGCCACACAGGCCAACGCCCAAAACACATTTTCAAAGCCAGTGTTGGTACTGGCTTCTAAGCAAACTCATCATGGTGTTGGCACGGTCATCGCTATCGAAAGAAACGCCAAAAAGATTGAGCTCAAACACGACCCAATCAAAAGTATTGGCTGGATGGGTATGCAGATGTTTTTCGCCGTGGACGATAGGGAGCTATTGGATGAGGTCGAAGTGGGTGACAAAGTGGATTTCGACTTTATCGAAACGCGGGACAAACGCTACGTAATTACCGATATTGAAGCACAGTGATAAGTCTGACGGTGGTGTTCTGCTGAACACCACCTTTTCTTAGTTCAACGGTATTATCTTAGTCGTTTGTGTCCACCACAGTTCCGATGCGCTGCCAACGTACGGTCTTTTTCTGACGATCAAACGAAAACCATACTTGTTTCGCTTTACCCACGACATCAACCAAGGGGATTGGCCCAACAAAACGCGAGTCGCGAGTGGCGTCGCGGTTATCACCCAACGTATAAACATGGCCATTGGGTACCGTCAGCACGTAGTGCTTACGTTGGGTATTTGCTTTCCAAACGACTTTGTAGCTGCCTTTATCGCCTTTTTCGAAGAAACTGATCAGGCCATCAGTGCTCTGATTATTGTCTTCCGTCGCCAGTCGGATTGAGTAATCGTTGACACGAACATCGGTGTCGATGATTTCTATTTTGTCACCCGGTAGGCCGATAATGCGCTTTATGTAGAGCTTAGTTCGGTCATTAGGAGAAATAAATATGGCAAGGTCACCCCGCTGAACACGGTATTTGCATCCGAGACAGTTAATGCGCTTATCGGCAAGAATCACATTGCCGGGCAATACGTTGGGTAGCATGCTTTGTGATGGAATCCAGAAAGACTCCATTAAACGTTCCCGTGTGTAACCAGCCATATCGTTGTAGATAAAGAAGTAGCCGAGGATGAAAACAATGAGATAAATATAAGGACGATTAAATGATTGCAGTATGTAGGCTGCGCCTGATTTTTTTGCAGTGCGAAAGGCATTGATTATCGCATAAAAGTAGAGGCTAAGGGTCAGCAATACAAAAACCAATATCACCAACCACATTGATTTTCCTGGCCCATACAGTGCCACCCAGGCAGAAAGGGGGGTCAATGCGCCAACGGTTAAAAAGAGCAACAATGCCTTGGTCGCTTCGCCATTATAGAGTTGACCAAGACCGGGCATCACCATAGAGGCGAGCAGTGCTAAAAACGGTTTTCGTGGATGATATTGGCTGGGGGTTTCGTTCACCACATTTCTCCTGCTGGTCTGTTCTTCTATTATACTGACCATCTCTGATTTGGTTCCCATTACTGGTATTCTCCACTGTTTTGGAGAAGCAGGCCTTAAGTTGCAGCCATCGTGACAAAAACAGTGCTGAGGATGAAGCGAACAATATGGCCTATCAGGATGACGGCTGCGCCGCTGACCAAACAAATGCGCAGAGGCAACGACGCCAAGAGTTTTTCGGCAAAGAGATGATATTCGTTGACGGGGCTCGTTTCAATGACGCTCATCACTCGGTCAGCGAAGTGGTCAGGTGGGTTGACGGATAAGCTTGTGGCCATGAGTTTATCTAATTGCTGATACGTTGCACGATGCGCCATGCACAAGGGGCAGGTTTCGATGTGCTCAGATTGCATTGGCGTTAACGATTGATGACAGGCGAGTGCCTGATCAATCTGATGACATGTGACTGATTCCATTATTGTGATTCCTCTAATAAGGTACGCAGTTGTTTTTTACCGCGAAAAACTCTGGATTTAATAGTGCCAATCGCGCATTGCTCTATTGCAGCCACCTGTTCAAGCGAGAGTTCCTTGATATATGAGAGCACGACTGCACTGCGAAATGGCTCTTCCAGCCGAAACAGTGCTTGCTGAAGCTGGTACTGCTGTTGTGTGGTGTTAATTGTTTCGTAGGTGCTGTGAGCAGTATTCGATTCCAGAGTGCTTTCCTGATCTATATCGAGTGTTTGATATCGTTTTTCTCGCTTCATCTCGTCGAAAGCCAAGTGTTTGGCAATGGTAAATAGCCAAGTAAGGAACGCAGTACCTTTAGCAAGGTTGTAACGATGGAGATGACGGTACACTCGAAGAAATGTCTCCTGAGCCACATCATCGATGGATGCTGCTGGCAAACCATAGCCGTTAAGAAACTTAAACAGTGGTTTTTGGTAGCGCAGCACCAGTCGTCGAAAGGCGTGGTGCCGGCCGGCCTGGGCTTGTCTGATGAGTTCGATTTCTTCCATTCGGGAGCAGTTTGTTTTTGCGTATTATTACCCATTATACTCGGCAGCTAGAATCGGGTTCCCGAAATCATCAATTTGTGTGTGTGATGCTCAGGAACGTGACCACCACAGGTGAGATGTACATAATAAAACGGGAGCGCTACGCAGGAGAGATAAATGGACTGCTCGATCTTATTGGGTAAACCGGCGGGTGTCGATCAGTCACTGAATATATTCGTAATCAAGAAAAGGTTGATGAGAGCCCTTTGAAACCATTATTAGATGCCCGTCAATAATAAATCAATTGCACCCAGTATTTCGTTTCTGTATTTTTCGAGAGAAGTAGCTTCTTTTTTAAGTATAGATCTAGGAATTGAGGTTAGTTGATGGGTTAGTAAAACAAAGCAGCCTTCCTCTATGTCTATGAGCGGGCATAATTTTTTTGCATTTGTATTATTGAGTGCTTCCAGTGGAGATAAGGGAATGACCATTCTTGAATTTAGATCATCCAATAAGTCACTTTGCACATTAACAAAATAAGGATATGTTTTTTTCGAATCATTATTTTCATTTTTATATAATGTGTATTGGCTCATCAAAACTTCCTGTAAGAGTCAGAGAATAAACCGTTTTTGTCTGCTAAGTCATTTAAAGTTTTGAGTGCTTTTTTATTTTCTCTTAGCCAAGTTTTACGGGCTGCCTGCTTCACTTGTACTGCTAAAGCGTGTTCTAATGTAGCAGATAAATTTATTTTTAAACTACGGGCCTTGTGCAGTAAATCGCTGTTTATACTTAGGTTTGCTGATTTTTTTACGGCAGTTTCATCATAAAATCGTGACATATATTATCAATCCTCATTTGGTATGCGCATAATCTACGTATGCTAAATGTAGCACATGAATGAACATCTCCGGCAATTATCTTGATATATAACACTTGCAGGTATATACTATGGTATATGACATATTGTGAGGTGAATTGCCATGAGACACACTGCCAAACTTTTCATGAATGGCCGTAGCCAGGCTGTCCGGTTACCTGCCAACTATCGATTCGATTGTGATGAGGTCTATATTCGCAAAGACCCTGAAACAGGCGATGTGATCATTTCCAAGAAACCTGGAAATTGGGATGATTTTTTCAAAATGATAGAATCCATCGATGTGCCAGACGATTTTATGGCCGAGCGCGACAATGAGATTCCACAGGATCGGAATTTGTTCTAATGGAAGATCAGCGTTATATGCTCGACACTAATACGGCCAGTTACATTATAAAAGGCGAACCGAAGGTTATCAGAGAGTATTTACGAAGTGTTCCTATGGCCAGGGTATGCATTTCCGCAATTACGGAAGCTGAATTGCTGCGTGGTGTTGCTAAAAAGCCCGAAGCCAAACGACTTCCTATTGCCGTTAAAGAGTTTTTATTGCGAGTAGAAATCCTGCCTTGGAATTCTGATGTCGCAAATACCTATGCTCAATTACGAACAGCCTGTGAAAACGAGGGTAAGCCCCTGGGTACAATGGATATGCTGATTGCAGCCCATTCTGTAGCTGTGAATACCGTTTTAATTACCAATGACAAGGCATTTTATAATGTGGAGCATCATTTAATGTTGGAAGACTGGACAAAACCGATAGAGCATTGAAATTGAACACTTGCTTAGAGTAACTTTTCGTTTCGTTGAACCTCAAACCCGTCTAAGATTTTATGATTAATTAGCCTGCCAGTAACTACAAGTATGTAGCCTTGACTAACCGATGTAGCTGAAAAAAGTCCAAAATTGCGATTGGTGTATCTGCCGGCTTACTCGCCTGAATTAACTTTAATCAAACGATTGTGGCACTTCTGTTACCGCCGGTCCAAACCCGGAGCTATTTGCCGCAGAATGTGGCGCGACAATAAAGGGTATCTAATTCCGCCTTTTTTTACTGATTCTATGTATATTTAGAACTTAAATTTATCGTATTGCAGAAAGATTTCTGGCAATCTTTGGACGATGAAGTTTTTAATCTTACGGTGACGTAACGTTGTGCTATTAAGCGTGAAATTTAGTCATTTACAAGCAATCAATCTTCAATAAGAATACCGCTTAGGCAAGCCCTTTCGTTTCGCTCAAGCGGGGGTATTTGTTTCGAAATTTCAATTTTAAAATACCACAAGTGGCGGGGAATAAACTCGTAGAGATTAAGATTTTTGAAGGATATGTGGCAAATTCGATGACGAGCAGTTACTTATTATAGTATTTTGTATAGTATTTTGACCGCCGTATTATGGGCATCAACAGGAATCTTTGTAAAATTATTGGGTAATTTTTCTATGATCGATATTGTCTGGGGGAGATCGGTTGATGCTGTATAATTCTCCGGCTAATTAAACACGAAAACGGGTTTAAGGCAATGAACCAAAAACCTAACAACTTTTTTGACTTCAAGGTAAATAATGGACCTAACGCTATCAGAAAAATTTGATGCTTGGTTTTATCCTTTGTTTGGAAAAGAACCAATGCATTGGCAGCGGCGGCTGTTTCATCAGCTAGTGGATGATGGCGTGCCACCTTATCTCGATATGCCTACCGGTTTGGGCAAAACGTCAGTCATGGCTATTTGGCTCATTGCCCGGGTGTTCAACTCCGCTTTGCCGCGGCGCTTGGTTTATGTGGTTGACCGGCGGGCGGTGGTTGATCAGGCAACTCGGGAGGCGGAGAAGCTCAAAAATTCACTAAAAAACCAGGATGCGCTGGACGAAATATGCCAGCGTCTGGGGCTTGCTGAAAAGGTTTTGCCGGTTTCAACGCTACGTGGTCAGCTAGCCGATAACCGGGAGTGGCTTTCAGATCCCACCTCCCCGGCCATCGTGGTGGGTACCATCGACATGATTGGTTCCCGGCTATTGTTTGAGGGTTATGGCGTGTCCCGGAATATGCGTTCCTTCTATGCCGGGTTGTTAGGCGTTGATACTCTTGTTGTTCTGGATGAAGCGCATCTTTGTCCGCCTTTTGAGGCTCTATTAAGTTCTATTGCAAATGACAAAACGTTTCACCAGTTAGCCGGCGTTACTCAGAACCCTGTTCCCGGTTTTATGTTATTGCCACTCTCAGCCACTAGCCAGAACCACCAAGAAAACGCATTCCGGCTAGAAGCGGAGGATTCCAAAGATAAAATGGTGAAAAATCGCCTTAAAGCGGAGAAAAAGCTTACCATTTACAAACTCGATTCAGACGTCAAGCTTTTTGAGGCGCTTGTGGACAAAGCTACGGCATTGGCGGGAGATAATAACCGGGTGCTTGTCTATTGCGACAGCCGTAAAGAAGCATTGAAAGTGCAGGATGGAATTGAAAAACAAGTAAAGCGGGCGCGTATCAATCTATTGACCGGTGCTCGACGTGTGCGCGAGCGTATGGCGTTAAGCCAATGGTTGGAGGAGCACGGCTTTATAAAGATTGACAAAGATATAAAGTTGAAGGTGCCCGCCTTTTTAGTTGCCACATCCGCTGGCGAAGTGGGTATCGATCTTAATGCGGATCACATGGTGTGTGATCTGGTGAGCTTTGAGCGTATGGTGCAGCGTCTGGGCCGGGTAAACCGTTATGGGGAGGGCAGCGCGATAATCGAGGTGGTTGCTATTCCCCCCAAGGCTTCGAACGCGCGCGCTCAGCAGAGTGCGGCTAACTACAAAGCCAGATTGGCGATGCTAGAGGAGTTGTCACTGCTGGGTGGAACAGGTTATAGCGCAGCCCCCGCAGAATTTGAGAAATTAAAACAACGGGTGCCACAAGAACCGCTTTTGTTGGAAAAAATCCGTGCGGCATCAACGCCTGAACCGCTACGTCCGGCGCTTACCCGCGCCCTGCTAGATGCGTGGTCCATGACCAGTTTAGCCGAGCACACCGGCAGACCGGATGTGGAACCCTGGTTACGCGGCTGGGTAGGCAATGATGAGCCTCAAACGTCTGCGGCTTGGCGAGAATATCTGCCTTGGCCGGACGATGCAACTAAGCCGAACGCGAATGAAGTGAAAGCGTTTTTTGAAGCGGCGCCTATACACTTGACTGAAATTCTGGAAACTAATGTTAATGAGCTTGTTGATATTCTCATTAAGCGAGCAACTGAAACACTAAAGAACTTTGATGGCTCAGCAGATAGAAACAGCCCTGCGTGTATTGTACTAAACCGTGCGGGCGAGCTACAGAATAGCTTTACGGTAGAACAATTGAAGGATCTTGGTGCAAAGTCCGCTAAGCGGGATAAAGAGCGGTTTTATTCTCAAATCAGGGGGTGTCAAGTTGTGGTGGCAAGGCTGTTGGGAGGAATTAATAAGGACGGGCTTTTAGATGCCAATGCCGGATACGAGGGACTTAAAACCCTCGATAGTGGGTGGGATAATGACGTTGTCGACGCCATCGGTTATCAAGTCTACAAAAATCCAAATGCAATTGAAAAAAATTGGAAAACCAATTACACCTTAAATCTTCCTGAGAAAAATAACAACGAAGATCCCGTTTCTCAGCTCGTTGTAGTAGCACTGCGGTGCAAAGGTGGCTCCCGCATGGGTGATCAGGCGATTGCGCGTGTTTGCCAGACACTGGACGAACACCGACAGCAAGTTGCCAGCGCGGCTGAGCATATTGCGCAACGCCTAGGGTTAAATGAAAACTATCGAAAAATGTTGGTGGCCGCGGCCCGGCTGCATGATGCGGGCAAAGAACGTGAGATGTGGCAAAACGCCATGTGTGCACCCCGTGAAGGCCGCCCTTATGCTAAAACGCAAGGCGGCGGTAATGGCCGGTTTTTACATGGCTACCGTCATGAGTTTGGTTCGCTCAATGATGCTGAGAATAGTGATGAACTGCGCGGCCTGCCGGAAGATTTACACGAGCTGGCATTGCACCTGATTGCGTCACATCACGGTTATAGCCGACCAGAGATTGCAGCCATTGATCCGCTTTATCCCCCTTCTCTGCTCAAAAACCGGGCGCAGGCAGTCGCGTTACGTTATGCACGTCTACAGCGCCGTTGGGGGCCGTGGGGACTTGCCTGGTGGGAGGTGATTTTCCGCGCCGCAGATTGGCAGGCATCCAAGTTGCCCGACATCGACATGCAAACTGAGGTGGCATAATGGCGATAACCCACATTCCTGTTGATTTCACCAACCCCGGTCAGGTATTGGCCTGCCTTGGGTTGATGGAAGCTGCCGAGGTGCTGTGTGGTGCGGCTGAAGGGAGGTTTGACTGGTCTGCGACTCCCTGTTTTAAACTTAAAGCAGCAGGCAGTGAAAACCCGCTGGCCGAGGTGTTGCAATTTTTGGCAACCTCCGAGATAAAGGCTGTTGTACCCATTGATTGGGATGCCGAAGGTAAGTCTGAAGAATCTCTTGAAAAGCCAAACATTTTCCCTGCAAATGAAGTAAACAAAATGTCACTGCCAGTCATCCTAAAGACTGAAGAGGGCAATATTACGCTTTCCCATTGGTGTGATGGTTCAAGCCGGGATGACTTTAAGCTTTATTCGGGTAATCGCACAGCCGAGGGTATTGGCACTGCCATGCTTAAAGGCACCGCCACTAAAAAAGGCAAGCCCCTTACAGAAGGCGTCGCCCAACTATGGCACAACCATGGTGATGCGCTATTGGCGGACCCGTTTGGGGTGTTATGTGCCATGAGAGGCAGTTATAACTTCGATCCTCGTGGTGCTTGGACCTCCATTGATACCGGTTACTCACCCAATGATCTTAAGCACGATGTGATGGCTTCGCCTTTAGTGGAGATTTTAGCCGCGTGGGGGTTGGAAAATGCGCGCCCTAAGGCCATTGAAAAGCGGCGTTATTGTTATGGCATATGGAATCATTTTTTGCCATTGCAGCTTGCAAGGGCAGCGATTGGCTGTTGTTTTCAAACCACTGATCAACGAACCTACCGTTTTCGCTTGGATATGTCCGGGAAAAACAAGGTTGTGTGTTTTGCTACTGAGGAGAATACGAAATGACCAAACCAGGTATTGCTACCAATGAAACAATAAACCAATGGGCTGAAGATGGTAGTGCAACGGTCGCCCTGGTGCTCAAACAAAAACTGCTGCCAGTGGAAGGGGAAGGGGGGATTATTTTTCCGCCTACCTATGCCGATATCGGCTACTGCGTGGATGAACTTGCAGATGGCACCAAAGTGGCGCAGATCGACTCGGTAGGGTCTCAAGCCAATCGCATGGAACCTATTTTTAAGCATCCCCGCTATCACGATTTGGTGCCGCAGATTGAATTTACCCTGGGCAGCGACGAAGATGGTACCGAGCGCCGGGTTTCTCTCTTGGAACTGGCACACCGGGCAGGGGACGCCGTTGTTCGCTCCACAACGCTGGCGGATAAGATTGATAAAGCCTTTAGAGACCTCTTGAATCACCATGATGCCACGGCCTTAGCGAAACTGGCGCCGACTTCCCTGGTTTTTGGCGCCTGGGATTCACGTGGCACGTCCGTGAAGCGCCCCCGTTTAGTACGTTCGTTTATTCGGGCCGAGGACGTAGAAGTGCTTCATAGCGCCGCTCAATACAATAGCGTCTGGAAGATGTTGAGTAAGGAAGATAAAGCGAGCCTTGAAAAAGAAGCAAAAGCTAAAAAGGCTGACCTCGCGGTTAAAGGTTTTAAGGATGTGCCGTCGACATTCCGAAAAACCAACAAAAATGTCCGCCAATTTTTGGACGGCAAGCTTAATATGGAGGCCCGTGTTCTTGGGGGTGTCATCGCCAATGGACCAATCTATCGCAATGTTACCCTGAATTTGGTGGCGCTGCGTACGCTCAATGGGAAGGCCAACGACAACAATAACGATGACAACACGTTATTGTTGCGGCGTTATCTTTTGGGATTAGCCTTGGTGGCCGCTACCGCAGACATGGAACTCTATCTGCGCGAAGGCTGTCACCTGCGATATGCGCAAGCGGCACAAGAGCCGTGGGATATCATACAACGTAGAGGTGAGCCAGAACCGGTGTCGATTACACCGGAAGCTGCGTTTGATTACGCAAAAGCCGCGGCAACTGCTTTCGGGGTTAATGCCGAGAAGCAACAGTACCCATTTGACATTAAGAAAGCCAAGGCATTGTTATTAGCTAATAAACAAGATGAAGAAGCATCAGCGGCAGGTTAATGGAGATGACCTCGCAAGCCATCGTAATCACCTTAAAACTCTTGGATGACCGATATAATGGGGCCGACGATTGGCCGCCTTCACCTTTCAGGTTATTCCAAGCATTGTTATGTGCCGCCAATGCGGGCCGCGCAGCCACGGACGAAGAACGCCAGGCACTCACATGGCTGGAGGGCTTGGAACAACCCGTTATTGCGGTACCACGCGCCTGCTTGACGCAGGGTACTACTTATTATGTGCCACGCAATGGCGCGGATGCTTGCGGTGGCAACTTGGTAAAGGCCGCAAGACTTCGCGATGCCAAATGCGTTCAGCCAAGGTTGTTTGAAGCGGCTAGCCCCATGCTTTATATATGGACTGCCGAAAACGCGGATCGTTATAGCTTAACTATTTCCGCGATATCAGAACGCCTGTATCAGTTCGGACGGGGGGTTGATATCGCCTATGCGACAACGGAGCTTGTTCAAATCGAAGAGGCGCAAATGATGCTCAAAAAACACGTTGGAAACATATATAGGCCCACGCCCAATGGCATTGAAGGGCTAGACGTATATTGCCCTGCAACAGGTTCTCTTAATTCTTTAACACGGCGTCATAGTGAACACGCGAGAAAATTCCAGGGCAATGCGTTACGCCAACCTGCGCCACCTCACTTTCAAAAGGTAAAGTACAATAGTCCCGTCACTCGGCTGTTTTTTGATTTTGCGCCACAGAACGGCGCAACGGGTTACTGTGTGTCACCGGTGGATAGCGTGGTCTCCTTAGTGGAACAAATCCGAGACCGAGCGGCACAGCGGCTTAAGCAACATTTTCCTCCGGAGAAAATTGAACGGTTAGTTATTGGGCGCAACGCCAGCGAGAGTGACAAAAATCGACGTATCCGCATTATTCCGTTGCCATCCATTGGTAGTAGCCATGCCGATCGTCATATTAGACGCTTAATGGTGGAAGTCCCTATCGCCTGTCCACTGGCGACTGCTGACATTGAGTGGGCTTTTTCCGGGCTAAACCTTGGCGTTGATCTGCAAACGGGGGAGTTGCTCGATGAGACACAACCCTGTTTGGTGTCTAGTGATGATCGTAAAATGGCTACTCATTACGGAGTCGACGCTACAGTTAAAAAAGCGCACAGAATATGGCGTAGCGTTACACCCGTAGCACTACCTATTGGGCGCTATCATGGGAAAAAAGGCAGTGAGCGTGCCGCCGGAGAAATGGTATTGCGGCGTACAGTGCAACAAGCCGTTCGTCATTCAGGCTACAAACAGTCTGTTGACATACGGGCCGTTCAACGAGAGCCTTTGGAAGGCAAGGGCCTTCATGCTGAACAATTTGCCGCCGGTGAGCGTTTTTCATCTAACACGCTGTATCATGTGGAGATTGCATTTCAAGAACCCGTGAGCGGTCCGCTGGTGATTGGTAATGGGCGTTATTTAGGGCTTGGCATAATGGCGCCGCTGGCTTGCGAAAGGCCCTGGGATGTTATCAGTTATAAATTGCCTGAAGACAACCGGCCGGCTATCCATAACAGAAACAACTTACTGCACGCAATGCGCAGAGCCTTGATGGGACGGGACAGGGAGCTTAATCGTAACGCCAGTCGACTCTTCTCTGGTCATGAATCGGATGGTTCAGCGGCATCCACTGGACGGCACGAACACGTGTTCCTTGTGGCCGAAGACGACGATGGGGATGGTCGCTTGGACAGAGTGCTAATTATTGCACCATGGGTCGCTGATCGGAACCACACTGCACCGTTATGGCAGCAACGAAAATTTGAACAGGTAGCGAGAGGCTTGAGAATTGTACGTGCCGGATCATTGGGGTTATTTAATTTAGCCGAACCTGTACAGGTGAGCGCTGATGATGGCTTATTTAAATCATCAAAAAATTGGTGCAGCGTTACAGCTTATGTGCCCACCCGTTTTCCCAAGGGAGCAAAAGAACGTTACCCACAACACATTGTAGCGGATCTACTGAACGAATGTGCAAGGCGTGGGTTACCGACGCCAGATGTGACGATCACTAACCTTATTAAAGAACCAAGAGGAAGAGTAGCGGCGTATCTACAACTCAATTTTTCTAAAAAAATTTCGGGACCTATTATTTTGGGGCGTACAAGTCATAAAGGTGGTGGCGTGTTTCGTGTTTTTGCATAACAAGGGGTTTGAGCACTGCGTCTACAACTCAATCTTTCGTCCAGCCGGATTTTAAGCTCAATCGCTTTGATGTATTTTAAACAGTAAGTAGCTGAAACGTCTGTTTTTTTTGATTTTACCGGGGAACGTACGGTAATAGATTGATTTTAAAAGTAGATGTATGACAAACGTTAAATTATCGTCCATAATGCAATATAAATGCATATTGGACGAATGTATACAATGTACCTTAGAATCATTTTATTGGAACTAATACACTGAAGTTGCCATGGTGTGATTTGCCTGTGTGACGGGGTAGGCTCCAGGCGATGCCCATCGCTTGCCTTTAGGATGTGTCTAAATGGAAGAAAATCGACAACGCGAACTGCCATTACCTTTTCCGGAATTCTCCGGCGACCTACCGCTATTACCTGCGCGCATGATCAACGAATATGTCTATTGTCCACGGTTGGCTTATCTGGAATGGGTGCAGGGGGAATGGGCCGAATCAGGCGACACAGTGGAAGGGCGTTATGTGCACCGGAAAGTGGATAAACCGTGCGGGGATTTACCCACCAATGACTCAGAAAATGATGAGGAGAAGTTCCATGCCCGTTCCATCACGCTTTCGTCCAATCGCTTGGGGTTGATTGCTAGGCTGGACCTAATAGAAGGAGAAGGTAATACGGTCACCCCTATCGATTACAAACGCGGCAAACGGCCCCATGTCGCCAAAGGCGCCTATGAGGCTGAGCGCGTACAAGTTTGTATTCAAGGCATGTTGCTGGAAGAACAAGGTTACAGCTGTGAAAAAGGTATTTTGTATTTTGCCGCTTCCAAAGAAAAAGTCAGCGTTATTTTTAATGAAGAATTACGGAATCAAACGCAATCAGCTATTAATGGTTTGCGCTTGATTGCCGCCAGTGGCCGCGTACCTCCTCCCTTGGAAGACAGCCCCAAATGCCCACGCTGTTCGTTGGTTGGTATTTGTTTGCCGGATGAAGTCAATTTTTTAAAACGTGCTTCGGTTAACCCCCGACCAATGGCGGTTGCCAGGGATGAAGCCCTGCCTCTGTATGTACAGGCGTATAAAGCCAAGGTAGCAAAAAAGGGAGAACTGCTGCAAGTATCGGTGGAAGACAAAGTCGCCACCAATGTACGCCTAATCGATGTCTCGCAAGTGGTGCTAATGGGTAATGTTTATGTTACCACACCGTGCCTGCACGAATTGATGAGTCGGGACATACCAATTTCCTGGCATTCCTATGGTGGTTGGTTTAAAGGCCATAGCGTGGGTACCGGTCATAAAAATGTGGAATTGCGAACTGCACAATACAAAGCGAGCTTTGACGATCAGGTTTGTTTGCGTATTGCAAAGGGATTGATTCATACTAAAATAATGAATAGCCGCACGTTAATGCGCCGTAATTGGCGTGGTGACAAAAAACCTCAGGCACTGTTGGATGCGTTGAAAACGGATGCAGCTACGGTGCATAAAGCCAATAGCCTGCAACAACTGCTGGGTTACGAAGGCAGCGCAGCGGCCCGCTATTTCGGTGAATTCAGCCAAATGATTAAACGGGAAAAAGACGAAAAAAGTTTTGCCTTTGATTTTATTTACCGTAACCGGCGGCCACCTAAAGACCCTGTTAATGCTTTATTATCCTATGCCTATACGTTATTAGTGCGCACTTGGGCCGTGACACTTACTGCCGTAGGTTTTGACACTTATCGCGGGTTTTACCACCAACCCCGTTATGGGCGCCCTGCGCTGGCATTGGATATGATGGAACCGTTTCGGTCAATTATTGCAGAGTCGTCTGTACTTTATGCCATTAACAATGGCGAAGTAAAACCCAGTGACTTTATCTCGGCGGCCGGTGCTGTGACATTGACCAATGATGCTAGAAAACGTTTTATAGCAACCTTCGAAAGACGCTTAAGCCAGGAGGTGAGCCATCCCTTGTTCGGTTACAAAGTCAGTTACCGCCGCATATTTGAAATACAAGCACGTTTATTAGGCCGGTTTTTACTCCACGATATCCAAGATTTTCCCGGTTTTACAACGAGATGACAATGGACGAACATTTGTATATCATTACCTATGACATCAGTGATAACAAGCGTTGGCGACGTGTCTTCAAACTGATGAAAGCTTATGGAGAGTGGTTACAGCTGTCTGTGTTTCAATGCCGCTTAAACCGAAAACGGCACGCCGAATTACTCGCTACCTTGGATGAAATTATTCATCATGACAATGATCATGTTTTAATGTTGGACCTCGGTGTAGTGGATAATATAACACCACGGGTAGTCAGTTTGGGCAAGGCGTTCGAAGCCGTCAAACGCGAACCGGTTATTGTATAGTTTTTCCCCATTTTTTTTGCCGTTATTTTGCGAGCGCTAGGGTAATGCCGAAAACCCCGAGGAGTGCTCGCAAACGCATAGCTCTTTGATAATTAGAATTTTTTTGATGCAACCAGAGAGGTGCGCTTGCACGGAAAGGATGATTTATGATACAAATTCAGGCAGCGCTCGCAAATTGGGTTATTAGCACATGTAAAACAGTCGCTTATACAGGGGCGGTATCCGGGGGTGAAATACCCCGGCCTCATTGAAACCCTCATTGAAACAAGAACAAGGACATCAAGGATGTACGAGAAACCCTCTAGTATCCGGGGGTGAAATACCCCGGCCTCATTGAAACAGTAAAAGTCGCAAGAATGGGAACTACGCGAGCGACGTATCCGGGGGTGAAATACCCCGGCCTCATTGAAACCATGCATTTGGATCGTAAGCGTATTTGTGTCTGTCGCTGTATCCGGGGGTGAAATACCCCGGCCTCATTGAAACACAGCTGTAAATATGGGGGCCTTGATCATTAAAAGGTATCCGGGGGTGAAATACCCCGGCCTCATTGAAACAATGAGCAGTCCTATTAAGCCCAAAGTGAGTAATAAGTATCCGGGGGTGAAATACCCCGGCCTCATTGAAACTGGCGATACAAATTAACTTGCCTGTGCACATCTATTACGTATCCGGGGGTGAAATACCCCGGCCTCATTGAAACAATATATGAGTACGAATCAAGTCGTGAGAGCGGTGATGTATCCGGGGGTGAAATACCCCGGCCTCATTGAAACCCTGAGTTACATCTGCCCGTGTTGTAGTTGCCCGTGTTGTATCCGGGGGTGAAATACCCCGGCCTCATTGAAACACTAAATATTATGTCACTTATTAATCTTGTTTTTGGTATCCGGGGGTGAAATACCCCGGCCTCATTGAAACGGTCATTCAGCCGGTTTTTTTTGGACAGCTCCTTAATGTATCCGGGGGTGAAATACCCCGGCCTCATTGAAACCTCGAAAAAAATAAGGGGACAGAAAAAAATAAGGGGAGTATCCGGGGGTGAAATACCCCGGCCTCATTGAAACTTTCTGTTCTGGGGCTAAAGATATAGTCAAAGTACAGTATCCGGGGGTGAAATACCCCGGCCTCATTGAAACACTATATTTCAATACGCACCAACTGAAATTAGTTGGAGTATCCGGGGGTGAAATACCCCGGCCTCATTGAAACGATAACTCGACCACGTAAGATCGGGCTTTGTCTGATGGTATCCGGGGGTGAAATACCCCGGCCTCATTGAAACATAAATAGATCCAACATTTTGTCCCATGTTTCCGCAGTATCCGGGGGTGAAATACCCCGGCCTCATTGAAACATTTTCATAAATTTAATTAAAGTTTAAAATCAAGTCGTATCCGGGGGTGAAATACCCCGGCTGGAGTATCAACCATTGCGCAACATCGTTCATCATACCGTGCTACAAGGTTACACCGCCTTGCTCAAAGAACGCGCCAGCCGAAAGAAGAAAAAAGC
>JAADGF010000070.1 GCA_013152545.1 Gammaproteobacteria bacterium
AAAAAAAAATAAAGCTGCTTTGTTGTGAAATAATTGAGAAAAACTATAAGCGTAGGCCTACGACGTTACAGAATTTAGCCAGTCTGATCTCTGATTAAAATCCCGAACACCTATGAGACAAAACAACCACAAAATCTGATAACAAATACCATGACAAACAAAAACCCCATCGTATTTATCAGTTACAGCCAGGAAGACGACGCGCACAACAAACCGGGTGGTGAGTTTCGCCAACCAACTCCATAGCGATGGCATTAAACTGCGCTTTGACCAGCTCAACCCCAACCCACCGGAAGGATGGGCACGCTGGATGGATAAGCAATTCAATGATGCGGATTATGTGCTCGCTGTTTGCACAACAAGCAACATTTTGACGGTAACGCACCTCTCTCACAAGGCCGGGGAGTGGCATGGGAATCACAGCACATAACACAAGAATTATATAATAAAAAAAAGGGGGGGGGGAACAAGCGCATTGTGCCGATATTACTGGAAGATGAAACGATTGATGAAGCCGTTCCCTGGTGTCTGCAAAAAGGCACCACTTACCGTTTGTACAACGAATTGGAGAAAGAAGAATATAAAAAACTCTACCGTTTATTGACCGGACATAGCTTCTTGGTACTCACCCTGCGCGATGAATTCCAACACCGTTTAACCCGTTGGTTAGGTGCCGAACTGGCCAATTCAGATATTTTTTATTACCTCGAACCCCTGCACGGATTTGAACTTCGGGACATTGAGCAAAAACCGACGCCGTGCAAATACCCATTGAGCCCCGTCTTGTGAGCACCATTGAGGAACAAGCCCGAAAAACGGAAGGGGCGCTACCGTTGATCACATATGCATTAGAACGGTTATACAACCAAGGTGATACTCAACAAGGCCTGACCTTACAGACTTATGAAAAATTGGGCGGCATTCGCGGCTGTATCGAAACATTGGCCAAGGAAATGGACGAGCAATTGGACCTGGACCCTGCGTATGCCAAGGCCTGCGAAACGTTTATTCAGCGCGCTGGCGGCAGTGGAAAACGATGTCGCCACACGCCGTGGTGCTGATGTCACCTCCCTGCGCAATGACCGCTTGATCAATGCTTTGATCAAAATCGGTTTTCTCACCACGCGTGAAGATACCGTAATGATTACCCAGGAAAAACTCTTTGAACATTGGCCACGACTACATCGGTGGTTAGTCAATCACCGTGACAAACTCGCGCTGCGCCGCCAAGCCGAGCATGCGGCACGACAACCAACGCAAAGAGGCCTTTCGATGGACCTGGGAACGGCAAAAACCAGCACTGCTTGCCTTGCTGGCGCTAAACAACCTGAATTCTGACAGCATGCAGGATGACACATTTAGAGATGCAGGCGTTGTAGCCTATGAGGTGTTACAAAACGCCGACTGCCTGGCGCAACCACTCAAGGATTTTCTTTATCCCGAATTATTGCGCTTATTTGACGAATTACAGAATGACACCACCGAATCGGTGCGACGCGAAGGTATCGGATTTCGTTTTGACCAGCTGGGCGACTCCCGCCCTGGCGTGGGCGTCAAGGCCGATGGATTACCGGATATCTTATGGGTTGGAATAGACGGCGGTACCGTAACATTAAATGACAGTGACAAACCCCTTGAAGTCAGTCCGTTTTACCTGGCCCGTTATCCAGTAACGTGGGCGCAGTACCGCTTGTTTCTCGACGCAGAGAATGGGTGTCGCAACCCACAGTGGTGGAAAGGGAAAGGGCAGCATCAACAAGATCCGCATCCTGCAATGGGCCTTCGATAACTACCCGGTGATCAATGTGAGTTGGTACGACGCCATGGCCTACTGCGGCTGGCTTAACCATCGTTTACAGTACGAAATTCGCCTGCCGACAGAATGGGAATGGCAATTAGCGGCCACCGCAAATAATCCTCCCAACCTCCGTGGTGGCGACGTTGGTTTTCGGTTGCTAAGTTCGCTCCCTATTAAAGGATGAATCACTGGCCCTTGAACGCCTACACAAATACATACGGACGCCTTCCAATATTCCCCTACTGCCTGGTTTCATCAGATCCAACGTTTAATGTCGTAAGCACAGTGAATTGACGTCGACCCTCCCCAGATTATTCGTGCGCAAACATCTTCATGGCTGCGTCTTAGAAAAAACACAAAACACGGGGTCATATATGCCCCTGATAACCCCTAAAACTTCGTTGCTCAACATATAAAAAATATACTCATACTCATAGGGTTAATCGATTTTCGGGCGAACACTATATAAACACGCCAAGGCTACTGCATCATTGCCGGCAAAACCTAAAGAATTTGCACGCGACGGAAATGACGTGATGTTTCTTTAGCAAATTTATTGCGACCATGAATCAGTGAAAAATTATCAGCTATCACGATATCTCCAGCCTGCCACCTATGGCTTAAGCAGTATTTAGGGTTATAGATAATTTTAGCCATAGCATTTTCAAACTTTTTCTGATCTAAAACTCCATCAACGACAAGTAAAACCGGATTTAATTTAGAATGTACCGCTTCGGCATAGCGTATAATATCTGTCGCTTTATGCGGATGCTTTTGGACCATATTTACAGTGATATTACCACCATAGTGTGCCAGTTTTTTTGTTTCATACGTTAACTTTATACTCGACCAATCAAATTCTTTGCTAAGACCTTGGTCATTAACCATAGCTTCGGTATTACAAAAAAGAGTTTCTCCTCCCGCGTCTTTGTTGGGTGCCTCAACACAATTAAACAATAAAAAACTTGGCTCTTTATAAAATGCACCATCCCAATG
The DNA here is from genome assembly GCA_013152545.1 of Gammaproteobacteria bacterium. Lineage (GTDB taxonomy): Bacteria > Pseudomonadota > Gammaproteobacteria > SZUA-152 > SZUA-152 > JAADGF01. Next base: position 2,795 of record JAADGF010000070.1, read on the forward strand.
AAAAGGCACAGCTTCGTGGCTAAATAAATAATTTTTAGCGTCTGCTTGTGGTTTCATTTCCATTACAGGGCCAAAGTCCCAATGCAACAATTCTTTGGCCGGATCATTTGCGGCAAACTCTAGTAGTCTATCGGACGATAATATATTATTTCCCCTAATAACCACTAAACCATGCTCCAAACACAAGTCACGCAATTTATTTTTGTAGGCGAAAAGTTCAGCTTCGCTTGCGGCAAAAACTTCTATACCAAAGGGTTTCATTTGCTTGACCATATTTCATCCTTTATTGGGTGGCGATTATGGTTTGGCATGCAAAGTATTTATACCCATACTCGTCTTCAATAAGTTGTGCGCCCTCTTCGATTGCTTCATGTTTTTTAACCAGCCGATAACCCAATTTGTCTTTTAATACTACATTATGCCAAGGAGTCGCCCATCTACTAGCACTTGGCACCAAAGAAATACTTATTTTACCCGACCCAATAGCGTAAGGGTGAATCGACAGTCTTATGGTTTTGGGGAAAATAGACGCTACCAATGAACTCCATGCATGTGAGCTTTGAATGACTTGGTATGTGATTTCTTTTGAAAGCTTACGAATTTTGTTTCTACTGGCATCACCATAGCCAAAAATAATGTCCTCGAAGACGAATTTATGTAAACCATTAAAGAGACTTTTTTCATGTTTATCGCTCAACACTTGCTGTCTTATCGTATCTAATGATTGGCCATATTTTTTGCGCAAGTCATCGCGCATTTTCTGAAAATCCTTGATATCAAAATGATCATCAAGGGTAAATATCTTCAAATTCGTGAAATTATGTTTATCAATCATTTGTCGAATGGATGCATTGTATTCGTTAACCATAGTATCCGAAACATTTACAATATCGCCAAATACCCGACCGTCTGAGCAAATGGTAATTTGAGCACCGCCATCATATTTATAAAGTATTTCTTCGCACAGCAAGTTCAATCTTTTTAGCCCCAGATACTCACCTAAATCTGGCAGGTGAGAGATAGTTTTGTTTCGATTGGGTGATTTAGCCGGGAATGCTGGCAAAAGCATTTCGATAGGCGAGTTGCTGCTCATAGCCTCAAGTATTATCGAGGTATTATTAGTTATGTCTTTTTTTGCATCACCGTTGTAAAACTCTATCTTATCTAAACTGCTTTGACTAAAGCTTAAGATAGTATTTAATACTTCACGGGCTTGCTCCACCTGTTGTTGCGAATAATTATTATTACCTACAAATTCCCCAGTACTACTTAATTTTTCTAACATAGTTCCTCATCAATAAAAGTTAGGCTAGTTTTTTGGCTCTCACACTTGCTTGTGATTGTCAGAGGCTTTATTTTTTGGGTTCGAAATGCCAATTCTTTTGACCAACTGATGTGTCAACATTTTTCCGGACACTCGATTACGAAACTTTTTTATGTCTCCATAATCCACAGGTGAACAATAGTCATTTGTAGAATGAAGTCATTGTCGATAATACATTAGTATAGTTGTGCAGAGGTTAAGTTGCTTATTAAAATAATATAGATTGTATTCTTCTGAGGCATATGAAAAATATAAAACACTATAATTTGCATAATAATTTGTATAAAGCAACTTACCCCTTTTGCATTATGAATTCCCCCTGCTCAGTAAACATATTGATATTGCATTTCATCGGCATTAACACAACCTATGAAATATATACCCGTGGCGTTATAGATTTAGGTGTTAAGTGTGCGTCATATTCATTTCATGGCACCAAAAGTAGGCGCTTTTAGGCGAGGCGAAATGACGAGTAATAGCCGGACTATTGCGAGGAATTTCAACGCAGTCATGGAATGAAGAGGGCACGCAATTGGCACCTAAACCTATAATGCCACGGGTATATTGACCATGATATTTTAAGAATCAAACATTTTTTCAAGCTTGCTGGAAAAATCTGAGAATGGTCTTGCTCCTGAAATTTGGACAACATCGACAATTTTACCGCCACTCACTTTTCCAATAAAAAAATGCGGTGTTCCTCTTACCCCCACTTCACTGCCATAGGAAAAGTCCGCTTCAACCTCTTTGATCTGTGCAACATCGGTTTGGCATATTTCAAATTTATTAACATCTAACCCTATGTTCTCTGCAAATCTCGAAAAAGCCTTTTTACCTAACTCACGCTGATTTTCAAATAATTCAGTATGCATGGCCCAGTATTGGTTTTGTTTTCCCGCACAATTAGCAGCAACGGCAGCAGTTTTTGCATTTTTATGAAACGCCAAAGGAAAGTCTTTAAACACGTACTTGACCTTTCCAGTATCGATGTATTTTTCTTTTATTTTTTTAAACACACTACTGCTATAACGTTTACAGAACGGACATTCATAATCAGAAAACTCCACGATGGCATATTTTGCCTCCGTATCACCCAGCATCGGGTCGTCATCCAGCGTTACTTGTTTTACAGATGGCGGCGGAGTGCCATTAGCAAGTGCTGATCCCACCGTTTTGCGGTGCATTTCAGTAACCGCATTTTTCACTTGGGCCAATTCAAGTTTTACGGATTTAAGTTCGCTGTTGATTTCCTGCAGCTGTAAAATCAATTGCTGACTTACTTCATCGGTTTGGTGTTGCTCTTGAGTAACATCATGGCTACACGCCACTAACAAGGTAGCGTAACATACATAAGCTAATATGTTTACAACGCTATGTAACATTGAATACATAATTATATATTTTAACCTAACTAACAGTTTCAATTATAAACTTAAATTCATTAGTTTATCGTTTATAACTCATACAGAATCTTCGAAATATTGTATTTTTTATTTTCCGTGAGTTGAACTTCTATCCATCGCTGGTGGTAAAATTAGATGGCACGCTACTGCCACTAAACACATTACCCGCCAGGTCCTGCATGCCAAAGACACGCACCCGGTATAAGGTCGAAGCTTGCAGCGGCGCATCGGGAGTAAAGATCGCGCTTAAGCCATCAGAAGCAACCACCACACTGCCCAGTATCCGGAACCCAGTGTTGCGGTTCTCGATATAAAAGTCGGTGTCACAGTCAATGGGTTGATGCGTTCACTGAAACTCACTTGCGCGGTGACATTGGTACCCACTACTGCGCCGCTAAACGGTTCCACCTGGGTCAAAAAGAGCCTGATTAAATCCACCCCAGTTTCCGTGGTAAAGGTAGTTACATCTGGTACAGGTAAGGCATTGCCCGCCAAGTCCAGAACACCCTCTACCGTCACGCTATGCAAGGTACTCTGCGCCAAAGGCACCAGGGGCGATAACACCAGGGTGCGGTTGCCATTGGACAAGGTCCGCTTGACCACCACGTCCCTGCCACCGTCATTCAGCGTCACGTTGACCACGCTGTTGGCTTGGATGGGTTCATCAAACAATACCATCACCTGCACATTGGTCGGCACATCCGACAAGCCAGCCGGGCTCACACCCAACACTTGCGGCGCTTCACTGTCTTCTTCGGACGCTGTGGTGAATGAGAAGGCACCCCCTGTTAATAAATTCCCCGACAGATCCCGAATGCCACGATTAGCAAAAAACACGCTATGACTACGATTGACCGCCAAGGGCGCATCGGCCACAAACGTGATCAAACGACCATCACTGCTTACCGAATAGGTCCCCGGTACACTTACTCCAGTGCTATTATCTCGTACCAAGAAACTGTTGGCATCCACGGTCGCCGGATCAATC
>JAADGF010000021.1 GCA_013152545.1 Gammaproteobacteria bacterium
CGGCTATGATATTGCTCGGATGACGCCGCATAAGAAATTACATTACGATTCGCTTTGTTAGCGACATACACTCTATATTGTTGTTATAATCCGATGATGCAAGGGGGTAGGGACACCGATAACTTAATAACTTAAGCAAATCGAGGTATGTTGAGACTTACCGATATGGTTGTTCAACCATCTCAACTTCACATATGAATTCCGAGGGTCAGGTCTCCCATTTCCCATCAGAGATTTTTTTAGTTAAAATTCTATCCATCGCAGTAGAATTTTATTGCTTAAATCACAAAATGGGACATGGGAGACCTGACCCTGATGGATCCCCATCCCCACAAATTCTATGCAGACATATGAGGTTGTTGTGCCGTCATTTTGATATTCTCCAACGCGTCAAAGAATTCGCTTATATAAAATTGTTGCTTTCGTTTTAAACATTGCCAGCCAATAGTGAATGTCGATAAGACATTGCGGTGACGAAGAGTGTTGGCTTGAAAAAGAACGTGACGTTTCTGCTGTTTCGTCAGCACACCGACAATCCACAATAACAACATCGCTATCGCAGCAATTAACAAAGCAACGTTCAATCGTTCTGTTTCAAAGCTGCGGCAATGTCGTAAACTAAACCCATTGCGGGTATTCTTCAAATCACGAAACGCTTCTTCAATTTGCCTGCGTTTCTTATAGAGCATGATGATTTGCTTAGGTGTATAGGCATCAGTAGACAGTGAAGAGATGATAAACCAGGGTTCTTTCTCCCGTTTTGAGTGTTTCAAACTGACGCTCGATTGGATCTGTTTACCTCGTAAGTTTTTACGGTGGCGGTGTTGCTTCTGTCCACGAAATAAATAGAAATATCCCTCCACAGGATTGGCTTTAGCCAGTGTGCCGGAAAACAACAAACGCGCGGCGCGAGTCGCCTTCGCACAATAGGCCTTCACTGGCACCCACTGTTTTTGCCCTATTTCACGGCATTGTGTCCTATTTCGCACGCGCCCAACAAAATCCCATCCTTGTTTTTTGATCAGCTTGAACCAGGTACAACGAAACCCGGCATCGGTCACAATGATCGGATGACAATCGTTGGGGAGTAAGGCACGGAGTTCTTTAATAAAGCCTCGATGTGTTTTTTGACTCGTATAGTCCCGCTCACGATAGGTACTTTCCCATATCACCAAGGCTCGTCCTCCCACTGCGACCGATGCGCGTAAAAAATGGTATTCACCACAACGTGTCAAACCCGACCAGTCTATCAATATAATCGGACGTCAGTTCGAGCCAATCATCACCTTGGCCATCATTTGGTAGTACGCATGCCGTCTGTCATGCAGGCGGGGATTACCAAACAATCGATCGATGCGTTTTATCGTGTGTTTCACTGCGGTTGAACTGCGTAAGCAACGACCGATACCGGCAATCGATAAGTGTCTGCAATCCGTTAAGGTCAAGGCGGCCTCCAATAAGCTTCGGTGCAACCGTTTATCAATATTCTTTGATGCGGGGAGAAATACTTTGTGTAATAATTTGCGTATGTGCATAGTGGGTTGCCCCCGTGAATTCTTTGGTCGGAAAACACGAATGAGACCACATCTTGCTATGCACTTCAATTAGATTCTTTTATAACCTACTGCTTTTTATATACTTTTAGTTATTATTTAAGGGGATCCATCAGGGTCAGGTCTCCCATGTCCCATTTTGTGATTTAAGCAATAAAATTCTACTGCGATGGATAGAATTTTAACTAAAAAATAACTAAAAAATCTCTGATGGGAAATGGGAGACCTGACCCTCGGCCTTGCTTTCACCTAGGTAGGCGGCGATGGGTGCATACCCTAATGTGCCTTCATAGGCTCGGGCAATGCCTTCTTTTTGGCTATTTGAATTATCCAACACGGTTGTGTCTACATCCACATAGTCGTAACAGTCTAAGGTGGGTGCAAAACTCACATTCGCTTGGGCAAGAAAATCTCGGTTGGCTTGTTCGATATAAGGAATGTAGTCCAGTGCACTTTTATTCATGCGTTGACGCAAACGTTCGACTGATGGAACACGTTTTATATTTAAGGCCTCACGATAGTAAGACGATTTGCGATAGTCCGCTAATGCTTCAAAATCACTTTTCCCAACTGACAATAAACCAAGATAATTTTTTATAATATCCGAGGGTTGGATACCATGACGTTGTGCTATGCCTTTGTCGACCTGTTGACTGAGTCGCGTGTATTTATCCAACGCCGCCCCAACTAATGTTAAACCACTGTGCGACGTAATCAGGCTACGTCCTTGTTCAATCTGAAATCGTTTCATCGATCACCTGCTGGGTGAATTATTAATGCAGTTGAGTTTAGCAAATTATCGCTTGTTTTTAGACCCTAGATCATCATAATAGCCAAGTGAACTCACGGACTCAGGTCATTAAGTTATCGGTGTCCCTACCTTCCTCTCATACTTCATATTTCATGCTTTAAAAAAATATTATAAATGGTAATTATCCACAAACAAACTGTTAAATTCTTCCTGCCATTTTAACTTCACTTGATGTAAGTTCATATTGTACGGAGTGCCATTGTTCTTGTTGTCTTAATTCAAAAGTTATCTTCGCTCAGCATGTTGTCTCAGGGTTGATAATTTGCACTTTAATGACACATCACGAAGCACTCATTGACACAAAGAATTCAATGTATACGGATATTTAGGCGGTGGGAAAAGTATTAGACACCCATAAATATTAATATTGGGCAATTTACATTCCACAGATAATCACTAACAGGAAGCTTACTTTTTCTATTAAATTATGAGTGTCTAATATTTTTTCAGAACAAGGGGGTTACAATGAAATACCGGATAGAGTTTCTCATAAAAATCATCACGTTTTTCATAATTATCCAGGCAAGTCATTTTTCACTGGCTCAGACTACGCAGGAATACCTCTCGACTAACAGAACAGTCGCACCACTTGGCACTGATAAGTCAATTACTGGTCCTGCGCCGGGAAATCTACGATACAGTGATAAGCGGACCCAACAGCCTAAAGTGGAAATTGATACCCCCGATGTTTCATTTTCATTTGAGTTCTCTCAAAACAGCCCGTCTAACGGCACCGTTCGTGCAATATTATTAAGTAACATCGATCTGAAAGATCCAGCCCTGGAAATTGCAGTCGATGGTGCTTTTACGGCTTCTCTCTCCGACAAGTTTAGGCAATCCAGTCGAACGAAAAGCGCATACAGGAGTGTCCAGCCACAAAAATCGTTTGTTCAGGGCAACATCAACGCAAGTACATCCAATAGCGTAGTGGTCGATATCCCTGTAACGATGTCCGGAAACCGGGGAGTGCTCAGTATCAGCCTCCAGGACAGTACGGGCAAAGGCGATGCGGCATCATTGTTCCTACTTCGCGATAACGGCCGGATATATGCCGGAGTGCAAGGGTTTATGTTTTTACAGGAACAAGCATTAATCGAAAAACTGAAAAAGGAAGGTGTCAACGACGACAAAATTATTCAGCAGATAAAAAAACTCAGGAGCAAACCGGGTGATATCAAAATAAAAATAACACCCCCTGCAGTGGGTTACCTGGACACAGACCCCTATAATTCAATTATTGTCAATGGTCAGATTCAGTTTACTGACATCAATGGCGCCACTTTCCCGGTACAAAATGCCGATGTTGAAGTTTATGATATCAATGGTGGCACAGAAGTACTTATGGATAGTGGCAGCACGGATAGTTCAGGAAACTATTCTATAACAGTGCCAGGTGTGGATACGGCTGCTGACGGCACAGGCCCTGACATACTTGTCCGTTCATATCCACGCGGCCCCCTCGTGCGGGTCCATGTAGCAGATGGCGGTGCTGTCTACACAATGGACTCCCCTGTACAAAATGATGTGGTCGATGATTCCACGGTTACAATCAATATGACTGCGGGAAACGACGAATCAACCGTTCCCGGTCAGGTCGCTTATGAAGTTTACGAAGCCAACCGCTATTTTGGTGTTTTCATCACCTCGGTTAACGGTTCAGCACCTTCACAAATACTTGTTGAATATCCCCGCTCTGCTGCTGGCGATGGCTCCAGTTATACACCGGGTTCCACCCGGCTAAACCTGTCCATTAGTGACGGCCATGACTGGGATAATATTCAACACGAGTATGGTCACCATGTAGCTAATGTATTCAATCTGGCCAATAACCCTGGCGGCCCGCACTCTTCCTCGCAGAACAGCTGTGTCGTAAGGCCGACAAAAGATGAAGCTTTGAGATTGGCCTGGGGTGAAAGCTGGCCGACGGCATATTCTATCATTGCTCAAAACCAGCAAAATTTAGGGACTTTGGGCATCCCCAATCTGGGTGATACGTCCTACACAGACACGAAACCTGCCGGCGCCGCTCTTAACTACAACATCGAGACCGGTACCACTGGTCAAACTGGTGAAGCGACAGAACGTGCCATTATGCGCGTCATGTGGGATACCTTTGATGCAAACAACGACAGTGCAGATATAGGCGTCTCCTATAGTGCGCAGTCACTCTGGAATAGCGCTATTTCAAGTAACCCGGAAAGGTTCAGCACCTATTGGGCGCAATTCATCAGTCTGCTAACCGAAACACAAAAGGCTGCGTCTGGTGGAACATTAACCGTGGAGGGTTTTGGCGCAACCCTGACTGGCCCGGCCAACGGCACCAGTTATTCAGGTGGAGCTGCACCAAACTTCACGTGGACACCAAGCCTGCCATGTGACTCGGGGGGTAACGGCAGATTTTCCGTTCACTTCCAGCACCAGGGTACGGGCGCATTATTGTATGCGTCACCGTTCAGTTCCTCGACAACATTCACCCCCACGAATAATCAGCTTGAACAAATCTTTGTTGCCGCTGGCGGTAATATCAACTGGTACGTCTTAACGCGAGATCTTACTGCACCCCAGACAGGTGATTACTACAGTCAGTCGCGAAGCGTTGTCGATGATTTCGACGTGCCCGATCGCGATCCGGTGGACATCATATTGGCACTTGACCTGTCCAGTAGCATGAACTCAACTCCGCCTGACGGCACACTGCCCAAAATTGATGTTTTACAACAGGCTGTTGAACTCTTTATCAACACCTGGACAGTACATGCGATACCGGGTGATCGTATGGGGCTAATCTATTTTAACGATAATACATCCTCTATTGCGGGCACCCCACCTGCCCTGGTTCTCAGTGATGTTGCCACCTCAGCCCTCAGCTTCATTACTGATGTGAATTCAAAATCCGGTAGTGGCTGTACTGCTATTGGTGGTGCCTTACAGGAAGCGTTTAATAATTTTGATATGCCTGACAGGAGTAGATTTATCCTGTTGTTCTCTGACGGTATCCAGAACGTCAATCCGTTTGTTGGCGAAGATGCATCCGGGAATCTTCAGATTCAAACACTCCCGACAACGACGACGGATTTCCCCTTCGGCGGCTTTTTCTGCAACACGACCACCGCACAAGGTTTGGACGGCACAGCGATAATGCCGGATGGTGAATTACTGGCAGACAAGGGCATTATCATCCATTCCATCGGTGTCGGTGTGAATGGCGCCAACTTTGAAGACTTGATTGAGAGTATATCCGCCGACACAAGTGGCGAACATCACTTCACCTCCATACCCGATGCGGAACTGGACATTTACTTTGCCAATGACCTGGTTGAAAGCCTGAAATCGAATACTTTGCAGGTTGTGAAAACCGACAATGGCAACGTGTCTGCCAGTGGCAACAAATTAATCCAGGTCCCCGTGGATTTATCAGCAGCAGAGCTGACCCTCGCCATTTCCTGGAAAAACACGACGACCACTGAGCCCCTGTCAGTGACCGTCACACCACCTAACGGCGTGTCAATACCCGTCACTAGCAATACCCTGGGTCAGGGGCATAGAGTCATAAATTATGATCTGCCCATTGATGAAAATGGCATGAATTCGCAAGGTGCGGGTGACTGGCAGGTTACCCTGAATAATACCTTGCAAGAGCCTGTACCCTTCCAGTTCTCAGCCATCGTTGATGAAGGCTGTTTTAAGTTCGATATGACCAGGCCGCCTGGTGGACTGCGAGCAGGTTATGCTGTACCCGTTAGCGTCAAGCTCAGCATAGGCAAGTCGCCACTGCTGTCTGCAGACAACATCCAGGTCAGTATATCCCGACCTGCGCAAAACCGAGGGCAATTGCTGGCAGACTGGCTCAAGAAACGACAGGAAGTACTGGGTGGTAAAATTGTTGATACCAAATTCGTGGCGGCGCTGAGTGCCAGCCTGTCAGAGGAAGGCCAGGTCTTGGCAGAGAAATCGCCCTATATTATCGACCGGCTTGAAACCATTGCCTTCGCAGATCCTGAATTTTCCAACCTGGCAAGGAAGCAAGAAGTCTACTCGATGAAACTGTTCGATGATGGCTCTGCAGAACATGGCGACAAGGTTGCTGGCGACGGTATTTATACCAACCTCGTGCCTCGTGCGACGATCCCGGGCCACTACCAGTTGTATTTTGACTACAGCGCGACCAACCAATGTGGCGCGATTACACGCACAGAGACATCCAGCTTCCTCGTGCGTCTCGCCAAAATTGTTCCTGCCAAGTCCAACCTTATTATCAATGTGGCAGGCAATGTTACCGATGTCTCTATTACTCCGGTTGATGGTTCCGGCAATATCCTGGGCCCGGGCTACAGCGATCAAATCACTGTCGAGTACGGAAAAAGCCAATCCAGTGGTGCCCTAATCGACCATCTTGATGGTTCATACACACAACGCTTTACCAATGTGACTGATGCGATCAGTGTCACTGCAACCATACGCGGCGAAAAAGTCGAGTTCACCAAAGCGCCTCCGCAACCCACCTCGCCATGCTGGATTGCCTGGTTGTTGCTGGCACTCGCACTGCTTGCCGCCATTTACTTCCTGGTTGCAGTGTTACGTGGTAACGCGAGTATGCGCAAGAACCTGATCATTGCTGCCGTGATTGCTGTGATTATCATCATTTATCTGGCTCTCTATTGCTGAGTCATGGACAACTACATCACGAGGGATGCTAGATAAATGAAAGCCAAAATATACATTCCAACAATCTTAACCGTTATTGTGGTTTGGTGGTGGTATTGCTTCGGCATTACCACCATCATTTTGGTGCGACATGCAGAGCGCGGATAAAGGGGACGCTACCCTTTAACGTACTGAATTTGTCAAACAAGAAGAGAAAAAAGGGTAGCGTCTCCTTTATTTTAAGAATTGACTCGGTAATAACCACTCAAATCAAACATGCAATCTCTCCTAGTTTTTCCTCGCGACAACTCCACACGTTGAGTAATTAAATAAGGTAAACCCCCGGCTTTGCCGGGGGACTCTCAAAGGTTTGACCGTTCCCACGGTCTATCTATCCTAGTTGCTCTATCAAA
>JAADGF010000022.1 GCA_013152545.1 Gammaproteobacteria bacterium
GGTCTCAATGACCACAGCCAATTTGTTTTCTCCGCTCCAGCTCTCTGGGTTTGATGAATCAGCAGGCACAGCCTTCCCCTTTTTACGATAGTTGTTTCGCCAATTATAAAGGGGCGCCCCGGAAATGCCTGTTTCTCGATTTACCTCGGCAACAGACAATGCATTGGGGGGCATCATTTTGCGGACAATCTGTTCTTTAAACTCTTCTGTGTAGCGTAGCATTTCATATTCACTTTCCGCCCCCTAGGGAGTATATTTATAAATCAAATCACCGGACATCTATCCTGACACAGGGGGTGTATTAACACAGGAACAAATGAGCAAGTATGATCATATTTATCTTCAAACCAGACAATTGAACCATTAAACTGATTGCAGTCATGTTTGTTAATTTTATTAAAAATTGATGTAACTCCATTTTTACATTCAATAATTATGTATTTTAACCCTCCAACTTCCCACAGCACATCAGGGCCTTTGTTGTAATCTGCTTCTGGTCTCTGACTGTAATACCGCTTCTTTAAGAAAATACTGCTATGAAATCAAACTAATAGAAACACTAGAGGTTAAACTCTCAGCTTTAATCAGGTAGAATTAAATTTCGAAGTAAAATCCAATCTGAGCCAAAAGTCTAACCATGATTCATAATATAAAATTATCTGTGAAACAATAAATACAATCTTTTAAAAACTCTATCTTACAATTGCCGGAATTACCTTTCTCGGATATTTTATCCGCAGAGTGTTTACAACTGTTCATCGAAAATTCACCTCGCAAAAGAAATCGAATTTTTACGCCATTGGTGACATTGAAAGCATTTATTTCGCAGGTATTGAGCACCGATGGATCATGCCGGCAGGCCGTTAGTCAAGTATTGTCGGAACGCGTAAGCGAGGGTAAAAAAGCAAACTCAATTAACACCAGATCGTATTGCAAAGCAAGAGAAAACTTACCTCTCGAACCATTGATTCAAGCCGTAAAGGAAACGGGAAAAGCATTACATGATCAATCTCATCCCTCTTGGCGCTGGAAAGGGCATAATACACTCCTCGTCGATGGAACAACCGTACTGATGCCTGATACAGCGAGCAATCAGCGCGCATTTCCTCAACAAAGCAATCAAAAGCCAGGGCTCGGTTTTCCTATTGCACGGTTAGTAGGATTGATATCATTGTCTACGGGTTCGGTTCTATCGTATGCCAAAGACCCTTATCAAGACAAAGGAAGTGGCGAAACATCATTGCTATCGACGCTTTTTGGCGACATTTCGACAAATGACTTGCTCTTAGCGGATCGTTACTATTGCACGTGGGCCATCATTGCGCTGCTGTTAAAACAAAACTCGCACATACTTGTCCAGAATCATGCCCAGCGAAAACCAAATTTCTCAGAAGGAGAAAAACTGGGGGCTAAAGATCATATGATAGATTGGAAAAAGCCAAAAAAAAGCCTGTATAGATGACGGAAGACGATTACCTGGCATTACCTGAAGAAATACGGATACGGGAATTTGCCGCTGGTGGAAGAGTCTATGTAACGACACTAATGAACAGTAAGACATACCACAAAAAAACACTAACGAAATTGTATAAAAAACGTTGGACAATTGAGTTGGATTTTCGCAGCATTAAAACAAACCTGGGGATGGAGGTGCTGCGTTGCAAATCAGCGGAGATGGTGAGAAAAGAAAGCGGTTCATTTATTGTCTTACAACATGATACGTGCAAATATCGCACGTTCCGCCGTAATGAATAAAAAAACTCCTCGGCAGATTAGTTTCATGACTGCGGTTCAACTATTTACCAAAATTAAAGTCCAGCTCACATCGCAGACAGGAAAAATATTGGACCATATTATCAAAAGCGTACTTAAAGCGATGACGTCGATCGGTATCGGGAAACAAAAAAGGAAAAACCAACCTCGTGCAATAAAACGTCGGCCAAAGGCTTATCCACTATTAACAATACCCAGGAGAGAGGCTTGTAACGCTATAAATTAAAGGCTTATTTCTTAAAGAAGCAGTATTAGAATTCATATCCTTATGTCCATCAGAACATAATCAGCCGAAAAATCATTTTGATGTAAAGTTTTTTCATACAATACCGATAGATAACTAAGTATTAAACCTAAATTAATCAGTTAAACCGTCGCGAGAGCAGTGATAAGGTGCTTAAGGTACGAGATTTTTTCGGTTATTTTGGACGAAGACGTATGTATCACCCATACGGGCGAATTCATTATGCTCGAAAAAGTCTTGTAGATTAAGGGCATTAGATGTTCGCAGTAGGGTTAACTGATTAATTTAGGTTAAAAACCAACTATCACCAGTTAAATCATCGCGAACGCAAGCAAGGGCACTGAAAACAAGGTCAACATGTTCTAGAAATCGTTTAATTATGCGCTATCGGCGTTTGCACAATTATTAAGCAATCTCAATGCACTCAATTCCTTTGCAGTATGTTGATGCTCATTGGTGTGCACTCATCAGCGAGTGCTGATTCTGAAGAGGCTCTCATGGGGACAGGTGCACATTTTACGTGGATTGTATTTGATACCTTAAAAGAAGACTTGGAAAAAGTCACAGGACGTAAAACGATGCTGTTTGGCGAAAACTCCATGCTTGGAGTGGGCTGTAACGCAGACATTAAGGCGGCCAAACAAAACGCTTTAACGCATGAAACCTTTGGCTTTGTATGCTGCCCCTTGTCCAACGAGAAAATAGAAGAACACCAACTCATTGTATACCCTCTCGCAAAAGAACCCATGCTTATTTTAACCCATGAAAACAACCCGGTTAGCAACCTCAGCATTAAACAAGTACGCGACATTTTTCGTGGCGACATCACCAATTTGAAAACAGTTGGCGGCGAAACCAGGCCAAATTGTCCTCGTCACCCGCCTGCACTGCAAATCAAGACCAGGACATTGGAAAACCATTCTACCCGACGCCAACGAATTTCGCCAAGAGCGCCTCAGTGTAAAAAGTGCGTCCGCCATGATCCAACGTATTAATGATTTTAAGGGCGCAATGAGACATACCGGCTCTACCTGGCAATTTAAACCAACAGACAAAGTAAACGTTATCACCGTGAACGGTTACCAACCTACCGCTAAAAACCTCAGAACCGGAACATATCCCTTTCATCGGCAAATGTCGGCAATCACAACCAAAAACCCGTCTACCGATATCATTAAGCTAATTAAAGAGGCGCAAACCGGACCCGCTTTTCGTCGAGTCGCCAAGCAATATCAATTATTGCCGCTAAACCATTAACCACATTTAATATCCAAGCAATACAATGAAATACAAACATTACGCTGAACCTAGTGCTTAACAGGGTTGTTATGTTACCTACCTACCGGTTAAGGCTTATCGCATACACCATACTACTCGTTTCATTTTTAACAGCCACGATGGCTTACACTTATATTTATTCACGTGACGTCATTTTAGAAGAAGCAGAAAACAGCGTCACCAATACGTCCCTGTTACTGAATGGCAATGTGGAATTGGAGGAAAAAGCACTCCAGCGCTATATCGAGCTCGTACGTACTGATTTACGCATAAAAGAATACATGTTCATGTTGGTGAAAGTCGGTACCGACAATGAAGCGCTAAAGTCACTTTATGATCAACATTACGGTTGGCTTCCTGTTAAACGACACATTATATTAAGTGCCAATGGTCGTATTTTACTCGGTAAAGAACATAAAGACCTTGCTCAGACTCTTAAAAAACACATGAAAATCTCCAATCAGGGCATCTTTTACGCGCATTCAGGTAATGCCGTGGAAATGGTCACCTGGGCACCTGTCTCTTATCAAGCAACCCAACTCGGCATTATCGCCTTGACCCATGCCATTGATCACGAATGGATGGAACGGCACCAACAATATAGCGGAGGCTACCTGTTTCTCGAAAATAATGGCTCTATTCTATTAAGTAACCTGCCCAGTGCTGAAGGCGAGCTATTTTTGCTAAAAGACGGGCATTTGGATATTAACGACGAACTTTATCAAATTCGTCCCATTATATTGTCTTCCAGCAATAACTCGCCTTACCATCTTTGGTATGCAGTTTCCATGCGCTCCCTGCTGGCTAAATTGGAACGCCATAGCCGCATTGTGCTATTGCTGACACTATCCGGAGCCTGCGCCATATTATGGCTGGGGCTGATCATTGTACGTAACTTTAACAAACCGTTATCAGAATTAATGCACATTACACGCTCCGTTGCCAAAGGGCATTTACCGGTTATGACTCAAACCCGAAACAAAAATGAAATTTATATGCTGTCCAATCAGTTTGCAGTAATGCTACAAGCTTTACGCGAAAAGCAGGAGGAAATTGATCGCGTTCACCAGGAACTGGAGCAATCAGCTATTACGGACTCATTAACACGGCTGTATAACCGACGTTATTTGCAGGAAATTTTTCCCAGACTGATGTCACAGGCCCAACGCGACCACTTATTCTTAGCAGGAATTTTATTAGATCTTGATCATTTTAAACAAATCAATGATCGGCACGGCCATCTTGCAGGAGACCACTGTTTAATCCATCTTGCACAGCTGTTAAGGGAAACCTCACGCCCCAACGATTATGTGTTTCGCATCGGTGGCGAAGAATTTTTCGTTTTAAGCATTAATGACAATCCGCAAGCCAGCCAGGTTTTAGGGGAAAAAATCAGAAGTTCGCTAGAAAAACATCCAGCAGCGTTTAAGAACACAATTATCCCCATCACCACAAGCATAGGTATCAGCCATACCGATACCACATTAAAAGCCGAGGATGCATTAACTCATTTACTTTACCACGCTGATAAAGCCTTATATCGGGCGAAGGAAAAAGGCAGAAATCAGATACAAATATACCACCACACTGACAGCAAGTCGGACTCCATTTTCGACAATGCTTCTTAATATTGGCGCGCTAGTTGATCCTTAATTGGCCTAACGAGAATTCTTGCTTATAACTCAGGCATCAAAAATAAAACCACCCTACTGACACTACGCTGTCAGTAGGGGCGATATATAATCCTAGCGTATTAAAATCTTAATGTATTAAGCTAACATACCAGTTGAATCATAACGAGAGCAACTCAACTAATGAGTTTTGATAATAAAAAACTCAATAAAAAATAATCAAACGGAAGAAAAATGTCTGAATCATTAAACAATATCAACAACATTGCTTCATTTGCTGGAATGGAATTTTCCACATTCAAGCTTCAAAAAGGAGCTTCTGAGAAAAAAATGCTTGAAGCTGCAAAAAATATGGAGCAAGCGTTTTTATCAAAGGAAAAAGGGTTTCTTGGCCATGGCGTTCTTAAAGGACACGATGATTTTTACGTAGATATTGTCTTTGCAACCTCTAAAGAAAAAGCAGAAGAACTGTGCGGGAAATGGATGCAAAATGAATTTGCACTTCAGTATCTTAATTTTATTGACCCTGAGTCTGTTAATATGCGTTTCTGGAAGCGAATCAAGTAAACGGACTGGAATCATAAGTTTAACGTCAAAAAAACTTCAAATTAAATACTGTACTTTATTTTAGTAACATAGCCTTTTTTAGACAGGAGAATAATTTCGATGTTTATCGTGCTACTTAAATTTTCCAACAACAAAGGCCAAGCCAGCCAATTAATGGAAAGCCATAACGAATGGATCAGACAAGGTTTTAATGACGACGTATTTTTGTTGGTCGGCAGCCTTCAGCCCAGCATAGGTGGTGGAATCCTAGCACACAATACGTCGCTACCGGACCTTCAAAACAGGGTGAACAATGATCCGTTTGTGGCAGAAAATGTTGTAAACGCGGAAATTCTTGAAATTACGCCGTCTAAAACCGATCAACGGCTACAATTTCTACTCGACTGAGTAATTCTGCACTCTATTTTTTTGATACAAAAACAACACATGCTCACGACAATAGATAATCACCGGGGAAATCAATGGTAGGTTGGCCGAAATATGAATAGATTAATAGCATCATTTGTCGATCGATACCTACATTGCACTTAAATAAGACTTTGCTTCTTCACCCGGATCAGGTAACCCGGCAACACGCCATGCCGTTAAACAATTGCAAAATAACTTTTGCACACAATTAGTATCAATACCTTGCTTACGGCAAAGTAAACTCATTGGCGGCGCCACGTTAAATTCTGAATAATAAGCCCGCAATGCATAAATAAATTGCCAATGCGCTTCAGTTAATTGATCGATGCCATTCTGTGCCGCAATCAGCAGTGCAACATCTTCATGCCATTGCTGCATATTAAGCAATAAACCATTTTCATCTTGCTCCGGTAATACAATATCATACTTTTTCGCCAACATTTAATAAGCCCCCATCGCGCCCAGATTAACATCATTCAATTTGTAACTAGGCTGAGTAGTTACATTCAATTTAAGTATCTGCATGCGCCGATTGATCATCTTCAACGACAAAAAAATTCGCAATACAAGTTTATTTGCTAAATGCTATCCCACCTATAGGCACATGGCTTTAATGATACCAATCAACCATGTATACCAATAAAGAATAAAAAACACTATATATAGACCTATTAGCTATACTTGTTTTGCTATTGAAATCAGAGAATTAGCCACCAAGCAGCAGGTTTGAATAAAATAATTCGCCTCTTTATATTACAAAACACATCCACATTTAAGATGATTTTAGGCTTATAAGACTTCCAACTGTTGTTTCAGCACAGCATAGGCAAGCAAAGGGTGAACCATTCAATCTAATACATCGGTTGAATTGTCGCGAGAGCGATTAGGCGCTAAAGGTAAAAAAAATTTTGTTATAGGCGTTCGCAGTAGATTCAACTATTAGCCATTCGTGATGGCAATAGGCACACGAACCGCTAAATTGCCCTTATGGAAACCCAACGGGCCAATGGATGGATAAGGTAGGGCTTAGAGAACAGAAGAAGGCCGAGAGAAACAGGGAAGTACGTTAACCTGCACGTTCCCTCCCTGCTCCCTAATAAGCGCGTTTTCAATACTCAACCGCCGTATTGATAAACTGACCATTCACGGCTGGCCAAATGTAAAACTGGTTGGTATAACTGTATCAAAATTACACCAGTTATAGGAGGTTTCTGTATTGCTTCGAATGGTAATAGTAGTTACCCCTGTCTTAAGCACTTTAAATCCCAGTCTTAGTGGCTCATAAAACCCGGTGTATAAATAATTACCATGATAAAACCGAATGGCGCCATTTGCATGATCGATATAAGCACTAGGGCCGCTACCTTCACCATATCTTGCGGCATAAACGTCGGCGCGGTCGCTACCACCGCCAGTCGTATAATAGTATGGTGCGCCTCCACCACAAACAATACTGTCGGCAGGCGCATGCACCCAATAGGTGAAAAAACCGTAAAATACGGCTGTTTCGTCCACATATTGGGCCTCCAACATCGTCGGATCGTAGTCTATTTGAATATTACCCCAAATCGTCTGATTAATGTCGGTGGTATCCAGGGCCAGATTCACGATACTATCCACGTTCAACGTAGTATCTACGGTGCCACCATTTTCAATAGTGATTGTATAGTTGTTTGCGAAAACCGAAACACTGGTTAACGAAAACAACAACGAAAAGCCAATCGATAGGAATGTTAATTTCATAAGGTGTTCTCCTTTTTCCATGTTTTCCGCTCAGCTAAATAAAGCGAAACCGCGCTCTATAAACAAGAACAGTGCAATCCATAATCACATCTGCGTAACAACTTCGGACGAACTTAAAGCAGTATTGCCGTTTAATCTATGAAGCAATAATATTTTGAATATAAACCTATAACCAGCATTATCCAAGTAATATTTTGTAATAATTAAATCACCAAGCACAGAAAAATCGCCTCAAATAAATCGCAAAAACCCAAACACAGACATAGAGACTCTAGGAGCCATTGTGAGAAATGTTTTTTGTAGACAAATATATCCGTGGCGTTTGGGATTTTTTGGACGACAGCGTATCACCCACCCATACGGTGAGTTCAGAAAACCCCAATAAGTCTTTTAAATTCTGTGCTATCGGCGGTCGCAGTAGATTCAACTGAGTAATTTAGGTTTAAGTGTGTGTCATATTTAATTCACGTTAATTTAATTAATGTGAATTTGTAAGGCTCAGCCTGATTTTTTATATACACAGCACTGACTCAAATTGCCTATGACTTGTTCGCGAACAAGGAGGAACGCAGCGTTTACAGACAGGTTAAAATAAGTGCTTTTGATGCAGCAATCGGTAAATCAAAGGAACGAGTCGTTGGCGCCTGTAAAGCAATAACGTTAATTTATACCAAACAATTCAGTCAACTTATAACCAGGATCATCTGCACGCATCAAAACTTCGCCCACCAAAAAAGCATTGACCCCATGCAAGCGCATCTTTGCAACATCATCAGCGCTATAAATACCACTCTCAGTAACCACAAGTTTATCATCTGAAATCAACGACAACAAACCAAGCGTGGTTTCCAAGCTGGTTTCAAAGGTTCTTAAATTACGATTATTGACACCCACTAAGCGCACCCCCAACGCTAACGCCCTAGCCAACTCCTCTGCATCATGCACCTCTACCAACACATCCAGCCCCAAGTGGCTGGCTAATTGAGAGAACTCCACCAGGGCCGCATCACCCAGCGCGGCCACAATCAACAAAATACAATCTGCACCAAGGCTACGCGCTTCATATATCTGGTACGCATCGACAATAAAATCTTTCCGCAAAACCGGCAACGCACAAGCATCGCGAGCCTGCTGCAAATAAATATCGGCACCTTGAAAAAAATCGACATCCGTTAGTACTGACAAACAAGTGGCACCACCACGCTCATAAGCACGTGCAATAGCTGCTGGTTCAAAATCTTCTCGAATCACACCTTTGCTTGGTGATGCCTTTTTAATTTCAGCAATCACCGCAGCCCCTCCCCCAATAACAGCATTGTCAATCGCATTCACAAAACCACGAACCGGCGGCAAAGACTCAATACGCTGACTTAGTTCACGCAAGCTAATACGTTGTGCCCGTTCTGATATTTCCTCTGCCTTACGGTATAGTATTTTTTTTAATATATCGGGTCTAATCTGCATAATACGTCCATCACTTTAACATATTTGTTTTGCCTCACAAGACAGGAAACCTTAACCCAACCTACCGAGCTATTCGACCAAGCTGATTGGAGACAGCAATCAACTGTTGCAGTTTATTTTCTGCGGCGCCACTGATCAGCGCTTCTTTTGCTGCATGAATACCAGCATCAATGCTATTCGCGAGTCCCGCAGCGTAAATCGAAGCACCCGCATTAAGTAATACGATATCAAGCGCTGGCCCTGGGCTGCCTGAAAACACCGCGTGAATCATTGCCAATGATTGTTGTGCATTATCGACCGCAAGACTAGCGACATCGGCTCGATCAAAACCAAATTGTTCTGGTGTTATTTTATAAATGGTGATTTTACCATTTTTTAACTCCACCACTTTCGTCGCTGCGCCAATACTAATTTCATCCATGCCATCTTCAGCATGCACAACCAATACATGCTCACTCCCTAACTGGCCAAGCACCTTCGCCAATGGCTCAAGCCACTCTTCACTAAATACGCCCAGCACCTGGTTAGGCGCACCTGCTGGGTTGGTTAAAGGCCCTAATAGATTAAATAGGGTACGCACCCCCATTTCTTTACGTGGACCTATCGCATGTTTCATAGCACTGTGATACTTGGGAGCAAACATAAACCCCAGCCCTACTTGGGTAACGCACTCGGCTACCTGCTCTGACGTTAAATCCAAATTAACACCGGCTGCCTCCAGCACATCAGCACTACCCGACTTGCTGGAAATAGACCGATTACCATGTTTAGCTACTTTCGCACCGGCTGCCGCAGCAACAAATGCACTGGCCGTTGATATATTAAATGTTCTTGCGCCATCACCACCCGTGCCACAAGTATCAACCAAATGCGGCCCACTCACGGTAACGTTCGTCGCCAGATCCCGCATTACACTGACCGCAGCAGTAATTTCGTCAACAGTTTCACCTTTCATACGCAACCCCACCAGGAACCCACCGATTTGGGACTGGGTGGCTTCACCTGTCATGATACAGCGCATTACTGCCTGCATTTCCGCTCGGGTTAAATTCTGTCGACGAATAACCGTCGCTATTGCATCTTGCAAATTCATTACATACCCTCTCCGCTATTCCAGTGTTTTATTGCTACCTAACTTTGTCGTTTTTTAGGAACGGGCACAGATATAACATCCCTATTGTACACCTCAGTCGCGCTGCTCCAAGCTCGCCCCCTCCAAGAACGCAGGCGGTAGCGCGATTCAGGCGACTAACGCCGGGCGCCAAACAGAGATATGGCGAGACCACCCCTTACTTTTAACCTAAATTAATTTTAAAAAATTAGCCAGTAAAGCGTACCCATGTTGAGTCAGTATGGATTCCGGATGAAACTGTACGCTTTCTATCAAATAATTTTTATGTTGCATAGCCATGATTTCATCACGTTTCCCGCTATCCGTTTCAGTCCAGGCCGTAACCTGCAAGCATTCCGGAAAATTCTGTTTTTCTACCACCAAAGAATGATAACGCGTTGCCTCAAAGGGGCTCTCGAGTCCAGCAAAAACACCTTCCCCCTTATGGTAAATCATTGAGGTTTTACCATGCATAATCGCATTGGCGTGCACCACCTTGCCACCAAAGCACTGACCAATACTTTGATGCCCCAAACACACGCCCAAAATAGGCACTTTGCCAGCAAAATGTTCTATCGCCGCCAATGATATTCCTGCTTCATTCGGCGTACAAGGTCCAGGAGAAATCACCAAATGACTGGGGTTTAAATTCTCGATTTCTTGCAGTGTGATTTTATCATTACGAAACACCTTAACCTCAGCATTTAACTCACCAAAATACTGTACCAGATTATAGGTAAATGAGTCGTAATTATCGATCATTATTAACATGGTTGTTACCTCAGCGATATTTTTCTCTATGAGAAATTTGCGCTTTATTGTGAAACATACCTCTTTAGCAATCGCAGACACGCCACAGTGATCATTACTTGGCTTCTCATCCAACAAGCGCCAAAGGCATCATTGACAATAAGGCAGGAGGTTGCTTCACGATGTCATCAACAACACCATCACTTAAAAAATATTTCCTTCCACCATTGCCACTGCACTGAAAATTGCACGCCCTTTATTCATGGTTTCCTGCCATTCATTTTCAGGCACTGAGTCGTAAACAATGCCTGCACCAGCCTGTATATGAAGGGTGTTATCTTTAATGATTGCGGTTCGAATAGCTATTGCAGTATCCATATTGCCGGTCCAGGAGATATAACCCACTGCGCCGGAATAAATGCCTCGCTTGATGGGTTCCAATTCATCGATAATTTCCATGGCACGTATCTTCGGTGCACCACTTACAGTGCCTGCTGGAAATGTTGCTCTTAACACATCAATAACGCTCATTCCTGCCTTTAATTTTCCAGTAACGTTGGAAACTATGTGCATAACATGGGAATAGCGCTCTATCAGCATTTTTTCTGTTAAACGGACACTTCCAGTTTCAGCAATACGTCCGGCATCATTTCGCCCTAAATCAATAAGCATTAAATGTTCAGCAAGCTCTTTGGGGTCTGCTAACAACTCCTGCTCGAGTGCTAAATCTTCATGCTCTGTTTTACCACGAGGTCGAGTACCCGCAATTGGTCTCACTGTTACTTCACCACCTTCTTCACGCACCAAAATTTCTGGTGAAGAACCTACGATATGGAATTCATTCAGATTAAGGTAGTACATGTAGGGTGATGGATTTACAGTACGTAATGCACGGTACATATCCAAGGGCCGACCGTTAAAGGGAATTGACAGACGTTGCGATAACACGACTTGCATCACATCGCCTTCGACAATATATTCTTTTGCACGACGCACCGCAGCTTCGTAATCTTGTTGTGTAAATCCGGATACAAAATCACGCTCTTCCACGCGCTGTATCGGCGTTGATGATGGCTTACGTGAGATCGGTTGATCCAAACGCTGCACAAGCTCATCCAGGCGTTGCTGCCCGCGTTGGTACGCATCATCACTGGCCTCACCCGGATCCACATACACTACCAGCACTAATTTACCGCGCAGATTATCAAACACCACCACCTCATCGGAGACCATCAAAACAATATCCGGTGTTCCCAAGGTATCTGGGTTTGGGCAAACCCCGAGACGGGGCTCAATATAACGCACGGTATCATAACCAAAATAGCCCACTAGGCCGCCACTAAAGCGTGGTAAGTGCTCAACATCTGGTGATTTGACACGCTGATGAAAATCTGCAACCCACGTAAGTGGATCCTCACAATCAAATTCCTGTTTAACAGAATTATTTTCCAGAACCGAAATACGTCGGTCAGTCACCCGAATCAGGGTACGGCAGGGTAAACCAATAATGGAATAGCGTCCCCATTTTTCACCCCCTTGCAGGGATTCGAATAAATAGGAGTACGGGCCATCATCGGTCAGCTTCAAATAAGTACTTAAGGGGGTATCAAAGTCCGCGAGAACTTCCCGCGTTAGAGGAATACGATTATAACCTTGCGCCGCAAATGCGGCAAACGCTTGCTTTTCCATAATAATAAATCACCTAAAAAACCCATTTAAACAATTGCTTAAATCAACAAAAAACATGGCCTAGCCACGCCATCGCAACGTTGAGCAATAAGAACTGCCTGGAATTTTTATAGTGTGACGTCGAATCATGGTATATGCAGTTTATCAGGTAAAATATTGTTGTCACCAGATAATATCAACCTACCCGGAAATATTAACCAAATCGATGTTTGCGGTTTTTGCGATTGATAATCAGTTATTGTAGGCTATTCTCTCGCTTTTGGCCATCCAGGAGCCTGTCCGAGAATAGCCGCCGTCGCGAGGGAGCGCCATGTTGAGTCCATTTTTTCGATGGCATCGGGCATCTATTTTTGGCATTTGAGGCGAATATTGAACCTATTTTATTTAACGTAGTGACCGTAACAATGGGCCAATATGGCGTTTTCGCAATCGGCTTTCTATTTCTCGGACAGGCTCCCAGTGATTACAGGGTCTCGATGCCTCCCGCTAATCCCCCTCGTATTCCTCATCGTTTTATCTTCGGTGCCATCGTCACAACAGTGACGATGGCACGACGAATGAGCTCGATTTATTGAGGCGCATTCCTTGCGTCCACCTTATACTGTAATCGGCTTGCGTAAATACTCTCTACAGCCTGCTCCGTTAAATCACTCATTTTGGCTAATACCGCCTGACTCCAGACCACTGTTGCAACACCGTTGGCATCAAACGCTACCTGTGGCGAGGAATCCGCCAAGATTGGGGCATTAGTCTCAAGCAATTTTGGAGTACTCCAGTTGGCATTAACCGTAGAGTGATTACCCCATAGATCACCACCCTGATTCCACACCGCAAGGGTATTTCCAACGGAATCGACAGCCACAACAATATCGCGCGCCGCTGTTCCTGCCAACACTGTTGAACTAATCAAGTCAGGTGTACTCCAGCCATCGGTTAAACGACTTACCCATACCCCTTGACGACCATCTGTATGAGTTCCAATAAAGCCAACAGTTGCCCTGCCTGAATTATCAATGGTAAGGGACACTTTAGAGGATACCGCCACAATATCCGCCGAAATCAATGCAACCGCACTCCATCGATTGGGAACAATGCCCTGCATATCAAAAAAGCTCCAATAAATTTGGCCGTTTCGTGCCCACACTGCAAGTCCATCATTGGAGCTAAAAACACCCACCTCTCTTTCGCCAATAAATGTTTTCGGATCGACCGTTTCTACAAACACGCTGGACCAATTCGTCGTCGCACCTAAAACCGCATTGGATCGCACCGTGCCAGCCCGAGACCAAATTGCGATTGCAGCATCATTTTTGACGCCACCAATCGCTATCTTGGGCTTATTAGAACTACCAACACTGACCTCAAGTGACTGTTCAGCCCCCCAAGTACTGGCGTTGAAATTATATAAATTTCCTTTAATGCTGCGTGCAGTTGAACTGGTAAGGCTGGCGTCTTCCCACACAACCCTCACATTGCCAGCACCATCTTGCGCCATATTGAAACTGTAAATTGTGTTTTCAGATCTTTCGACGGTTTGCCGTGGCGTTAACCAACCAAGGTCAACATTATAGCGATTATACCATAGATCGTATTTTTTCCCGTCCCATTGCCGCCACACGGAAATAGCCGTACCCGATGGTGTTACCACCACCTCCGGGAAATACGTATTACGCGATGGACTATTGTCAATTGGCACTGCCTTTTCCCAGCCCCCATTGACAGCATTGTAACGGTTTGCAATGGTTCGGTTAAACCCGTCACCAAGCCAGCTTTGCTGCCAGACCACAAACACATTGTTAGCGCCATCAATCGCAAGTTGCGGCGCATAAGCTCGCGCTCTTGGCCCGAAAGGTGCGGCCACTTTATTATCATCAAGTGTTTCAATTAATTCCGGTGTACCCCAAGCATCCACCACGTCAATCGTTCTGACATCCTTCGCGGCTAAACCATCAGTATCGGTTACTGTTAACGTTACCGTATATACCCCCAACGAGGGATAGGTAACAATCGGGTTTTGCAAATTAGAGCCCGGTATTGCTGTCGAACCGAAATCCCAGGCATAAGACAGATTGGCCGGAATATCTTCCACATCGGTTGCGCTGCCCTTAAAAGAAAAGGATGTATTGACAGCCACACCTCGATTTGCGCTGGGGGTATCAATACTTGCAGTTGGTGGTGTATTTAGCGCTAACACGTTAACAGCAACATTAAATGGATCACTGTTAGCGTTTCCATCATTCACAAACACTGACACATTCAGCATACCAGTATGATTTTGTATTGGCAAAATCGTTGTTCCCTCCACACTATAATTCGGGCCGGGATTCACTGTCAACGTATAACCTGACGGATAATCATTATCAACATCGGTGACCAACAGATGGCCAAAATCAATGGTAAAGGCATTACCTGCCGCCAGACTAATGGGGGAAGGCGTTTGACCAGTAATGACAGGTGCGTCATTCACCGGGGTCACAGTCACTCGCTTACTGCCGGTAACCGCTGGCGCTTCGCCATCATCCACGGATGTGGCAATGGTAAAGTTCTGATCAAAATCCGGTGCCGGAGTAAAACGCAGACTGGCTAATAAGGCGTTAACATCAGCCAGCACGCCACTGGCTTGCCATACGCCACTGCTCGCATTGTAGCTGGCCGTCACATTCCCGACAGTTACTGCGACTAAACTACCTGCCGACGGCGCAGACAAGGTGAGTGTTGCAGTCACATTGGCGCTGTCCGGATCACTCAAGGCAATGGCCGTTAAGTTAAACGCGGGGTCTCCCTCACGATAGGCTTGTGGCGCGTTGAGATTGCTGGCACTGACCGGGTCATTTTGCGGCGTAACGGTAATTGATACCACAGCAATGGCGCTGGCCGAGCCATCGCTGATTTCATAGCTAAAGCTGTCATTGGTGGTTTCACTACCGTTATGAGTGTAGTTAAAAGCACCATCCGGACTGAGGCTGACACTGCCGTGTTGAGGTGCAGTGATCGGGGCAGTGGCGACACTTAAAACATTGCCATCAGCATCGATATCATTACTTAAAAGTCCCGGTGCATTAATCCGCAAGGTGCTGCCTTCGGCGACAGTATAACGGTCATCAACTGCCACAGGGGCGATATTAGCATTACTAACATTAATACTAATCGTAAAGACGTTGCTTTCAGCATTGCCATCGCTAACACTGACAGGCACACTGATGGTACCGTTAACAGCGATATCAGCAATGGGCGTTACGGTATTACCGATCAAGGTGTAGCCACGTCCCGCTTGCACCGTTAAGGTGAACTCTTCAGGATAGCTATTATCGGGATCGGTCACCACAAGATTGTTAAGTGTCAGGGTTAACGCCGTTCCAGTGGTGGCTGAAAGGCTTGCCGGAATCTGGGCGCTAATAGTGGGGGCATCATTTTGAGGGATAACAGTGACATTCACCGTGATGCTGTCCACCCCGCCCCGGCCATCGCTGACCTGAATATTGAAACTATCCGTCCCCTGATAGTTAAGGTTGGGCGTGTAAAAAATATTGACAATACTGGCATTGGCGTTGCCTAACACCCCGGCGCTACCCTGCGCAGGCGCTTGACTAAGAGACCAGGCAAAACTCTCGCCATCGACGTCACTGGCCGTTAGGCTGAGATTGAACGGCGTGGGTTTCAAATCTTCGTCAATGGTAACGTTGACCGTCGCACCTTGAGTAATTTGCGGTGCCTGATTCTCCGGGTCCGTCACAACCTGCTGAGGCGTCGCCGTCATAATTTGACTCGCCGTACTTTCACCGCTGCTGTTCCGAGCACTGAGTTGATAATAGTAAGTAATGTTGTTTCTCAACCCAGTATGAACATAACTGGGCAATACGTCGTTGATCGGAGCTTCGCTATTGATGGGCGCCACTTCAGCACTATTGCTCCAATACAGAGTGTAGCTGACACCGGGCTGGCTGTGCCAGTTGAGAACGACTTGGCGATCACCTGCAATAGCGACAAAACCAGTAGGACTATCGGGCACCAACGCCTGGGGTACGACACTGCGCTGCCCACTCAGAAGGCTTTGACCACCTGGGTTGAGGGCCGCAAGGCGAAAATAATAGGTCTGGCCGTTGCTGAAGTTGCCGAGGACATCACCCGGCTGCACACCCCGTTGTTGCGACCATTGTTCGAGCGGTGCCGCATTATCGCTGTGCCAGTACAACAAATAACTGGTCGCATCGCCGCTTTGCTCCCAATTGATAACAACCTGTTTATCTCCAGAAATAACGCTGAACGTCTGAGGCGTAACAGGGGGTGCCACTTGAGGGCGGGCGCTGATGGTTTCAGATAAGGCGCTTTCGCCGCCAGGGTTCACGGCGCTTAGTTGATAATAATAAGCCAAGCCATTGGCAAGACCAGAGTGAATGTAATGCAGCTTTCCATCTTCTCTAACCGCGCTCACTTGATCAAGGCTTAGGACAATACGAGCGCTGGTAACGCTGTCGATGGTGGGCTCGGTGGACCAATAGATAACATAAGCAATGGCGCTGTCGACCGGCGCCCAGTCTAGGTTAACCCCACCGGGTTGGGGGGCTGCAAGAACAGTTTGCGGTGCCATTTGGGGCGGCAATACCTGCGGAGTGGCACTCACTTGCGAAGACAAAGCACTTTCACCGCTGTCGTTGAAAGCGGAGACCTGAAAATAATAGGTGAAACCATTGGTGTCAGGACCATTACTGAAGACGTAACCGGATTGGATATTGGTAATGACCTGGGTGTCGCTGCGCACCAGCACCTCGCGACTGACATCAAGGCCATTATCATCAAATTCATCTCCGACAGAAACCGGGTCAGCGGGCCGTTCCTGTGTCCAATAGAGATTGTAAGTAGGTGCAATCTCGCCGCTGTCGATTCCCTCAAAATAAATTCGCACTTGGTTATCACCCTCCTGCGTCCAGACCTGACTGGGTACACCGGGGGTGGGCGCTTGAGGACGGGCCCACACTTCGGCGCTGGCCCGGCTTTCACCACCATCGTTAACAGCGGTGATTGTGTAGTAATATGGCCGTCCGTTTTGCACATCACGGTGAGTAATCTGCCATTGCCCGTTATCACCTGCTTGAATATCAGACGCGGGCAGCAGAATACCATTGCGGGGGCTAACGCCAGCACGAGTGTGGTAATATACGCGGTAGCCACGCACAGCCTGGCTCTCGTCGGTAGGATTCTGAGTGCTGGCGCCTTGCCATTGCACCTCAACATAACCATTACCAGGTCGGGCGCTGGGTAAGGATGGCGCATTGGGCACCGGTTGATGCGGACGGATTTCAATCACGCTGGAACGTGCGCTTTCCTGGGCGTTGGGATCGCTGGCCGCACTGCGAGCGCTGACCTGTAGCTGGTAGACTTGACCGTTGATCAAACCGCTTAGGGTATAGGGGCTTTGTATATTAAGAATACCTTGCTCATTGCCTTGATCGTCAATCACATACAAGTTGTAATCGATGGCCCCCTGTACGGCGTTCCAACGCACCCCCAAGGTGCCGTCTCCGGCGATGGCCCGCAATCCAGCCGGTACACCGGGGCGAATAATGTCAGGGCTACCACTCACTTCGCTGGATAAATCGCTTTCCCCATGATCATTGAATGCACTCAGGCGATAACGATAGGTCGTGCCGTTATTTAATCCAATATGGGTATACGGGGGTTGTATGTAAGCCAGAGTTTCCACCCCGTCAGCCCCCGGAAAAATATCGTCGCTGTCACTGCTGCTCCAATAGAGATGATACCCCAAAGCGCCTTCCACGGCAGGCCAGTCCAGGCTCAGCTGACCACTGCCAAGGCTCACGCGTAACGACACTGGTTCAGTGGGCACAGTGCCAGGCGCAGTAATGAGATAATTATCTGGTGGGGTCAGTTCCACCGCATTGGATAAACGACTCTCACCACTGGCATTGTGGGCTTGAACCCGGTAATGATAACTAATATTATTGTCTAAAGGCGCTAGGGTGTAGGGACTGGTCACTTGGGTAATTTTTACATCATTGCTGCTAACCTCACCACGGTTGTTCCAGTACAATGTATAGTTGCTGGCGTTGCGAATATTGCTCCAACGAAGTGTGGCCTGACCTGAATCGATATTGACCTGCTCAATGACGGGGGCACTCGGTGCGGGTTTTTGCGGCCGGGCACTCACTTCAGCAGAGCCACTACTGGCGCCAGCAGCATTTTCGGCTACCAGGATGTAATAATAATCCTGATTATTGCTGAGACCACTGTGCACAAAGGGAGAAATCACCTCGTCGATGCGCGCATCGCTGGCACTGACATTACCCTGGGTGTTCCAATACAGGGTATAATGCGTAGCACCGGGGAGGGGCTCCCACTGTAGCGTCACCCGGGCATCGCCACTGCGAGCATTCACTAGACTGGGCTTGGCCGGTACCGCCGCTTCGGGCGTGGCGCTGGCAACGATGGATTCAGCACTTTCGCCCTGGCCAGTGTGCGCAGTGATCACGTAGTAATAACGTACACCATTGGCTAACCCTCGGTGTTCCAGGTGCGGTTCGGTGGTTGAAATCAGCGCCCCACGCGCGGGACTCACGTCGGCTTGGTTGGACCAATACACACTATAACCATTGGCCCCAGAAACACCGCTCCACGCCAACTCAATCACTCGCGTACCGGGATTTATGGCGAGGTTTTGCGGAATATTTTTCAGCGTGCCTACACTCGGATCACTACTACTACAAGCCGTTAACAACACTGACACCAGTAGCGTGGCATAAAATAGAAATGGGGTATGCAAAGATCTCTTCATCGGATTTGTACCTGGATAAAATATATTTTTGTAGCTTGCCGTAGCGCATTAAAAATGATAAGAAATCGCGCACCTTACTTGTTTCGGTATACTTACATTCACTTGCCACGCGCTTCATGAGCAGTGATTATTATCAGCCGAATCGGCCGGTCCATGCTAGCACATTTAGTGGGTAATGATAGACGAGGTTAATAACATTCATAACCCCTTGAAACAGGAAGGCGCAACAGGGAAGCACAGATACCCCCGCAGCAGGATAACACCTCGGCCACTTATTATTCAATGGTAATATTCACCTTGAAATTAGCACCTATATGAGGCTAGCTTAAAGGAAGAAAAACATTCGATATCTGGAAGTTTATAAACGGTATTTCAGAACTATCTCTGCTACCATTAATGCAATGCATTAACATTACCGTGAAAAATACAACATCCCTATTTCGGATGAATATTTGCCAGGAAAACCATTGAATTGACGTAAAACCAGCTAAACAGGGAAACAACAAGCCTGAAAAAACCATGGTAGTGAAAATAATAATAGCGGTAAAAATCACAATAAAACCAAAAAATGACTCAGGGCGAAAAATAAAATGCATCCTGAGTCATTTTTCACTGTATCGCTCAGACACATTTAACCTAAAGCATGATGTCATTGGCTCTTTGCCTCTCATCCTGATAGAACGAAACCAGACTAGACTGACACAACCTGAGTAAACATGACAACGCTATCTCAAAAAAGCATATAAAACCCTCAAACTTAAACACGAAAAATGATATTAAATACTAAAAATAATGGAGCATCACAAAATGCATTTTATATATAAACTCATGCTCTCAATCATGATATTTGGTGTCGCGACAACCGCTGCAATGGCGGATGTAACAAATGTAAGAGTTTCAATCGAGAAGAACAAATCGATCGTCTTGAATTTAACCAATAGCATCACAAATATTGCAATACCCCAGGTCACTATCCCTACACCACCCGCCAATGGCAGCGCCACTGCAATCACCTGCACCACTGATACAGGCACGGATGCTGTGCGCTGCATCAGTTACACACCCAACCCCGATTTTGTCGGCCTCGATACCCTTGGTTATACAGTTCTTAATAATGCAGGCTCGCCTGAATCCGCCACTATTACCATTAACGTAGGCAGTGCCACACCCAACACCCAAGGCACAACACCCAGTATTGCAATCGAAGCAACATTAAATGACATTTGCCTTCGTAATAGTGAAGAGGCATTAACTGACTTATGCCTCGCTTTCTCAGCGGCCACTCAGCCAGGTCGAGAAGAAGACCTGCGCGAACTGCTGGATGCACTATCACCTCAAAGCATCGCAGCTCAGGGAACTCTTAACAACGAGCTTATTAAAGAGCAATTATCCAATATCAGTAAACGGCTCACGGCATTAAGGCGCGGACAATCAAAAACCCTGCTAAGCGGCTTGACACTACAACTCAATGGAGAAAGCATTGCCGGCAACATGCTTGACACTTTATTTCCCGCCAATAGCAGTGGTGGCAGCGCAGGCTCGGTCAACGGCTTTAATAACCGATGGGACTGGTATATTAGCGGTAAAATCGGGGGCGGCGAACAGACCGAAACAGACTTCGAAGACGGATTTAAGTTTGATGCCAACAACATATCAACAGGAATGGACATTCGCTTGAACAATCAAGCTATTATAGGCGCTGCCCTTGGTTTTGGCACAGCAACCATGGACATCAACCACAACGGCGGTGGCCTGGAGATCGACGGTTTCAGTATGACACTTTATGGCAGTTATTACCCAACCAGTAACACCTATATTGATGCCATTTTAAATTTAGGCGCCAATAACTTTGAAATGGACCGGCGCATCGTCTTTGGATTAACCGATGTGACTGCACGCAGCGATACGGAAAGTGCTAGTGTAGCTTTAAGTGTCGCCGGCGGCTACGATTACGTAATAGGTGGCTTGAGTGCCTCTTTTAGTGGTAGGCTTGACTATATTGACACCGCCATTGATGGCTACGCTGAATCCGATGGTAGCGGTTTTGGAGTTACCATCAAGGGACAGAATGTCAGCCAACTGGTATCATCCATCGGCACACAATTGAACTACGCTATGAGCTTACCCTGGGGAGTCTTGCTCCCTCACCTGGGCTTTTCTTGGCTGCACCAGTTTGACAATGATGCCATCAAAGTAGAGGGGTATTTTCTTGCTGACTCCAACCAAACACTGTTTAGCTTTGATGCCAACATACCAGACAGCGACTATTTTGTCGCCGCCCTGGGTACATCAGCGGTATTTTCCGGTGGCAAATCAGCGTTTGTTCAATACGAAACACCGCTGGGTCAGAATCATCTGGAAATCTGGAATATTTCCGGTGGCCTGCGCCTGGAATTTTAATTAAGGGTCTGTAAAGCAATAAGTTGGACAGATTACGCCGGATATCGTTTCGTCTTCAAGGCGCGGAAATGGGCGCACCCCAAGGGCACTTCTTTCAGGACGCATACTCGTTGCCTGTATGCTTTTACGCAACGCCGAAGACGCAAGAATAGACAAGCTAAATGTTCACGTTAGTTCTTTACAGACCCTAACCGTAAGGTAAAGACAGCTTAATTCATTCGTAAAAACATATTCATATACGGTAGTCTTCCATCGGCGAAAGGGTAAGAGATAAAAGGCTTTTCGCGAAAATGACTGACAACGACTATCGGTAATTTTCTAAACGAGAACACACATGCCCGCATTATGAGCCAACACGACGATCCCAAAACACGGCTAAAGCCTGGAATAAATGAAGATGAGGAGACTCATATCATCCACGAAAATGCCCTGCGTTTCTCCGATGATAAAACACAACATATGTCGGCACCACCACATCCTTGCAATGCCGATGAAACAAAAACATCGCAAACGACATGGCCGCTCCACGCCCCCCGCCACCAGGAAACGCCAATAGCACCTGGGTCGATTATTAAGCACCGATTTCATTTGGTTCGGGAAATCGGCAGTGGCGGCATGGGCGTAGTCTACGCCGCGAGAGACTTACGCAAGGAGGAAGTCGGCGACCAGGACTCCATTATTGCGATCAAACTGCTCTCTGACAACCTGAAAGCTTATCCCGACGCTTTGAGCATGTTGCAACAAGAGTGCCGCAAGGCACAAACACTCGCTCACCCCAACATCGTCACGGTTTATGACTTTGATCGCGACAGTGATTTGGTTTACATGACCATGGAGTACTTAACTGGCCAGTCATTAAAGGAGGCAATTGCCAAACGTGAAATCAAACGTAATAGCTTGAGCACTGTACTGCCTATTATTACCGATATTGTTCGCGGTTTACACTATGCACACCAGCAGGGTATTGTACACTCAGACTTAAAACCCGCCAATATTCATTTAACCGACAAAGGCGTGGCAAAAATTCTCGATTTTGGTATCGCGCGAGCGGTCATGGAGTCTGAAGCTGAAAAATCACATAAACGTAACACTGCTCTCAACAACCAGCACGATAACCCGAACAGCACCAACACAGAATTATTTGCACTGACCCCCACCTACGCAAGCCTGGAAATGTTTGAAGGGGCTCCCCCAGATCCGCGCGATGATATTTACGCGCTGGCCTGCATCACTTATTTATTACTAACCGGACAAACCCCGTTCTTGTCCGCCACTGATGCCAATGAAAAACATTTAGCCCCAAAACGGGTACAAGGCTTAACCGACCGAGAATGGCAGGCACTGCAAAAAGGGCTTGCCCTAAAGCGTACCGATAGAACACCTAGCGCCGCATTATTTTTACAATCGTTACTTCCCAAGCGCAGAGAACCCTGGAAACTGGTCGCCGCAAGCCTCGCTTTTGTTGCGGCGCTGGCAACCTTGTTTTATGTATTAAAACCGCCTGAAATTGTCGAACCCAGCTTGTTTATTAACCCGCCGCCCGAAGCTGAATTAAGCGCTGCTGAACAATCCGAAATCAATGAAATTCTCGAAATTGCGGAAGTTCATATGCTGGTTGGTCGTCTGATTTCCCCCCCCGGCGGTAATGCACTGGACAAATATAACACAGCATTGGAATTGCACGCCTATAATCGCCGCGCTATAAAAGGTCTGCAACAGCTACTGAACAAACTCGCAAAGCAAGCACGTCAAGCACTGAATGATGCTGACACCACCAAAGCCGCACAACTCATCAATGCAGGTTTGGAAATAGACAACAAACACAAGCGATTGCTCGCACTTAAGCAACAACTTAATCAGTAACTTAAGCTGTAACTTAACAACTGATGTTACGCACTCGTAATAATGAATCAATGACTTACCGCTTTATACGTGACGCCACAACCCACATGTTGGCTGAGGCCTGCGTAACATCAGTTAACAATGTCTTTAAAATTACAAAGGTTAAAACAATGAAGAGTAACAACACTTACAAGGTTTCCGGCACGCTTAAAAAAGCGCACATTGTAATTGCATCGGCCATCCTGGTTTTTATTATTGGTTGCGCAACCACCGAAGACCAACTTGCGGGGCTTGAGGGCCGGGTATCAGCAGACAAATTATTGCCAGTGGACTGCCTGCTACCACCGCAAGTGCGCAAACTTGGCGCCCAAGTGTCCTATTTGACGGCACGCCGGGCAATAAAAACAACCGCCTTAGAATGTGAAATTCGTGGCGGTGAATATATTGCCTACAATCGCGCCGATTATCGTACCGCATTGAGCGTCTGGCTCGACAAAGCACAAGCTGGGGACCCCGAAGCACAAACATACACGGGCGAAATTTACGAAAAAGGCCTTGGGCTAACACCTGACTATCAAACTGCGTACAAATGGTATCTAAAAGCGGCGGAACAAGGCCATTCCCGAGCACAAATTAACCTGGGGTATTTTTACGAAAAAGGCCTGGGCATTGAAAAAGACACCGTCAAGGCATTGAATTGGTACCGACGGGCATCCGGCGTAACGGATGATATTGATTACGCCTCCACCATAGAAGTTAAAGCAGCCTCCTTGGCACAAGAGCAAACCGATATCCTGCGCCAGGAAATTGACCGACGTGAGCGTGACATCATTAATTTACAACGTTCACTAAAAGAAAATCAGGCGCAATTAAAGGCGCGCGAACAATCACTGCAAGATGCACAGAACACGTTAAAAAAACTCGAAAAAGAAATCGAAAAAAACAAAAACAACAGTGCCCGCTTAAAAGAACTACAACGTGAATACACAACTCACAAATCACTCGTGGATAAAGCTCAACTGGCTTTTGCCTTTATCAGCACCAAACTTAAACAATCCCAACAAAAGTTCGAACGCCAAGCCGAAAATGTAAAGCGGCAAAAACAAAAACTTGCATCACAACAGGTGGCCGGTCCTATTATTGAGGTATTCGACCCCATCATCCGCGTTACCCGCAGCGGTGAAGCGGCAGTACGCGTCAGAGCAGGCAGCAAGGCGCAAGTGATCAGCGGAAAAATTATTGCGCCAGCCGGCCTGCAACGCGCCACCATGAACAGTCGAACCTTGACCCCAGATAGTGCTGGGTTTTTTCATTCAGCCGTCTCTGTCACCAGTGGTGAAACACAAGTTTCAATTGAAGCAGTCGACCGCCTCCAACAACATGCGACCCTGTCATTCAACTTAATACCAACGAAAGAGGCCGTTATTGCAAATAATGACCGTAATCGCGTCGGTAGAGTTGCAAAATCCATTGACTTCGGCCAGTACTACGCCCTAGTGATCGGCAATAACGAATACCGACAATTCCCTGCGCTACAAACAGCAATTAATGATGCACAACGCATTGCCGAGGTTTTAACAAACAAGTATGGCTTTAAAACACGCCTCATCACCAATGCAGACAGATATACCATCCTATCTGCATTTAACGAAGTGAAAGGACAAATGACAGAAAAAGACAACTTGCTGATTTATTACGCAGGACATGGCGAACGTGACCCAGAGACACTGCAAGGCTATTGGCTGCCTATTGATGCCGAACAGGAGAATACCGCAAACTGGATACCTAACTCAGCTATATCGGACTTGCTCAACACCGTGAAAGCCAGACACATCATCGTCGTTGCCGACTCCTGTTATTCCGGTTCAATGACGCGCAGCTCGGTTGCCCGCCTGGACACACAGCTCAGCGATAAACATCTCAAAAAATGGCTAAAAGTCATGGCTAAAACAAATTCACGCACGGTATTAACCTCGGGAAGCATCGAACCTGTACTTGATGGTGGCGGCGGGAAACATTCCATATTTGCCAGCGCATTCATCAATGAACTGGAAAACGGCGAAACAGTGATTGATGCCTACAGAATTTATCGCCGAGTAACGGCTCAGGTTAAACAAAAAGCGCAAGCAATCGGGTTTGATCAAACACCCACTTACGCTCCTATACAACACACAGGCCACAGCGGTGGTGAGTTTATTTTTGTTAGCGGATAAAACCGGTTTACCACGCCGATTCCCTTTCATCGGCGTGGTAAAATGTAAAACAATGGGCATCATCACTTTTGATATTCCATCCTGAAAAGCACGCAATAACGTCCTAAGCATTAGCATGTAGCAATACCGTCTACCGCCTGTCAATATAATACCTTCACGACTACCAACGATTACCAAATTACTTGACTATTGAGATTAAAATCGAATCACTCCAAATAACGGGTTTTTTATAAACAACTGTTCTACAAACAATAACAGCCCAATTTAGTGCATTAAGCATTCGCAGAAGGCTCAATTGATATTGTTAGACCAAATGGAACACTGACACCGAAGAAAGACAGGCAGCAATAGCATCCGCTTTATAAAAACTAAAACCATAACGAAGAAAAGTGACTCACCCCCCTAGTTTTAATAAAATTAATCGGGCAAAATAAATAGGAAGCGTATGGACGTTTTTTCAGCCTCTCTCAGAAAATCCAGTATTTTAACGATATTTACGGCATCTTTGGTCATTGCCTGCGCCTCCCCGGTTACCCGCAATAACCAATTCGCCGCAGATAAGGGTTATATACGCGTGGAAATTACTGGCGCCGGATTTACCCATGTGACTTACCAATCACACCAAAACGTAAACACCAACACAATGTGGCATATCTACATTGAAGGAGACGGTAACCCCTGGATTAGCAAAAAATTCGTTGCCACAGACCCAACAACTGCAACCCCCCTTATGTTACGGTTGATGAGCGATGATAAAAATCCGGCAATTTACTTAGGCAGACCCTGTTATTTAGGCATGCGCAATGAACCCGCCTGCAACCCCCTACACTGGACACACCAGCGCTACTCTCAACAAGTGGTTACAAGTATGGTGGTGGCACTTAAAACGATTATCGATCACTATCAAATAAAAAATATCGCACTATTTGGCCATAGCGGTGGTGGCACCCTAGCAATGTTAATGGCAAATAATATCCCCGAAACCCGACTGGTCGTCACCTTAGCAGGCAATTTGGATATCCAGGCATGGACGCAACGGCATGGTTATTCTGCATTAACTGACTCATTAAACCCCGCCGATCAAGCACCCTTGAGCTCATCGATACGGCAACGGCACTACGCATCGGTCAATGACAACAACATTCCAGCAGCAATAATAAGGCCCGTTGTTGCACGCCAGTACAATGCAAAATTTATCATCATGGAGAAACCTGACCATAACGGTTGGCAACAATTCTGGCCAAAAATTTTGAGACAATTAAAGCAAAAGTAAAAAATAGACACTAAAATGACTTAACGTATTGTTGACATTAAGCCCTTGTCAGTCGCAATGGCGCTTAAGGGTACATCCCACGATTGGCACTGAATTGCATCAATTTGCTGAAAACTATAACCAATACCGATTAAACGGGGTTTTATCCAGTGCTGACGTTGACGAAGAAATGCAAAAGACCGATCATAAAACCCACCACCCATACCAATCCGATTACCTTTTGTATCAAATGCCACTAAGGGCGTTAACACCAAGTCTAACTGCTGCGCCCTGACACGATCGCATGCAGCAACAACCGGCTCAGCAATCCCATAGCGATTGAATACCACTGGAGCATTCCTGTTATACCGTGAAAATAACAGGCGTTTTTGATAGGCAGCAGAAAGCACAGGAAGATAACAGGTTTTACCCATGGACCAGGCTATATGCATTAAAGGCAATGGATCTAACTCAGCATCATTGGCCATATAGAATGCCACATGCTGGCTATTGACAAACAGGCCGGTTTTTGAAAAATGGTACGCAAACTGCTGGGCACAATCAACTCGCTGTAGTGGCGACAGCGCTCGACGATTTCGCCGCATGACATCACGCAATTGTTGACGGGATTTCATTTATTGAAAAACACGCGAGTTTAAACAAAATGGACGAAACAATTTGTCTTGTCGCGACTTGATTTGCACGACCTAGTGAGAATAAAAGGAACACCCCGCCTGTGCCGTGAACGCCTCTGCTCTTGACCCAGAGCAGATAAGTGGGAACAACGGTCAACAAATTAGGCTTTCCGTCCAGCGGACCTGCTCACATCATCAACGTAATGCTCCCAAAGCGTTAGTTATGGGACAAGAATTCTCCGACGTTACACGTACACCGCAGGGTGTGCCATACCTTCATAATAAACAAAAATCGAATAGGAGTGCTACACGCAAATTACTTGCCACACTTTAGTTCATATTCTTCTTTTTTGTGTTGACAATAACTATTTATGTCTCATACAAAAAGCACACCAGCGTAAACACATATTAAGCCTGCTTTGCCGACACTGTAACCTTCATCTGCTTTTGATAACCTCCGATAAAACCAGCGTTACACTACATGCATGTGATCGATGTTTATAATTCTAGCTGTTTGCAGCGATTCAAGGCGCTTTCCACTTTATCTTGAAGCTGCTTAAGTTTTTCTGACCCGGGCTTACCGCCATTTAACAGTCGTGACTTGCATTCGAGTAAATCGTGGGTAATATTAAGCGCCGCCATTACAGCAACCCGATCAGAGCCAATGACCTTGCCAGAATTACGGATTTCTTTCATTTTATCGTCCAAGTAACGTGCGGAATCCATTAGCTGACCTCGCTCATCATCAGGGCAAGCGACCTGGTAGTCCTTATCGAGGATTCTTACGGTAATGGGAATAACCTCGTCACTACTCATGCCTGTTGCTCCATTGCTTTTAATCGTGTTAAAACACCTTCAACCCGATTACGCGCCATGTCAGCCTTTTCAATTAACCTCGCGCGTTCCTCCACCAATAATTCTTGACGCTCCCTTAAGAACGCGTTTTCGTCTTTGAGGTGGCTGCAAATTTTAATTAACTCGTCAATTTGATTCTCTAACTGTGTTATATCAGCTTCATTCATTTTTCTGGTATACCCGACATACGACTGCCCAATATAATTCGCCAAACATCAGTGGTCAACGAATTATTAATTATTTTTTATCGTTTTTGGCATTCCGCTTGCTGGTGGTATAATGACTCATCCGACGTTATTGAAATCTCACCAGATTCAATCCGTCAAGCAAAATTTATGACAAAAAAAACGAGAAAACACAGATTAGCGCCCTGCACCACCTGCTTGCCTACAATCATCAAATTTGATGTGTATTCGCCTAAAGCGCCAAGTATTGTTGGTCGGTCAATCATGAATGTAGGCTAAAGCTGACGACCTGATGAATGCAAGATGCTAGGACAAGTCTGACACAGCACCAAAATGTGCCCGTTATTCCACACCTGATGATAAGTATGCGCTAAGAATTAAGCACAAATGAACGATAATTTATGATGATGAATGACCAGCCACATAACAACACATTTGATTGTGACGTAATTGACACCGCACTTGAACATATGAACACCGACATTGGTTGCAGTGAAGCACACGGCACCTTGTGCGGTTTATTATGCACCGAAAATATGACTGAACCACAAACATGGTTTCAACAAATGCAAATCAACATGGATAACAATAATTTATTACAGCGCGAAGCACAACACGCATTAGGCCACCTGCACGCAGAAACATTAAAACAGCTAAACGACCCAACCTGTGATTTTCAATTGCTGCTACCAAATGATAATGAAGACCTGGAAAATCGGGTTCACGCTTTGGCAGACTGGTGCCAAGGGTTTTTGATTGGCCTAAGCATAGGAGGCATTCATGACTTCAGAAAATTACCGGAAAATGCCGCCGAAATTTCTCAGGACTTGGTTGAAATTGCTCGCGCTGGCACCCGCTATGAACTGCAAGGCACCGAAAATGATGAAAATGCGCTGGAAAATTTAATTGAATATGTGCGCATAGGTATACTGTTAATAAATGAGGAAATGCACCCCAACAAGATAGTGACGGTCAACACCGATAACGCAATATTTCACTAGGGAACACGGACGCACATACATCCCCAAACACTTGAGCAATCAGGACAATTGCATTCATTACAATAACCCTGCGCAGCTGTCGCTGGTCTAATGCTGTAAAACCTATTTTTTAATTGACGCATAAAAACAAACCATGAATCAGTCCGAATTTGCCAAACGGCGCAAACGAATAGCCAAGACAATGGGCAAAGGCAGTATTGCCATTTTGCCAGCAGCGCCACCGGTAACACGAAACAGTGACGTTGAATATCGTTACCGGCCTGACAGTGATTTTTACTACCTTACGGGATTTAGCGAACCGCATAGCGTTTGCGTCATCGCCCCTAACAACAAACACGGGGAATACCTGTTATTTTGCCGCGAACGTGATCCACAAATGGAAACCTGGACCGGCCCCCGCGCCGGACTGGAAGACGCCAAAGCATTTTATGGCGCTGATGATGCGTTCCCCATCAATGATATCGATAATATCCTGCCCCGACTGCTGGAAAACTGTGATCGTATTTATTATACGTTAGGCCATGATGCAACATTTGATCAGCGGGTTATCGGCTGGGTCCAACAAATTAAAAAACAATCCCGTGCCGGGATAAAAACACCACGGGAATTCATCGCTCTTGAGCACTTACTCCATGAAATGCGTTTATTTAAGAGCCCGGCTGAAATTGCTGTTATGCGCAAAGCAGCCAAAATATCCGCACAAGCTCATATACGAGCAATGAAAACCTGTAAGCCAGGATTAAATGAATGTGAAATTGAAGCTGAGATATTGCATCACTTCAATTGTAACGCCTGCACAGAGGCCTACCCATCAATAGTAGGGGGCGGTGCAAACGGTTGTATTTTACATTATATCGAAAATAACAGACCGTTAAACGAGGGTGATTTACTGCTCATTGATGCTGGCGCGGAAACGCAATGCTACGCATCAGATATTACCCGAACCTTTCCCGTTAATGGCCGATTCAACAACGCACAAAAAGATATTTACAATGTCGTTCTTGACGCGCAACTTGCGGCGATAGAACAGGTCAAACCTGGAAATTACTGGAATGCCCCCCACGATGCCGCTGTCAAATCCTTAACGAAGGGCTTGATAAAGCTGGGACTACTGAAGGGCACACTATCGCAACTGATTAAAAATAAAGCGTATAGCCGCTTTTATATGCATCGCACCGGCCACTGGCTGGGCATGGACGTTCATGATGTCGGTGATTATAAGCTTGACAATCGCTGGCGTCTGCTGGAACCTGGCATGGTGCTCACTGTCGAACCCGGCCTGTATATTCCCGCTGGCAGCCGCAAAGTTGCCAAACGCTGGTGGAACATTGGCATACGCATCGAAGATGATGTCTTGGTGACTAAAAACGGCCATGAAGTGCTATCGAAACACGCACCAAAAACCGTTGTAGATATCGAAACAATGATGGCCTCTAATGAAACATCCTAATGGCAGGTAACGGCTCAGCCTAATACTTTACAGGCACAGGAAGCAACTCTTGACAAACCCAACAAACCAATACGATATTATAATAGTCGGTGGCGGCATGGTAGGCGCAAGCCTGGGATGTGCGTTGGGTAACAAACCGTTCAGAATAGCGATTGTCGAAGCACACACTAATGTGACCGAAAACACTCCCCCCAGTTACGATGATCGCGCCATTGCATTATCTTACGGCAGCGCACAAATATTTCGTGCAATGGGTTTATGGCAAGACATATCCCCCTATGTCACTGCGATTACTAAAATTCATGTATCAGATCGCGGTCATTGGGGCATGACCCGCATCAACAGTTGCGATGAAAAAGTTGAAGCATTAGGGTATGTCATTACCGCAAGGACATTAGGTAAAATTCTTTACCAATATTTGGACAATGTCAAAAACATTGATTTCATCCGTCCAGCCAGGGTGTCAAACCTTAAGCTCAACACTGATGCCGCCAAGGTGACACTGGACCTGGATGGGCAATCACAAACCTTACACACACGGCTGATTGTTGCCGCTGACGGTGATCGCTCCAGCGCGCGTAACATGCTAGGCATCACAACCAAAGAACACGACTACCAACAAACCGCCATTATCAGCAACTTGTCGACCAGCAAACCACATAACAACGTGGCTTACGAGCGTTTTACCTGCTCAGGTCCACTGGCCCTGTTACCGATGACCGCATCACCCATAACAGAACCATCCCTACCGGACTCATCCAAATCAAGCAATCGCTGCTCGCTGGTATGGACCCAACACAACGATAATACAGATGACATAATGGCACTTGATGATGCTGCCTTTTTGAAAAAGCTACAACATCAATTTGGCACCCGGTTAGGCAGGTTCACCCATGTGGGCAAACGCGCAAGCTACCCATTGCGATTAATAGAGGCGAAGCCTCAGACGCAACAACGTTTCGTTCTTATAGGAAATGCAGCACACACTCTGCACCCCATTGCCGGACAAGGTTTTAATTTGGGCATGCGTGATGTGGCGACGTTAGCGCAAATTATTATGGAGAACGAAAGCACAGCAACCGACATCGGCAACACTGAGGCATTAAGCGCCTACCAATTATGGCGCAAACAAGACCATCGTCGTATTATCGGTTTTACAAACACACTGGTACGTGTTTTTTCAAATCGCTTTGCGCCGCTATCATTGGTCCGTAACGTAGGGCTTATTAGCACGGATATTTGCCCACCACTGAAACACCTGCTGGCAAAACACAGCATGGGCCTGGCTGGGAAGCTACCACGCTTGGCGAGAGGGCTACCCTTATGACGACGAATACGAACACAACTGAGTTTGATGTCATCATTGTTGGTGGCGGCATAGTTGGCGCATTGTTTGCTAATATTCTGGCAAACAGCCGTTTATCGGTAGCCATCATTGACAAGCATCGACCTGTGGCAACCTGGGACAAACAACATGTTGATATCCGCGTGAGTGCCATCACTCGTGCAACACAAAATATTTTAGCGTCATTAGGCGTGTGGGATACCATCAAAAAAATGCGCATTAGTGCATTTCGCGAAATGCATGTTTGGGATAGTGCCGGTCATGGCATAATCCATTTTGACAGCGCGGAATTAGGCGAGCCCTGTTTAGGCCATATTATTGAAAATAACGTTATACTGTCTGCTTTAATAACGCGGTTGCAGCAGTTTGACAATATCGCACTCTTCTTCGAGCATCGACCGTCACAACTCTCCAGCGACGGTCAACGAACACAATTGCAACTTGAAAATCAAAAAACCCTGACTGGAAAATTGATTATTGGCGCCGATGGCCCAAACTCTTGGGTAAGGCAAGCAGCAGGTATCACCGTTAATAGCAAAGATTACCAACAAACCGCAGTAGTCACCACGGTTAAAACCGAAAAATGCCACCAGGAAACCGCGTGGCAGCGTTTTATGCCAACGGGCCCTTTAGCATTTTTACCCCTCAGTAACGGTTATAGCTCTATTGTATGGAGCACCACACCGGAACATGCCCAAGCACTTCTTAAAATGGCAACACAGGATTTTCAACTTACACTCGCCGATGCTTTTGAACATAAACTGGGGGCAATTCTAACAGCCGGAAAACTGGCCAGCTTTCCCTTAAAAAGCCAACACGCCAACTGCTATGTCAAACCCCGTATCGCATTAATGGGGGATGCTGCTCATACGGTTCATCCATTGGCCGGGCAAGGCCTTAACCTGGGCTTTGCCGATGCGGCGACGTTGGCAGAA
Organism: Gammaproteobacteria bacterium; assembly: GCA_013152545.1. Lineage (GTDB taxonomy): Bacteria > Pseudomonadota > Gammaproteobacteria > SZUA-152 > SZUA-152 > JAADGF01. The sequence goes on from JAADGF010000022.1 coordinate 33,562, forward strand.
GTTTTGCTGGATTGTACCAACCTGCATAATCCCCGAACCGCTGAAACAACCCGGGATATCGGCGACTATCAGGTATTGCGCCGCTATGAACGCTGGCGCAAAGGCAATAATCTCGCCATGTTAACCACAATGGCTGCTTTTAAAACTTTATTCGGTAGTCAGCAAACCCTATTATGCAACCTGAGAAACATTGGACTGAACCTGATGGACAACATCACGCCAGCAAAAAACCTGATTCTGCGTCATGCAATGGGGCTAGCGGGCGACTTACCCAAGCTCGCGAAACGCGAATCACTAATCTAACCTCCTTGTTGAGACTTCGCCCGTGAAACGAAACATACCACCAATAATGTACTCAGCCTTTGAGTGAAGTTGCTCGTAACACAATATTTCAATTATTTCAAAGGGTCAGCGCAGCTTAATAAGTGCTCAACGGATAGGTTTAGGGTTCACATTCGCCGAACATAGGTATTTTAATTGCAAATTCTACTTGATTTTGTAAATGAGAATTATTATCATTTAGATTAAGATTTAAATAAGAAATGAGCGAGGCACAATATGAAATCTTTTACAAATGCCGCAATTATAATACTTACCGCGCTATTGTCAGCCATCCCTGCTGCACAAGCATCTGACTCCATTGTTGTTTTTTCAGGTCGTAGCGACAAATTTGTTAAACCAGTTATTAAGCAATTTACCAAAGAAACTGGAATTGACGTTATTATCCACAGCGGTGAATCCACCGCATTATTGAACAAACTACGCATTGAGGGCAACCGCACTGACGCGGACTTGTTTCTCAGCAATGACGCTGGCACATTGCAGAAAGGCAGTGATTTGGGTTTGTTCATTAAACTACCAGCATCGATCGTCGCTGATATTGGCACGAACTATCGCGCTAAAAACGATACCTGGATTGGTCTTTCGGCACGTGCCCGCGTCTTAGTGGTTAATACCAACAGCCCCTTTGCTGATTCTCTTCGCTCAGTCTTTGATCTTGCTGACCCAGCACTCAAGGGCAAATTAGGCATTACCCACAGCACCAATGAAAGTTATATCGCTGGTGTTTCTGTATACCTACTGGCAACCAACAAAGATAAAGTGAAAACATGGCTTTCCGGCATGAAAAGCAATGTCGGTGGAAAAGTGTTTAACAAGCACAGTAAAATTGTCAGCGCTGTTGCATCAGGAAAAATAAGTGTCGGGCTGGTCAATCATTATTATATTTACCGACATCTCGACAAACATCCTGAGGCACCAATAACGATAATACTCCCAGACCAAGGCACCAATGAGATAGGCGTCGCATGGAATGTCGCAGGTATCGCCATGTCGAAATATTCTAAAAAACAGGCCCTGGCAAAAAAATTGCTTGCGTACTTAATATCCGAAAAAGGCCAAAAGGTGTTTGCAGAAATCAATCGTGAATACCCAACCCGCGATGGCGTAGCGGCGAGTGCTGTTGTGCCTGCGGCCGGAAGCTTTAAGGTTGCCGATGTGCCAATGTATCAGCTGGGCAAGCACCGTAACGAAACAATTGATCTCATCGAAGCCATAGGAATGCCATAATAATTAATGTCATTAGCAATCGTAAAAAACTACAGCACATTACCGCCAGGGTGACAAAGCGGGCGTTCAGTTCGCTCGGCAATATGGCAGTGCTGGTAGTCGTATTAGCTTCGATACCTCTGTGGTTTGTGGTATACGAAAGTTTTCAACTTTCGTTCGAGCAATGGCTACGACTCTGGAGCAGCCGCCTTCCGGAATTGCTATGGAATACTCTCTCGCTGGCTGTGCTTGTCGCCATAGGCTGTTTTATCTTGGGTGTTAGCGCAGCCTGGTGGATTGCACGACATGATTTCCCTGGGCGACAATGTGCAATATGGTTAATGATATTACCACTCACCATTCCAACTTATGTATTTGCCCATATTTATACTACACTTTTTGAACCTGACGGCTGGATTGGCATAACCTGGCAATATTTTTTTGGTGATACTGTCGAGATACCAGACATCTATAACATTTTTGGTGCCACGCTGGTGCTATCACTGGCGGGCTTTTCTTATGTCTTCTTGCTAGCATATTCCGCTTTATCCGTATCCACTCGAACACTAGAAGAAGCCGCGCAAATTCAAGGTGCGCGCAAATCACAAGTGTTCTGGCGAGTCAATTTACCGCTACTCAGACCTGCTATCGCAGCCGGTCTGGCCGTGGTCGTATTACATGCATTATCGGATTTTGGCGCTGTCAGCATGCTGCATTTTCAAACCTTCACACTCAGCATCTATTTACAAATGAGTGGCCGCTTTGACTACCAATCCGCAGCAGGTTTATCCTTGGTGTTAATTGCGCTAAGTTTGACGTTTCTTGTGCTGGAACGATTTTTTCGCGCCCGGCAGCGTTATTACAGCGGCCGCCAAACACGCAAACATGTATTAACAGCGGCCAGCCCCTCAAAAGTTACCTTCATATGGTTCTGGCTAAGTCTCATTACATTATTTTCTTTCATTTTACCTATTGTCTGGATGCTGTCCTGGAGTTGGGAGGCATGGACTCAGGATTTAATTAATCAGGAATTTTGGGGTTATGCTCTCAATTCATTATCCTTGGCGGCCATCTGTGCAACCATTGCAAGTGTGGTTGCGCTACCCATTGCGTTATACAATCATCGCCTACGCTCCTCGTTCAGTAACGCATTGATTCAGGTTTCCAGTGTTGGTTTTGTTCTACCCGGGCCAGTAGTTGCGCTGGGAATACTAACGTTTATCATTGCGACACTGCCGGTGGTATATGGTGGTATTTTTGCTCTGTTACTGGCGCTTATTATTCGGTTTTTACCATTGGCGGTACAGTCTCAGGACGCCGCCATGCAACAATTAACCCCTTCCATTGAACAAGCTGGTAGAATATTAGGTGCGACACCACTGGAAAATCTGCGCCGAGTCATTCTCCCTATGATTCGTGGCGGCCTGGCCAGTGCTTGGGTGTTGGTGTTTATTGATGCTCTTAAAGAACTACCAGCAACACTGATCCTACGGCCTACTGGCTTTGACACCTTACCGGTAAGAATCTGGATAGAGGCCAGTGAAGAAATGCTGGAACTGGCAGCACCTGCGGCATTAATGTTAGTAGTGGGTACTTTACCAGTGTTATGGATATTGATGAAAAACACGAATAAACACTAAATTCAATACGACTGCTTCAGTAACTTCCCGTTAATCATGGCTACCATTCAACCACAAACAGGAAAAGGCTGCTTACGTGACGACATATTGGGCTTTTAACCCACCAGAGACGAATATGGGTCTTTTCAGATTTACACATCAATGGAGTGCTTGAAGCCCTGGTTCAATATGCCCCAGAAGGCGATACTACCTCAGCCCTCCGCTTTGCGCTTCTGATTGCTCATAAAAACGTACCTCCCGGCGCAAAACTTCGCGATCAACGGGTGAAAGAACCTCGTCGACAAGGCGATTCACTTTTACGGGTTTATCCCCAAGCTCCGCTTTTTTCCAAGGTACAATATAAAGAACCTTTGGCAACTCACTAGCACCCTGGATATTGGTCTCATCCAACTCCAAACGGTCATCCGCAATAATCAACGGTGCTATAACGGTCATACCAAACAACATAATGATCAAGACAGTTTTCATTCGCGTCCCTCCTTTAGATAAATCCATTTTCACTCAATTGCCACATCAAACAACTCACTGCGCTCTAACTTGGCATAACGCACGGGACGCAATTTACGTAATGCAATAAAACTTTTCTTGACCCATTGATCGTAAACGCCCGTTTTGACACGCCCCGCGTTAGTTTCGTGTATTTCGATCGCTTTTTCCTCGAAAGGGAAAGCCTGCTCTTCGAGTAATAAACCATATTGCTCCAATTCAGTTGGTGACAAACCCACTGGACGCTGCGAGGCGAATAATCCACGACTGAAATCATTATAGACTTCCGCAATACGGTAAGTTGATGCGGTTGTTACTGCCGCAACGCCATAATTGGCCGCTTTAGTGTATGCCTCGATGCATTTTTGCATTGCTGCTTTTTTCTTTTTAAGGTTCTTTTTAAGTGGCAACACCAGGTGAATATTCCGATATAACTGATAGGTGGGTTCTGCTAATTCCAGTGCAGCGCTGGCCGCTAGAAAACGAGTGCGCTCAGTGGCCTGCCCCCCATCATTAGTCTTGACGATGTCAAGCAATAGCTGTTTTCGTTTTTTGTGATTGCCGCGTTTTTTATAGATATCCGCAACCTTTTGACGGGCTTCGATGGATTGCTCAATGGGCTCATTAAAGTACTTCACGTAACGTGTATAAATATCAGCTGCGGCAGATTGTTTACCTGCTTTTTCATAAAACTCAGCTATCTGCCACAATAAAGCACGTTTACGCTCAGGGTTTGTCTCACCCGCATATATCGTGTCATAGGTTTGCGCAGCCTGAGCCCAGTTACCCGTCTTTTCATAGGCAAACGCTAATTTTTCGGTGGCGTCCTTTACGAATTTATGCGTCGGAAAATCGCGGACAAATCGGCTTAATACCATTATATTTTGTTTCCAAGCACTGATCTCTGCCAACGCGGCAGCAGCATCATATTCCGCGACGGGCCTAACGGATGAATCCGGCGCTAAATCGCCTACCCGTAGAAAATGCTTCGCCGCTTCCCGATACTCGCCTTTGGCACGCGCCTGCTCGCCTTGTTTGTAGATCGCAGCAGCAAGGCGTTCACTGTGCACCTTTCGGTCTTTGTCATTGGTCGCACTGAGTTGCAAGCGCGCCATACTGGCTTGCTCTGCCTCGATATGGTTACCCAGCCCGAACTCTGCAGAAGCAATGATCGCCCAGGCCGAGGCTTTAAAAGCCTTACTGATACCAACACTTGCATCAAGTTTCAGCACCTGTTTTGCAGTGGCAGAGGCTTCTCCAATACGTTTTAAGTCGAGCAATTCCTCCGATGTTTTTAATAACACTGACGGCGTTCGTTGGTCACCGGGAAATGCCTTTGCAAATCGCAATGAGCTATCCACTGTTTGATGCCGTTTTGCTGCGCGCCGATCCCCCGCCAGTGTATCTATAATTTTTTGATGGGCAAGTAAAGCAGCATAACCTGCCTCGGCGCTTTTCGTATTCGCACTATAGTTATACGCCGTTTTTTCGTATTCGATAGCGGCATTAGCATAGTCCTTGGTTTCCAGCAGTATTTCAGCCAACAAAAAATTCATTTCTGCCGCTTTAGTATCCGCTGGAAATGAACGCACATATTCACGGTACCAGTGGGCTGCAGCATTATAGTCATTGGTTTTTTTGGATTTTTGTGCCTTGGCATGATAGTGACGAGCCAGATCATCTAAATTAGATTTAATAAATGGCGATATATCATCTAACAACTGACGATCATGGCGCGACCAATAAGCCTTGCCGATAGCATAAGTCGTTACAAAGTCCGACTTGGCAACGGTAAGTTTGTTGGTAAAACCACCTTTCTCATAAATATTGATAACCTGAACTAAAAACTTGGGCGCTTCCCGGCTTTTGGGATACGCTGCCGCAAAGGCCTTAAAGGCGTTTGCGGCATCTTCAAAGCGCTCCTGTTTTAGATATAAGTTTCCTAACCCCTGATAAATACGGTGTTCGTACTTTCGCCAACCATAGAGCTTTGAAAACTCTCGAATCGTTTTTGTATTATCCTGAAACGAGTATGACAAACTGACTACACGCAGCGTATCGTCCATCAATTCTTTATCAGAACGGGAAAAATTATCGTAATGCCCACCGCCATCAAAATGTAAATCCAGTAATTTGTAAAATGAGAAACGGGCTTGTTCCAAGCGACCGACTTTAAAAAGTGACCAACCGTGCTTATAGAGCGATCGCTCATAATATTTCGAATCCCGATTAGACAATACATAACCATAAGCACGACTGGCATTCTTATAGTCTTTAAACGAAAAATAAATCTCCCCGCGACGGAACTGTACCTCCTCCACGTGTTTAGTATCCGGGTATTCCTTAACGATACGATCCAGCACCTTTAAAGATTTTTTGTTCTGACCACTTAAATCATAAGCGCGCGCCAATTGATAAAGTATTTTTTCGTTGTCCCGCCCTTTCGGATACCGTGCTAATAGTCGTTCATATTGCTTCGCAACGTTGGAATAATCGCCTAAATCTTCATCTACCGGCGCATTAGTGCCCTCAATGGTTTCCAGTTTGTCGCGACGCTGCTCCACAGCCAGTGTATCTTGCTCCTCCCGGCTTTCCAGTTGGATATCGGCTAGCCGTTCCAAGGCAATCGCACGTAACTCCTGGTTGTCAGTATTTTTGGCAAAATCTTTATAGCGCTGTCGGGCATCAGACTTGTTAGCCGTTGGCAATTTTTGTGGCGTTATTTTAATCGCTCGCTTTTGCAACGAACCCAGCGTTGCCATTTCTCCTTTGTTTGATGTACTGCAAGCCCCCAGCAACAGAATGGCTAAACTAACAACAGGAACGAATACAATCGTTTTTATGTGCTTTCGATTAAACATATTACTCAATCTCAATTCTGCTCCGAAGCAATATCCTGGAGTCGCGCCAAAGAGAACTGCGCTTGATCCATGTATTCACTCAGGCGTTCTTTAAGCCAGGATAACTCCGCGATAATAATATCCTGCACTTGCTGTTGCTGCAGTGCATAAACCGTATCGATACGCGCTTGAAGCTCTTTTACTCGTTTGCCCATACGCACTATTTGGCGATCATAACCTTCAAACCCCTTCGGTGCGCGCTTTTTTGCCAGCTGTATGTTCTTTTGCTGAGTCTCGGTTTTTTTTATTTCTCTATCCAACTGATTCAGTCCCTTACGCATATTCCAGGCACGCTGATTAAAAGACGTACTAATCTCCCACTCAAGCAAACCGCGGTAAAGACGGTATTTATTTTCATAACGACCGTATTGCTTGGTATTCATGCGCTGCCCAACTTTCTGTAGGCGCTCTTTAATGGTGTCGAGGCGATTGAGCAATTTTGCTTCCTTTCCTGTCGCTACCGCCCTAATATCCTGTTCATAGACAATGCGCCTGTATTCTTCTTCATATAAGGTTTTTTCATCTTTAACGGCGACTAATTTGAAATCACCTTCTCCCGGCATTAAGCGCGGCAATCGTTCCTCATATGCCTGACGCCGCAAGCGCAGCATGTCTTTGTAAGTCGGGATGGCATTTCCCCAGTATTTTAAATTGTTTCGCAATAATTGCAGATCACGTAAATTTTTTATTGCTTCATGAAATTGGTGGCCTGACACAATGCCGGTAATAAACCGAAATTCAGGCACTTCCTGCAATAAGCCTTTTTCACTGATAACGCCTGTTTTTTCGCCTAATGCCTGTGACACCAGGTAGCTCATCAACTCACCATTACGCACCTCTTTCATAGCACCATCCAGGCGCAGCTTTTCATCTTTAAATAAAGTGATTGCCTCAAGGTAAGACTGCATCGATTGAGGATATGCCTTTAACTGCTCCAGCGCATACCCCACGGCCAACTGTGACTCATAGACCGAAGAGTCTGTTAGTTTTCGTGAACGTAACTCCATCCAGGACGTCAGCGCAGACTCAAAGTCTTTCTGCATTGCGTGAGACCAGCCAAAGCCTAACAAAGCTTTATTGGAAAATGGGCCTTTGAGTCGTACAAGCTGGAAAAAAGCGCGGGCTTTGCTGGATTCTTCTTGACCCAATAAAGCATACCCTAAGGCAAGATTAGCCTTATCCCGCAACGCTAGCACCTCAGCATCAGTGTCTTTTATACGCCCTACTTCAGCCAGATATTCCGCTCCTTCAATTTCCCGACCGCTACGAAACAATGAAATACCGAGGTTATATTTTGCAAAAACTGCATCGACAGAGTGGCCTGGCAATTTTTCCAAAATCGTTGAAGCCTGTTTAAACTCACCGCGCGCCATTAATAAGTTTGCCAACAATAAATGGCTTTCGGCAAGCATATCTTTTTTAAGGGAACCTTGAATTTGCTCAAAAGCGCGAATGGCATCGTCCTGCAACCCCTTTTGATACCGAATTTTGCCGATGGAAAACCAAGTTTCATCCCGGATATGCGGTGCCACACCATCGTCAATCAAACGGCTAAACACTAATTCGGCCTCTTGATGTAAACCATAGGATAATAACAAGCCACCCAACAATAAATCGGAATCGTCCAGATGGTGAGGAATACGGCCAAGTTCCTTGGATGCCATAAGGTGAACGGCAGCATCGAAATACTTCCCCCTGAAAAAATTATAAAGCACAACGCCATAATCCAGGTCACGAACAACGGTGCTTTTTTTAGCCGAACCCGCCCAAGCCAAGCCAGGTATCGTCAGGCTTAGCAACAATACCAGCAAACCTGGTATTTGATGTATTTTCCATTTTTTAAGCTGTTTAACAAATACCACGGCTATGCCCCCGGTTAATCCTTTATGACTACTCCCATTCTTTTACAATAAATTCAGGTTGAAGTTTTTGAGACACATCGGTAATTTTCAACTCCAAGTATTTAGTGCCCGAACCTTTTTCGAAAACATGCGTAGTACCCCGACTATATTCACGGCCATTAGGCCCCGGCCCCTTGAACACCGCCACTATTTCACGTTTACCTTTTTTTACATTTCCGATGTAAAGTCGCTGTACACCGCCCCGGGACAGCGCCTCACGCTCCTGCTGGGTGTAGAGATAATTAGCGACAATTTTTTCATCTATTTTAAGTTGGACTGAATCTAACTTGAAGTAGTTACCAACATCCGTCGATAAAAAAACCGCTATTTGAGTACTGGTGGGAAATAATAACTCTTCCTCTAAAATAAACAGATCCCTGTTCAGCTTCATCACTTCTGTTTTCAGTGACTGCACTTTATCATCCAGCATCGCCGCACGGTTATCCGCCGAAAACCCAGCTGGAGTCACCAAAACAGCCGCCATTATGATGAGCAGAATTTTCAATGTCACTTTTACAACGTCTATTTTCACAACATTTGTCCCCGTGTTGTCAGGTTCATTATTGGTACAATTTTGTTGTTATTTGGCAAAATTTATTACATTTCAGCGTTAATCCCAGTTACTGCTGGTAAATGCGATTGAATAAGCATCTCCAGCAATAATGGCCACCCAAACATCAAACGACTCTCACGTTATCCCTAAAAAAGGTTAATACCATACCGAGATATAAAACTGAACCACATCAGCGGAAAATACAAATAGCTTGCCCAGATCATCAATGTCATCTGGGTCACTGGTATCATAATCTGTGAAATTATCGAATGTAAAATTCATACGGTCAAACGAAAAACTCAGGCTGCCTCGATCAAAATGCCACCAACCATTTTTCATAAAATCGTAACTAACGCCCAAACCAAAAGACTGGCTATTGAACTGGCTGAGTTCTTTGTCACGCCCTCTAAAGGTCAACGTGTCTTCATTTTGCTCAAAAACATCCTTATAAAATGTTGCCGCAGTTTGCGTATACAAACGGTAACGAACATCTACAATCCAGTTCTCGCCCAACGGATGAGTGTACTCGATTTTATAGGTTTGCGCCTTAATTCCCCAAGTATCCTCGAAATACTTAAATTCCGTGCGAATCGCTGCCCGATACGGTAAAAAATAATTCGCTCTTAATGCAATAGCATCACTGGTGCGTGTCCCCGGATAGCGTTCTGAAATAAAACCCGGTACTTCGATGCCATTTACAAATACAGGATTGAGCTCATGAATACGTGCACTTCGGTAGGGATTTTGTGTGTATCCCTCATCAGTTATTGCCTCAAAAGCCAGGCTCATGATTAGGTTTTTAGTCATAACCTGGGAAACACTCAAACGGTAATTCCGCCGCTCCAGGGACCTTTCACCAAACCCCGGGTCGGTACCAATCAGGTTACCATTCGAATCATATCGGTTACGGCGCACTTGATCTGAACCAACAGAATGTCCGAGGCTCACGGTGGTTAAGCCGCTCAGCATACTGTGGCTAATCCCAAAATGATAAGAATCGGACGAATAATCGTTTTCTTCGCTATTAGTGTAACCTAACGACATATTCGTATTATCAAATAACAAGTCAACCCCTAGACTTTTCTCTTCGCGCTCTTCCGTATAAGGGCTAGCAGTCGTGCGCACATCAATCGAGGCGCTAGAGACCGCGTCAGTGTAATAATTTGTATATATTGAGCTATGTTTGCCAATTTGTTTACGCAATAAAATCGAGGGCCCATCGACGCTTACGCCATCGCCGTCATACCCGTGGTATAACACATCAGCGCGGTCTTCGGGCAAAATCGCCGCCATCAACGGCACACTTATGCCAAACAAGGCATAAATGAGTGCGACCAACCACGTGGGCCAATGTCGGATCTTAATTACAGCCACAACCCCCACCTGTTCCTGATTCTGCACCCCGTGCACCTTCGCGCGCCTGGTGCACATGATTACGGTAACTTTCCGCAACCGGGTCACGGGCAAAACTCATGATGGGGTCTGCCATATTGGCTCGCTCATAAGGTTTGACCCAAGGCTCAATACTACTACAGCCGACACTTAGCCCCGATAGCAGTGTAACGCTGAGCACCAAGAACAATAGCTGGCATTTATTCACGACGACTCTCACTTTGAACAAAAAAACCTTGTGAAAATTGATGTAACACATTTAGTTTGTGTAACTATTTAGTGTGTGTCAATGTGGTTGCGGTATTACTCTCTCATGAGTTCCCGAATTTGTTTTTCATATTCGTCTTCGTATCCTGGCTCATAGCTCTGATACAGGTAGCGCAGGTTTCCGTCACGATCAATCAAATAGGTGCTGGGCATGGCATCTACATTGTAGCGTTTGCTGACATTGTTGCTGTCATCAAACAAAACAGGGAAAGTGACTGGCACTTCACGTAGCCATCGCTTTGCTTTAACAAGGTTTTGCTCAACATTAATCGCCCATAACGTAAAACCTGCGTCACGATACTTGAGATACAATTCATTTAAGACCGGCATTTCCTCACGGCATGGCTTACACCAGGACGCCCAAAAATTTACCATCACCACCTCACCACGGCGCTCACTGAGCTTTAAATTATCGCCACGAACACTTTTCAACGTGAAATCCGGTGCTTTGCCTTTTGCTGGTTCAGCCTTGACCCAGGACACAAGCAACAGCAGGGCAAGCAGGACCGATGCCGTCGTCACTGGCTTTGTACCTGCTCTATTATTCATAAACGACCTCTTTTTTAGTTATTGTTGCCACTACCTTCACCTCAAAAACCATGTGCTGCTAGTGTAGTGTATCAACTAGTGTAACCCTTATAATTCAACCATCTAAAACCAGTTATCAACAGAACCTAGCATCAGAAGAAAAAAGTAATACCCGTATGCAACTCCAGATTGTTAGTTGTTTTTTTCACGCCCAATAAATCCATATCAAAAATATGGTTACGAAAATCCACGTGAATTGCCATCCAATCAGTCGCAATAAACCGGTATCCCACTCCAGTATTAATGGTAAAGGCGTCGTCGCCAGCAAATTTAGTATTACCGATGCCTGCAATAAGATAAAAAGCCGTGTAGAAGGACCAATTTGCCGTAACGAATGCTTCACCGGGCAGTAGGTTGTAACCGATAGAAAAATTGTAGTAGCTTAATTTGCGCTCATCATCATTTAAGATTGCCAGCCTGGCAAATTCCTCTAATGTGGATTCTCGCGTATTGCTTTGCCCTGCCGCAAGTTCTAGAAAAAAATCCTCCGTAATATGATACGCCAACCGTACACCGACGACAGGGTTAGTACCGAAATCTTCGGTGCTGTACAATCCCCCGAAAATACCCACTTCAAGATCTTCCGTATCAATTTTTGCCTCTATAATTTCTTTGCGTTCCACTTCAGGGTTAATCAATGGCTGCCCCGCAGGTAACGGACCTTCAAGCGCAATAACAGGCAATGCCGCAACGAGCGAAACCAGCGCAACCAAGCTAGCAACACGATTGCTGCGCCTGACACGATTGAGCCATCTTAAAAAAAGAATGAAAACCCTAATTTCCATTCAAGAAATTCTCCATTATCTTCATCGCTGATAAATGAAACATACTGTTTAACATCACCTCTGAACACAAAACGCCGGGTTAAATAAGCACGTACGCCGATGCCCGCATTTGCAGTTACATCACTGGTTTCTTTTGCCAACAGAAATGTGGCTCGCGGTGAATTTCGCAAATGTCCCACGCCCAGTGTAAAAAAGGGAGATACTCGCCAACCAGGAAAAGGAGTGGACTGAACATTAAGATCGATCAAAATACTATTGGTAAACGTACCTGATGCCTGAGAAACAGCTAATTCTACTGATAAATTTTCTGTAAAATTATAACCGCTATAAACCGTCATTAGCGCTGCGCCTTCAAAATCACCCGCTAACACACCAAATTCAACATCTCGCTGGCGAAAGTCCTGTCGCTTAACATTCGCAAATTTAGTTTGCCGACCCGGCGTCGCTAAGGTTTGCTCAATTTGATCAATATACGCCCATCCCTCTTTGCCATCCTTTGCCTTAACGCGAAACCAGTCGGTACGTCGTTTGATCAATTCTATCCAATCATGCCGCTCAATAACATGGTAAACGGGAAACCCTCGTCCTGGGCCGGTGTGCAACTCAACATAAGGATCCGCCACTTGCAATCGTAAATAAGCCTCGCCATCAGCGGCCTGCACATGTTGTACACCTAAAAACCACAAGACAAATACGAACAAAAACCAATGCCGCCAGGCAGGAATCGAATAAAGATAGATCCATTTTTGTCCATGCCTGCAATGAGTTGCAAGTTCCAATTGATTATCTCGCATCGTGAAAATTTACGCTCCCTACCAGAGGGAGTCTATAACAGGCATACAGCAGGCAATGTACTGATCGGCATTATACTAAATTTGCATGCACAAATTTTACCGTCATACGTAATTTACAAGCCATTTTAACAAATGCCACTTCATATACCTTATCGGCAGCACCTGAGCTCCTTTAAGGTGGTATTTTGTGCATTTGTGATCTAAAGATATATTGTAACAATTGGAGCCGATTAATGGCGACTTAACTCACAGCGCAACAAACAGTGCAGCAACATTTTATCGTAATGGAGAAACCCAGTAACAATCAATTAGCTGGCACACTGAATGGATCATTGTAATACTGAGAGCCGATATCGATCCACTCAATGATCAAGCGTTTTTCGCCATCGGTTAAGATACGGGTATGATCAAAATTTGGTGTGGTGAATAAATTACCAAGACGCATCTGCTCACCAGTGATCACTTGCACCAAACGACTAAAACGAGCCCTGGCTACCCCGATACTCACCATGGCTGGCCGTAGCGGATCAACCAATTGCTCGTTGCCATCCGCATCTAACACCGGATTATCGTTGGCATCACGAATAATTTTAACTCGCAGGTTCCCATTGGCGTCCAACTCCTGAGTTGGACGACTATCGAATAGCTGGTCGTAAGAAGGCAGCCGGTTATTACCGTTTAAGGTATCCAGCTTCAGATTTAAGTCGCCCGCTGGCACCTGACTTTGAACATCCGCCTCGTCACGGTTATTGTGACAGGTGGTACATCGGTAATTTTCCACTATCAGATCATTATCGAAATCATAGAGCCGGTCCACATCCCATAATGGCTGAATATGGTCTGGATAATTGATACTGATACGGCATTTGTTTGCAGCCCAATCCCACGCTTCATCACAACTAGACCCGGCACCAGCGCCATCCTTTCCAAGTATTGGCAAATCAGTTGCAAGCCCGGCGTCTCCATCCGTCACGTCCGGGTCCACATAATACATGGATTTTGGCGCATCAATGACTCTCAACCCTGGGTCGGTCCAGACATCAACATAAGTAATGTCCATTTTTAGCTTTGGATAAGAGCAATCCGCTAAACAACTTAGGCGTTTACGAGTCTCGGCCATGGTTTCACCCAATTGAGGTTCGATAATATTAACGGTATTAGGAAACGGAATGCCATCTAACGGAGCACCGGGATTAATACTGGCCTGACCATCTCTTGGGGAATGACAACCATTACAAACCCGTTCCTCTCCAGGCATTACTTGTATCCAACTACTGTGGTTCATTAACGCCCGCCCTTCCCTGTCCGTCACGGTAAGTGCTATGGGTACTTCGGCGGGAATTTCGACATATACCGACCCATCGGGTTCGATTTCCGCATAACCCAGGATTTCCCGCATTTCAAAAGTACCACCCCGGCCAAAAGCATTATTATTGACTTCATCCAAGGTGGGAGATGCTTTAGTAATCCGGAGAAACCGCGCGGGTCGTTGGTCTGCTGTTCTTTGCATGGGATCACTTAAGATCGGGATATTTGCGATGCGACGCTCCACCAGGTCAGTCCGCTCTGAGACATCCCCATTAAAGACACCCTTTGTAACGGGGTCCATCAACACCGTAGTCATGAGGATATTTTGGCGTTCTGCGGTGGTTAATGTTGTGCTGTTACGAGGCTCTAATGGCTTGTCAACCATGGCCAAATCACCCTCTGTATCGTACACACTTTTAATATTAAGCGTACCAACAGCACGCGCCACCAGATCAGCATCTAAATCCCCAGCTTCCACTGTTTTATTGGGAATAATTGTCGGTCTGGACACAGCGTCCCGAGCCAGTATTGCCACCGGATTAGTAATGGCCATACCATTTTCTGGCATCACAATAGGTCGCTTGAGGTTGGCGCTGAGATCAAACATATAGATACCGTAGAATGGATCCGCTTGCACCATTTGCTCATCGGCCAGGTTTTCCGGCGTACAAAACTTTCGCTCTTGTTCCTCGACATCATCCTGGGGCCTTACAAAACAAATGCTCCATGCCACCAGAACCCGGTCACCACCATCAGGTTCCCAAATAGGATAAGGTGTTGTGTAACGACCATACTCCGATATGCCGGCACCTGGGTTTATTTGCCCATTACTGGCCGACTCTTGCCCTGAGGTACTTTGGGTTGTTGACCCAAAACGTAGTGTATCAATTTCGACAAAATTTTCCTTGTCGATAAACACCATTTCACCGCCACTGCGAGTGCCAGACCGAGGCATAATCGTTGCCAATAAACGGCCATTCTGCATTTCCCGTACATCAATGAAATGTATGCGCTCGTTGTCAGGTAAACCTATGTCGTGACTGTGCGCCCCATAAGTCACATCGAAATCACGCCCATCGGGATTCACTTGGTACAGCGAAAACTCATTGCGACCACCAAGATGGTCCCAACGACTAAACAAGATTTTACCATTTTGTAACACAGTGGGGTTCAAGTCATTACTTTGGTTAAAAGAAATTTGTGTAATATTACTACCATCGGCATCCATTACATGTAACACAAATGCTGGGTTGCGCCTGTCTTCATCCAGGCTAACGGCAGGATTACCCGTCATATCCAACGCCAGTGACTTCGAACGAGCCTGACGATCTGAAGTGAAGACGATACGACCATCTGGCAAGTAGTGAGGATCAACATCATTGCCTTCTTCGGCAATAAGGGCACCTGCAATAATTTGACGCAGTGGATTCACGTTTTCGTCAGCGGTTAAGTCGTACTCCCAAATGTTCCAGGTAGGTTGCTCATCATCATCTCGCCCTTCATACAAACCTTCGTGCAATGCAAATAACAATTTGGTGCCATCATATGACACTTCGAGGCCGGATACATCACCAGCCGACTTAAGCCCATCGATAACTTGGGTAAGCGATGTTGTGAGTGGTCTTTCTTTAGCGCTGGGAGAAGACAAATCGCGCAAATAGACATCACCAGCAATGAGGCCTTCACCATTATCGACATCAAGCTCCTCTGGAAAACCAGTTACATCACGCGGATTCACCAAAGAAGCCACTGGCCGCTTAATATAGGCAATAGCAAAATCTTCTAGTATTGGGCTAGTATCGGTCGAGGATAGGATCGGATCTTCATCGCCACAGGCTATCAATAAAACAGATACGGCAAACGCCATCACCAGCAGTTGGGACACACGACGACAAAAGGAACAGCTAAAATTATATCTATGCATTGCAAACGAACCATTCATTACTTTCATTTTCAGTCCACCTCGGACGTTGCTCCGAACCTTAATAACTTACTATAGTTTCGGCTATCTCTCTTATTTTATTAATAGCTAGCGATAACGCGAGAGATTAGCTGAGAATGTAAGTTACACTCGGATTAGCAAATTCCAACAGCGAGGATGTGCGGAACTCAAATTAAGCAATGGCCCGTCTCCATTACTACCTGATTGCACCTACTTACTTTTTTACCACACACCAATACCTTGAACATCACACAGAAAACAAGCTTCGCAGCTAATCAGCATAGCACCGCACACATTGAGCAGCACCAAACAAATGACGACCACTACTGATTTGTGCAATACCACAATATGCAATAACATGTTGCCATGTATGTGTAGTATTGAGTAGAAATAAGTGCCTTACTTACTTTACATCCAGCGCTCTATCATCCTGATTGGAGCACCTTTCTAACCTAAAATCCTAACCTAAAATCATCCGTTGGAGGTCATGTAGCGTGTATTTTCCACGATAAAACCACATGACTGGCGAGGGTAAGCCGTACGTAATAGCGAGCTATCTTAATTTACAACGATTCGCAACGACGCCAGCGGTGACAAAAAAACCGGCTCGACAAGTCGTCACTCACGTACTGCTCCATTAAGCGAAGCAGGTAAAACACGATACTCCAACTGTTTTAAAAGCTTACGTGTAACTTTACGATAACTTATAAAACAGTCAACTGATTAATTTAGGTTTAACAATCTACATATCTCTATCAAAGCATACGCATTTTATTATTGTGTTTCAATAAGATGTTCAGCTTTTTCTCATAAACCTACCAGCAGGAACACTGTCAATTTCTTGACGATTACCGCAATTACTCAAATATCGTGTTGTTCTAGCTTGGTTTTGACGTTAACTAAGGTTATAGTGCGGGGTTCAACGAGATAATAATATTGTTGTGGGAGAGAACGGTCGTTGATGGTGGTTGTTGATAACAACGCTACCATCCCAACCGACGCCGAAGGCGCAACTCGCCCGGAATCGCTCAGGCAAATGAACCACAACAATGGTTGACTCTGGAGAGCGGCTAACCCAATGTTAGCCCACCGAAGGGGCAGCACCATGACCGTTAACTGTAAGACGTTGAATCGTCGTAGCTTTTTTTGGTGGCGAATCCTTTTCATTGGATGGCAGCCGCGATAACGAGCATCAGCAAGAAACGCAGCCCGCTAACGGTAGTGCTTAACTCTCAGGTTACCAAGGACAGAGGGGCGGTAGAATTTTATAAATTCTGCCGCCCTTTTTTTATGCGTTGAATTTAGCGAAAGCAAATATAACACTTACGAATATGGGCAATTCACTATCTTTAATCATTATTTAACAGGCATTAAATACATCACAAAAAAACGGGGAATGGAGTAAATATATGGCAAAGAACACCTCTCTGTATGAAAAACACCTTGCCGCTGGTGGTAAAATGGTGGATTTTGCCGGCTGGGAAATGCCCATCCACTATGGCTCGCAACTGGAAGAACACCACCAAGTACGTCGTGACGCAGGAATATTTGATGTTTCCCATATGACGATTATCGATTTATCAGGACGCGAAGTGCGGGGTTTTTTACAAAAATTACTTGCGAATGACGTTAACCGACTTAAAAAAAAGGGTAAAGCCCTTTATAGTTGTATGCTAAACGAAAAAGCTGGTGTCATTGACGACCTAATTATTTATTATATGCATGATGACTGGTATCGCATGATCGTCAATGCCGCTACACGGAACAAGGATTTAACCTGGATTGAAAAACAAGCTCAGAATTTTGAAATTAACATCGACGAACGCCCAGACTTAGCCATGCTTGCAGTGCAAGGCCCTAATGCTCGGGAGAAAGCTCATAAAGCGCTGGGCAATAAAATACTGGCTGCCCAGGATTTAACACCTTTTTTTGCTGTCGACTGTGGCGAGATATTTGTTGGCCGCACGGGTTATACCGGTGAAGACGGTTATGAAATTGTATTACCATCCCAACAAGTACCCCAGTTATGGGATGATCTGCTGACAGCAGGCATTGAACCAATCGGCCTGGGTGCACGGGATACTTTGCGCCTGGAAGCTGGCATGAACTTGTACGGACAGGACATGGACGAGTCCACCAACCCACTGGAATCGGGCTTAGCCTGGACAATCGCCTGGCAACCTGAAGACCGGGACTTTATAGGCCGTGGTGTATTACAAAAACTGAGAGACTCTGGCCCCAACAACAAATTGGTGGGTTTAGTGCTACAGGAACGCGGCGTATTACGTAACCATCAAAAGGTTATCGTTGATGGCGTAGGAGAAGGCGAAATCACCAGTGGCTCGTTCTCACCCACATTAAAATGCGCAATCGCTTTGGCCCGCGTACCAGCACAAACCGAAGACCAATGCCATGTAGAAATTCGCGGTGAAAAACGATCGGCAAAGGTTGTAAAGCCATCCTTTGTACGCTTTGGGCAATCCTGTATTGACTAACATTATAACCTACACTCGAATAATCAGATAATACGAGGATAATAGTAATGAGCAACGTACCAGACAATTTAAAATACACAAAAACACATGAATGGATTCGCCAGGAAAGCGACGGCACCTTAACTATCGGCGTCACTGATCACGCCCAAGGCTTATTAGGTGATATGGTCTTTGTGGAAGTACCTGACGTGGACGCTAATTTTAACAGTGGGGATGATTGTGCAGTGGTCGAATCGGTAAAAGCCGCTTCGGATGTATATTGCCCAGTATCGGGAGAAATCACAGAGACCAATGAAGCCCTTGCTGACACCCCTGAAATGGTCAACAACGACCCCTTTGGTGACGGATGGTTGTTTAAATTACGCCCAACGGACCCAAACGAAATCAGCACCCTACTCGATGCAAACGGTTATCAGGAAATAATTGCAGAGGATTCTCATTAATCCAGACCAATTAACAACCAACTTTTAACGTTAATATTAAGACACAATAACAACTATGCCTTTTATACCACACACCGAAGACGAAATAAAACAAATGCTGAAGAGCATCGGGGTCACCAGCATTGAACAGTTATTTGACGAAATACCTTGTCAACTACGCCATGACAGGCTGGACAATGTCCCCTTGCGAATGAGTGAAATGGACATAACACGCCTGATGCGCGAACGCGCCCAATTAGATAACGCCTCACTTTGTTTTTTAGGGGCTGGCGCTTATGAACACCACATCCCCGCAGCGGTGTGGGAACTTACCACGCGCGGTGAATATTATACGGCTTATACCCCCTACCAAGCAGAAGCCAGCCAGGGAACATTGCAATTGCTGTATGAATTTCAAACCATGATGACGCAATTAACAGCAATGGATGTAGCCAACGCCTCGCTATACGATGGTGCGACAGCATTAGCCGAAGCGGTATTGATGGCGATTCGAGCCAATCGCAAATCAAAATCCAAACGTATATTAATACCACACAGCACCCACCCAGTTTATCGCAAGGTGGTGCACAGTATCGTCAAAAATCAAGGTATACAGCTGGAGGAAATAGACTTTGATATCCAAGGTGGCGCAATAAACTTGGACGCACTGCCTCAAAACCCAGGGGATTTTGCTGCTCTTATCATACAACAACCCAATTTTTTTGGCGTACTGGAGGAGATGGATGACCTCACTGACTGGGCACATAAACACAACGCATTGGTAATCGCATCCGTGAATCCAACATCTTTGGCGTTATTACAACCGCCAGGCCAGTGGGGAAGCAATGGCGCAGACATTGCCTGTGGTGAAGGTCAACCGCTGGGAATACCATTGTCTTCTGGAGGACCTTATTTCGGTTTCATGTGCTGCAAACAAGCCTATGTACGTCAAATGCCGGGACGTATTATTGGAAAAACCACCGATCTGGATGGCAAAGACGGATATACATTAACCCTGCAAGCACGAGAGCAACATATCCGTCGTTCCAAAGCTACATCAAATATTTGCACCAACCAGGGATTAATGACCACTGCGGCGACTATTTATATGTCGCTCCTCGGTCCAGCGGGATTGGAAACCATTGCAGCAAACAGCCATAACAACACAAAATTATTACTTGAGCAACTAACCGCCATTGATGGTATCGACGCTGTTTTCGACCGTCCCTTTTTCCATGAAACAGCGGTACGCTTTACTAAACCCGAGACTGAAATCATTGAGCAACTAGCCAAACACGGAATTTTGGCTGGATACAGTCTAAGCAAGGATTACCCCGAGCTTGGCAATGCGCTGTTAATATGCGCCACTGAAACAAAAACAGCGCAAGACTTACAACGGTTTTGTGATGCATTAAACAAGGCATTAACATAAAACCAAGCCGTCAAATCGCTCATTGATATCAACTTGCTTTTTTGCAGTCACTTTATTTTCGGACAAACTAAATTGCGAACAAGCTAAGCGTTTTACAGTAAACGTTAACAATTTGCACCTCTCGTTAAACGCAACTTACACTACCGAGGAGAACATTAAATGGCAGCTATTACTTTGAAAGGTACCGCATTTTCCACCAATGGTGAACTACCGGCCATTGGTAGCAGCGCACCCGATTTTAAACTGGCCAATGCTGAACTCAACGATAAAACACTGGCAGATTTTAACGCTAAGAATAAATTACTGAATATCGTACCAAGCCTTGATACCGATGTGTGTGCCGCATCAACAAAAAAATTTAATGACGCAGCCAATAACCATGACGATACCGTGTTCCTGATCATTTCAGCTGACTTGCCTTTCGCTCAATCCCGTTTCTGTAAAAACGAGAGTTTAAGCAACGTCATTACGCTATCAGAAATGCGCAATAGAAATTTTGCGAAAGATTATGGTGTGTTGATTCAGGATGGACCACTTGCGGGCATTACCGCGCGTGCAATTGTCATACTCGATGAAAACAACACTGTTATCTATACCCAATTAGTCACAGAAATCACTCACGAGCCCGATTACGAAAAAGCACTGGCAGCCTTATCGAAATAAATAGCGTATCGAATACCAAAAGCACTACTAACAGCTCCAAGACGACGCCATGACAGTGCATTTCGCACTTGAATCTCTTCGCAGTGCTGCTCTGCTATAGCGACTACTGCAACATCTGTCGCATTCAAACCCCCAATGCGATTGATGTTGCTATCCAGCAATAAATAATCGCTAAACCATAAAGCAACAAATTAGAATCACAGGTAATAAAGGTTATATTGACATGGTATTATCCACAACATACCCGCAAACACGCAAAGCGATACGCCAGCAATTATTGTGCTGGAGTGGCTGGTTTTTTTGCGCGAACATTGTACTGGTATTACTGATATCCATGCGTTATTTGTTTTCGGTAGAAATACCGAAGGAACCCCTCGCCTTATTGTTTAGCATCATCGCCTTTATTGGGCATTTCGCCTCTTTGGCATTTTTATGCTATGTGTTGTTGTTACCCTTCATTTATTTGCTACCCACCAAACCCGTTATTCTGGCCTTTGCCAACATCCTCGCAGTAGGGTTTGTGTTCATTATAACTGTGGATACGTTTATTTTTGCTCAGTATCATTTTCATTTTAATAGCATGGTCATCAGTTTATTATTTGGTGGCGCAGCTAATGAAATATTCATCTTTTCCTCCAACTTATGGATGTTCGCCATCACTGGCTTATTGTTGATTGTCATTGTGGAAATAGCCCTATCACGGATGATATGGAATTGGAGCGCCAACCAGACCCGACGCCGTCATGGCACGCTGCTTGCGAGCATTTTGGTCAGCGTTTTCCTGGTGCAAAATGTCGCCTATGCCTGGGCCGATGCCCAGGCATATACGCCAATCACGAAACAAATCCGGTATTTACCCGGTTATAAACCACTCACAGCAAAACGTTTTTTTGTTAAATATGGTTGGGTCACAACTAATAACACACCTCAACTCAGTCAGGCAAGACAACAAAACGATCTGAATTATCCTAAAACCCCTTTTAACTGCACGGGCCCAGAAACAAAAAATAACGTACTTGTCATCGTCCTGGACTCGTGGCGTGCAGACAGTCTGAACACAGACACCACACCAAATATTCAACAATTTGCGAATAATGCCTGGATTTTTAACGACCATTTTAGCGGTGCAAACTCAACCCGTATCGGGATTTTCAGCCTTTTTTATGGTATTCCAGGTACCTACTGGCACACTATGCTAGCGGAAAACCAGGGCGCATTACTGGTGGAGGAATTGATAAACCAAAATTTTCAAATGGGCATTTTTGCCAGCGCAAGCCTAACCAGTCCAGAATTTAATCGCACGGTCTTTACCCGCATCAACAACTTGAGACTACGCTCCAAGGGAAAAACCCCACATGACAGAGATCGCAACATTACTGATGACGTTAAAATCTTTATTGATAGCGCCATTCAGAATGAACAACCCGTATTTGGTTTTTTGTTTTATGATACACCTCATGCCTATGACTTCCCTCGGGATTATCCATTGAAGTTTAAGCCCAGTTGGAATGAGGTCAATTTTTTAAAACTGGACCAAGATTTTGATCCAAAACCTTTTTTAAATCGTTACAAAAATGCCGTGCATTTTGCCGACTCACTGGTGGGTGAGGTACTCGATAAACTTAAAAACACTGGTTTGATGGAGAATACAGTGGTTATCATTACCAGCGACCATGGTCAAGAATTTAACGATAGCGGACTGAATTACTGGGGGCACAACAGTAATTATTCAAAATATCAAACCAAAGTGCCCTTAGTGGTAAAGTGGCCCGGCAAACCACCGCAACGGTTTTCGCACAGAACCAGCCATTTTGATATTGCCCCCACATTAATCAAAGACGTACTAGGGTGTAGTAACCCACATTCAGACTACAGTAGCGGAAAACACCTATTAGACGCCAACCAAGCCCCCTATTTAATCATCAGCAATTATAGCAGCTACGCCATAATGGAGAATAGCCACACCACCGTGGTCGATGAGTTTGGACAAATTGATGTATTTGACAATGAAAATTATCAACGTCTGGAAGATAAAACAATCTCTCCCAGCGTCATTTTAAACGTAATGAACGACATGGCACAATTTTATAAACATTAGCTAAAATTGCACATAACACACTCTATTTCTTTACATCACGCCTTTAATTTACAGGAAAGATAATCACTATGTTGATCTTCGAGCAAAGCATGCCAAAACGCCAAAACGCTGCGCAAATTCCCATTTCACGCGCAGAAATAACCGACCTGCCAAAGCGATTTTTACGCCAGCAACCACCAGCCTTACCGGAAGTATCAGAGTTACAAACAGTGCGCCATTACACCCGCTTGTCACAGAAAAATTTCTCCATCGATACGCACTTTTACCCATTAGGCTCCTGCACCATGAAGTACAACCCCCGTGGTTGTAATACCTTAGCAATGCTGCCAGAATTTCTGGCACGCCACCCTTACGGACCGGAAAACCTTGGACAAGGGTACCTTGGCTGCTTGTATGACCTACAAGAAATATTGAAAGACGTGACAGGAATGACAGCGGTATCCCTGACACCAATGGCAGGCGCACAAGGTGAATTGGCCGGTGTCACCATGATACGGGCATACCATGATGCCAACAATGATACTGACCGCACCGAAATTTTAGTACCGGACGCCGCCCACGGCACCAATCCCGCCACCGCCACCATGTGCGGCTACACCGTCAAGGAAATTCCCACTAACAAAGAAGGGGATGTGGACCTAGAAGCACTCAAACAAGCCACAGGACCCCAAACCGCTGGCATCATGTTAACCAACCCGTCCACATTGGGTATATTCGAACGCGAGATCAAAACCATCGCGGACATTGTGCATTCAGTCGGAGGATTGCTTTATTATGATGGCGCGAATTTAAATGCTATCCTTGGCAAAGTCAAACCAGGCGACATGGGATTTGACGTTATCCATATGAATCTGCATAAAACATTTTCTACACCCCATGGTGGTGGAGGTCCAGGCGCTGGCCCCGTTGGTGTTAACAAGCGGTTACAACCATTTCTACCCATACCAATGGTGGGTTTTGACGGCAAAAAATATACGTGGCTGTCCGAAACAGAAGTGCCTCAAAGTATCGGTCGTTTATCCGCCTTTATGGGCAATGCTGGCGTGTTATTGCGCGCTTATATTTACGCGCGATTACTGGGCCGAGAGGGTATGAGCCGTGTTGCTGAATTCGCCACATTGAACAGTAACTATTTAATGACAAAACTGGCCGACGCCGGATTCGACATGGCTTTGCCGTCCCGCCGAGCAACCCATGAATTTATCCTGACGCTGAAACGTCAGGCGCAACAACAAGGAATTACAGCGGTGGATTTTGCAAAACGATTACTGGACTATGGCTTTCACGCTCCGACCACCTATTTCCCCTTAATTGTACCGGAATGCTTATTAATCGAACCAACAGAAACAGAGTCCAAACAGGCATTGGACCAATTTGTTGACGCCATGATTAAAATACAAAAAGAGGCCGACGAGACCCCCGATTTGTTAAAAGGCGCACCCTACACTTTGCCAGTACGACGCTTGGACGATGTTAAAGCAGCACGTGAGGTGGATATTGCCTGGAAAAAAAAGAACAAAACATAGAGTGTTTATTACATGACACCACGCTTATAATGCAATGCTCATGATTAAAAAAAAGGCGACAACAGGAATACGTCGTATTATCAATGCAGGCGGTTATTCCATTAACGGCTTCACCGCCGCTTTTAAACATGAAGCGGCATTTCGCCAGGAACTCGCATTCGCACTGGTGTTAATGCCCATCGCAATTTGGTTTGGCGAAACAAATATTGAACGTGCCATACTCGTGGCGAGTCTGCTGCTGGTACTCATCGTAGAGCTGATGAATACCGCCATTGAAGCTACGGTAGATCGCATTGGCCCAGAACAACACGCGCTATCAGGCCGGGCAAAAGATGTAGCATCCGCTGCGGTACTACTAAGCCTAGTCAATGTTGTTATTATCTGGGCCATCATCTTCTTGACATAATAGTTTTATAACACCAAATACAGGATTGGATAAAGTCCTGTTGCTGCAATCGCTACATTAATAATTAACAAAAAGGACAATAACCCATGCCAGCATTGATCTGTGGTTCCTATGCATACGATACAATCATGGTTTTTAACGATCATTTTAAAAACCATATTTTACCGGATAAAGTTCACATTCTAAATGTATCGTTTCTTGTGCCGGAAATGCGCCGCGAATTTGGTGGTTGCGCCGGCAATATTGCCTACAATCTGAAATTATTGGGCGGCGCCGCGCTTCCCATGGCCACCGTCGGCAATGATTTTGCATCTTACGCTGAATGGATGGACAAATGTGGCATCCCTCGCACCCATATCACCACATTAAACGACACATACACCGGTCAGGCGTTCATCACCACCGACCTGGATGATAACCAGATAACGGCCTTTCACCCCGGCGCAATGAGCCGATCACATGAAAATAAAATCACCGACGCCAAAAACATTGCACTAGGAATTGTTTCCCCGGATGGCAGAGACGGCATGATCCAGCACGCCAGACAATTTTCCGAAGCGGGCATTCCGTTCATTTTCGATCCTGGTCAGGGCATGCCCATGTTCAATGGCGAAGACCTTCAACAATTTGTCGATCAAGCCACTTGGTTAACCGTCAACGACTACGAAGCACAACTGATGCAGGAACGCACTGGTCAGACACTCGAACAACTGGCTAAACAACTCAAAGCGCTGATCGTTACCCAAGGTGGGAATGGATCATTAATCTATACCAATAGCCAATGTCTAGAAATCCCTGCGGCCAATGCCAGCGCACTCCTCGACCCCACTGGTTGCGGTGATGCTTACCGCGCAGGTTTAATCTATGGATTAATGAACGATATGGACTGGGAAACCACCGGGCGCATCGCTTCCCTGATTGGTGCACTGAAAATCGAACACAATGGCACCCAAAATCATCACTTTACCATGGACGAATTTAAATCAAAATTCAAACTCGCCTTTGGCCGTGATTTTTAATTGATATAATAAATGAACAAAAATACCACGAGCCAATCTGGCTCTTCACCTGTACTGCAAAATGCGAGCGTTTTGTAGTACAGGTGAAGATTCGCCGTCAGGTTTTTTTAACCTGGAAAAACCGTCACACTTCCCCTTTCTAATTTTAGTGGCGATTACGTCCTATATAATATACCCGTGGTATTCGATCACTTCAACTGACGGCCTTCACACCTGGTTAAAAGATAACACTTTATCCAACAACACCAAGTCCTCTATGGGAGCCGAACATTGATGGCCTTTGCATCGATAGGCAACGGGACCTTTCTTGGAAGCTCGCACACCCAACCCGCCTGGCAATCGTTCAATTTCATTCGGTATCGCAAGAACTAACCGCCGAGGGGCATAGTGTTGCTGGCAATGCTGCTGCCATTCAAGCAGTGCTGGTGATTCTCCACGTAAAATAATGATCTCAGTGGGGTATAAATATTCCTCTACAGCATCTAACAACGCATTATGCGCATAAGGCATCCTGCAAATATTACCCCATGCCGCCTTCAAGGTTCTTTCAGCCGCGTCCAGGTATCGTGCCTCTCCAACAACATGCCCCAGACGAATTAACACTTGGGCTGCAATACCGTTTCCTGATGGCAATGCTTCATCAGACAATAACATGGGGCGATAAATTAATTTTTCGTGATCATTTGCAGTAAAATAAAATCCGCCATTTTGTTTGTCTTCAAATTGAGACAACACTACCTCAGCAAGTGATAATGCAAACTCCAAATCACCATCGCGCCAACGCGCTTGAAGCAGTTCCAACACCGCATCAATCAAATACACATAATCATCAAGGTACGCCATTAAATGTGCTTTACCATCCTTGTATGTGGCCAATAAACGCCCGTTGCGCCAGAGCGTGGATTTTATAAAATCCAACGCATTTTCTGCAGAACGAATAACATCCTGGCGCTGAAAACGACGCCCCACCATCGCCAGCCCCTTAATCATCAAACCATTCCATGAAGTTAATATTTTATCATCACGGCCCGGCCTGATACGTTCTTCGCGAACGCGAAACAAGGTTTGTTTCGCGGCATTGATATGGTCTTTGACCTCAGCAACGCTCATTGTCAATTGATCAGCCACATTTTCGAGTGATTCATAAACATGTAAATGCCACTGACTTTGAAAGTTAGCCACACGATTCAAGCCAAAGTGTAATGCAAACACCTTATATTCGACCTCAGGCAATAACAATTCAACGGCCTCAGGAGTCCACACATAATATCGGCCTTCTTCTCCCTCAGAATCCGCATCAAGGGTTGAATAATACCCTCCTTCAGATGATTGCATCTCCCGCATCACCCATTCAGCCGTTTCCAAGGCAACACGCTCAAACAAAGGCATCCCTGTCGCTTTCCAAGCCTCACAATACAAAACAAGCAAAGGACCGTTGTCATATAACATTTTTTCGAAATGGGGAATCATCCACTCCTGATCCACGGAGTAACGGTAAAAGCCACCCCCTAATTGATCATAAACACCGCCCATTGCCATCGCCCGGAGTGTGGTCGTTGCCATGTCCAAGGCGGTTTTATCTGGATTTCCAGCGATTGCGGTAGCCGCCCAGTGCCGTAATAAACGCGATAAATTGGTGGGATGTGGAAATTTGGGTGCTTCACCAAATCCAGCGAATAATTGATCATAATTTTTTTCGAGTTGACACCTGGCCTCATCAATGGGGGCTGGTGAAATCATCTCGTTACCGGGTACATGACTCGCATCCACTTGACGAAACACCGCCAGTAATGCTTCATTGTGGTGATCTACATCTTCTTTATGGTGACGATAAAAGCCTTCAATACGTTTAATCACGTCGACAAATGCAGGCATTTCGTGACGCGGCTCTTTTGGAAAATAAGTCCCCGCAAAAAAAGGGGTCTGTGTGTCCGGCGTTAATATCATGGTTAGCGGCCAACCACCACCACGTTGCGTTAACACCTGGTGTGCCAATTGGTAAATTTTATCAAGATCAGGCCGCTCTTCGCGGTCAATTTTTATATTGATAAAAAGTTGATTCATGACCTGTGCAGTAACAGCATCCTCAAAGGATTCATGCGCCATAACATGACACCAATGACAGGCGGAATAACCAATTGACAATAAAATAGGCTTATTCAATTCCTGCGCTAAGCTCAAAGCTTCTTCATTCCAGGGAAACCAATCCACTGGGTTGTGAGCATGCTGCAACAAATAAGGGCTGGTTTCCGATATTAAGCGGTTTGTAGCAGTTACATCATGTTGCATTGCATTTAGAACCTTTTGCGAGTAACGATAATGACTTAGAAATAGCCACACGGTTGATTTTTAAAGTGTATTGTGCTTCAACACCAAATAATAACGACAATACTATTTTATATAAACCGAAATAATGATTTATACTTAATTTTGCGCATTTTTTTACATTGTTCTTTGCGTATTGCTGTCGCATAATAGCCGCTGGCTCTGTTTTGATAAACTTCATTGATAAATTTCACCGCAATGCGTTACCCCCCGCTAAAACTCAGAAAAAATGAAGACAGGCGGCTCCGCGCGGGGCATCTCTGGGTTTTCAGCAATGAAGTAGACACTCATGCAACCCCTCTGAAGTCTTTCGCGCCGGGACAATGTGCCGTAATCACCAACCATATCGGCACCACAATTGGCCTTGCCTATGTTAACCCTGCTTCGCTCATTTGCGCACGCATTATCAGTTACAATATTAAGCAATTATTTGATGTCATATTTTTTAAACGTCGTTTGGAGCAAGCCTTCCTATTGCGATCACGTTTATTTGCACAACCTTACTACCGGCTGGTTTATAGTGAAAGCGATTTATTACCTGGCCTAATCATTGACCGATTTAATGATACACTGGTTTTGCAAATTAGCACCGCTGGCATGGAACAAAAACAAGCTGAAATCCTGGAGGCAGTGGACAACATTTTTAGCCCCGCCCACATTATCTTAAACAACAAAACCCGTTCGCGTCTACTAGAAGGGCTTGACACCTTTGTCGACACGATTAAAGGTGCGCCACTCGAAACACTACCCGTGATTGAAAACAACGTGCATTTTGAGGTTTCCGCTCTGGCGGGACAAAAAACAGGGTGGTTCTATGATCACCGGTTAAATCGGCATCGCATGCAGCATTATGTTAACGGCATGAACGTGCTTGACGTCTTCAGTTATACCGGTGGCTGGGGCATACAGGCCGCCGCCGCAGGCGCAAAAAAAGTACATTGTATTGAATCATCCAATCAAGCCTGCCAACAACTGTTGCAAAATGCTGAGCGCAATAAAACCCAAGACCGCATCAACATTATTAATGCCGATGCATTCGATACACTGGCACAATTACGTCAAGCCAAAAACCGGTTTGACGTCATTATAATTGACCCACCAGCTTTCATTAAGCGCAAAAAAGACATCAAGCAAGGTATCATTGCCTACCAACGAATAAACAAAGCGGCAATGCAATTACTGAGCAACAACGGCATTTTAATATCAGCATCCTGCTCCTTTCATTTAAGTCGGGAGCAACACCTTAAAATACTGCGCGACGGCGCCAAACAAATAAAGATGCAATTGCAAGTCATTGAACAAGGCCATGCAAGCCCGGATCACCCGACGCACCCTGCTATTCCAGAAACCAATTACCTGAGTACGTACACAGTACGACTACTGACATAAACAGAAATCATTGCAACCGAATTAAAACAACCCACAGACATCACAAACATGATGAAACTTGAACTTATTAGCTTTAAGCTTTGCCCCTACGTGCAACGCTCCGTCATTACCCTGCTGGAAAAGGCAGTACCATTTGATATTAACTATATTAATCTTAGCGAGCCCCCGGCGTGGTTCCTGTCAATTTCACCGACGGGTAAAGTTCCAGTATTACGAGTAAATGATACCGTGTTGTTTGAATCTGCGGTTATCAATGAATACCTGGATGAAACACATCCCCCTTCATTACTACCGAATAACCCCTTAAAAAAAGCCCTCAACCGAGCCTGGATCGAGTTCGCCTCAAATTTGTTAACCACCCTATACAAGGCAATTCTCTGCAACGAAAAAGATTCATTTAATCACGAAATAATCATCTTGAAAAAAGAACTTGAGCAATTGGAAAAAAACCTGGGTGACGGTCCTTATTTTAATGGCGATACATTCGGTTTGCTCGACACTGCCTACGCACCGGTATTTAAGCACTTATCGGTAGTGGAAAATATTGAAGCGTTAAAACTACATGACACGCTGCCAAAAATCAATCGCTGGAAAGACACCTTGCTGCAACGCAAATCTGTCCGGGCATCAGTCGTAGATGATTTTGAATCACTGTACCATGCCTATTTAAAATCCAACAATACCTACTTAGCACAACGAATGTAACGGTTCCCCCCTCTATTGAAAACGATACTGTTCACTACGTTAAAAAACACTGTAAACTCAAACATGACGACCTAATAGATAGAATAAGCCTTATGTTGACATACCCACTAATTGACCCCGTTGCAATCGAGCTAGGCCCACTAAAAGTGCATTGGTACGGCATTATGTATTTAGTGGGTTTTGCAGGCGCCTGGTGGCTTGGAACCCGTCGCGCCAAGCAGCCTGGGTCGCAATGGAATAACGAACAAATTTCTGACCTCATCTTTTATGGCGCCCTAGGCGCCGTGTTGGGCGGACGTGTTGGATATACTCTTTTTTATGCAAGCGATAAATTTCTAAGCGATCCGTTAATGATATTCCGCGTCTGGGAGGGCGGCATGTCATTCCATGGCGGCTTTTTAGGTGTTTTGCTGGCAATGTATATTTTAGCTCGACGGCAAAACCGTAATCTTTTTGACGTAATGGATTTTGTGGCTCCATTAGCCCCCATCGGTCTGGGTGCAGGACGGTTCGGCAATTTCATCAACGGTGAACTATGGGGGCGTGTTACGGATGTGCCGTGGGGCATTGTGTTCCCCCATGCCGGTCCCGAACCCCGCCATCCCTCTCAACTTTATGAGTTTGCGCTAGAAGGTATCGTATTGTTTTTGGTATTATGGTTTTATTCAGCCAAACCTCGGCCACGTATGGCCATTTCTGGTGTATTTGCTTTGGGTTATGGGTTATTTCGCTTTTTGGTGGAATTTGTGCGCCAACCCGATGCACACCTGCAATTCATTGCATTCCAGTGGCTCACCATGGGACAACTGCTCTCCGCGCCCATGATCATGCTCGGCATTGGCCTATTATGGTGGGCTTACAAACATCAGCAAACGAGTGAAGCCTCGACGCTCCCTCCAAATGGCACAACCTCAAACGGAAAAACACAAAATATCGAAACGGCTAAATCGAAAAAAAGAAAAAAGCCAGCCAAAAGGGGGTAATATGAAGCCGTATTTAAAACTTATGAGGCATGTGCTTGAAAAAGGTGCCAGCAAAGGTGATCGCACCGGTACCGGCACACTGAGTACTTTTGGGTATCAAATGCGCTTTAACCTGTCAGACGGTTTTCCAGTCGTTACCACCAAGAAACTGCATTTACGATCCATCATCCACGAGTTGCTTTGGTTTCTCAAAGGTGACACCAATGTAAAATATTTACAGGATAACAATGTCCGTATCTGGGATGAATGGGCCGATACTAACGGCGACTTAG
>JAADGF010000045.1 GCA_013152545.1 Gammaproteobacteria bacterium
GGCAACACTGCCCATAAAAGCGAATAAGATCGCCTTCCATTTCACGAGATTTTCCAAAATTGATCTCATATCAACCTAACTCCCCTATCATTTGTTTATTAGAATTTAAGCAAATACTGTTTTATTTACCATATCCACCATTTTTATTTAAGTGCTCGCAATTTCTTACCCTTTCTCTTGCTACATATGTAATATCTTTACTTTAACACTAGGACAATATTACTTCGCCCAATACACGTGATCTTACACCACTCTAGAAGCTTCGTGTAGCCGAAAAATTCGCCCCAACATTCCTTTCTCCATCGGGAGATTCGATAATCCGAAAATTTAGTTTTACTGATAATAAACCAATCGCGTAAGCTAATGAATTAGTCCAGGTTAGATTCCCCTTTTCCGCCTCATCGTCTGCAAGCAAACTCTCCTGCACTAACGTTGCACTATAAGTCAGTGCAAATATACCTAGAAACCGACTATGCCGGTAGGCAAAACCCGCAGCAGCTGACTTCGTTATATCTGAGTCATCCGGAAACGCTGGATCGTCAGTACGCGAGGCTTGAAAACTAAAGTTCCCAGACGCTGAACTAACGCGATTTATTCCCTGATTCCTGGATAGCGAGAACGACGCCAACTGAAATGACACAGCATCATCTTCGAACGTACGGGAGTCTGAAATTGCAAAGGTCAAAACAGTGTTGCCACCCCAGGCCTGGTGGTTCATGGTCGAATACATACTTTGCGACAATGATTTAGTCAAATCATCCTCCTCAACAGGCTCACCCGGAACAGGTGTCGACGCTGGGTCAGACTCATCCAGAAACGATTTTGATACACTCATATTCTGTGAAAATCCTAAAGAAGAATTTCCACTACTGAACACCCAGGATGTCGACGCTGCGTGACCAAACGATATACTGGCATTTTGAGAATCCGTGTTCGTTTCAGGCTCAGGAGGTACTGCCTCAGTATTCCCGTCAATTTTGCTTGATGAATTACTTGCACTACCACTCACGTTCCAGTTATAAAAAAAATCACCAAATGTGATCGGGGCCGCAAAAAATCCGATGGATGCAATTTCAGATGCATTAACCGACTGGCGACCATCGGATTCACTTGCAGTCACACTAAGCGCTAAAGTACTGCGCACCTGCCGCGAAAATCGATAAGCCAACGTTAGGCCAGTTCCGACCGAACTACTCTCGGTTTCGCCCACGCTATTGTCAGTCGTCGATTTGGAAAAACGCACACCACCCGATACAGAATAGGGTTTATGCCCAGGTCGCCAGGATGCATTTGCGGATACCTGATTGGAATTTGAATCACTTTTTGAACTACCTGAACTGGTACTCTCCGACTGGGAAAAGCTTAATAAAGAGGTAATTCCAAGTTCAGTACTCGGTAAGTAACCATGTACAGCAGTAATACTAAAGTTTGTAGATTCAGATCCTACATCATTTTGCTTATTATTTATAAAATTCCCATCAACGTTATAGCGCTGTTTAGCATACGTTTTATTCACTCGTATACCGGCTACATTCGATTGAAAATTACTGAATAGTGATTCGAAATCAGATATATTTAAAAAAAAATTTATATGCGTACGGTCATTGGTTGTGTACCCCTGCGTTATCCCCAACCTGCGTGCCGTAGTGACCAGCGTAATTGTTGATAACCCATCCACTGAATCTGACAAACTATCCGTCTCATTGCGATTGAGCGAATACGTTAATTGAAAAGGAAAACGGCTTAATGGAAAAACAGCAAAGCCCAGATTCACATTACTGGATGTAAAGTCATTTTCAGGTGCATTACTGCTAGTACTCTCACTCGTTGCCAATCCTAAACCAAGCCCTGCCGACATAGTGGCAAACCACGGCTGCCAAATTACACTACTGCCATTGAGGTTAACCCTGATCGCGTTTACCTCTGATTCCACGTTAGAACTCTTAGCATAACTATAGGTATAACCCACACTCCCGGCTATATTTAATTGGGACAGATCAATGATTTCAGCACGTGCAAAAGGCTGTCCAATCGAAATAAAGGATAGTCCCAAAAAACACTTTAGAAAAAATTTCGCTTTCCATGATGATACGGGTTTGTTGACTAACACATCTACAAACGCTCCCCAAGGCGGATGTTAATGTACGGCCCCCTCTATAAAAAGAATAAACCGTAACATACCACTCACTTTATATTTTTGGATGTTTTGAACTGTTATTTAGCATTTCGAAAAACACATCCCACTTATCCTAGACGGTATTTAGCCTAGATAAGTCTACCTAACCCGGGACACTCTCGCAATAATAACCCGGATTCCGCTTCGCACTTTCTAGTCTTTTTAGAACTGCTTGCCAGGCTGCTTATTTCTAACAAAAAATATCTTCACATACAATCGATTACATTACACGCATAATTATTATAATAAAATCGCACCATATACCAATGAGTAAAAAAAACACCTAAAAATATACAAAACGCTATATACGACAGGCAAATGGCAAAAAAGACACGCTATTTCGATACCACCTTGTAAATCGACTTATCCACTTCAATTTTTGTCTCAGACCGGAGTTTTTTTAGTAAATCAGCCCAGGCTTTTTGCCCCGTCTCGCGCATTACCAGGCCTTTTGCGGTATCTTTAACCTTTTCATAATTATTTAACCCGGCGGGCTGGCGTTCATCGAGTCGAAAAATAGCAACGCCCTGTAAAATTACAACAGGTTCAGAAATATCGCCAGGATCCATTATATCGATAATCTCCTGCGCCGGTTTGGCTAACATTCCTTTATGGATATAGCCCATGTCACCGCCTTGCGGGGCAGAGTCATGACTGGAGTGGATACGCGCCATCTCGGCAAAATCGGCGCCATTTCTTAATTGCGTCACCAATTCTTTGGCTTCTTCAGTCGCAGCTTGCCAGGCCGGACTTCCTGATGAGGGATCCACTTTGAGTAAAATCGTGGCAACACGCAATTGTTCAGGAACAGTAAATTTATCAGGATTACTTTTAAAGTGAGCCTGAATATCTTTTTCAGGCGGTTCTGCAACATCCCTGACTTTTTTCTCCAGCAACTTAATTATACTATCATGTTCATTTTGCTCCCTGATACCAGGCAAAAGCCGCTCTTTGTTCTTTTGCCAATTCTCATCATCTTTCTTTTTTTTCTCTAATTTCGACAATTTATTATCAACCGCTACTTTGTCCGGCTTGATGCCCTGTCGTTGCGCTTCTCGAATTAACAACGTCCGATTAATAAGCTCCTCACCAACTTGCTCACGAAATCGCTCCATTTCTTTGTCCGGGACTTTCGCATGAAAAAACTTTTGCCTGACTTCATAACGCAACTTGGCAATATAGTCCTGTTTACTTAACTTTTGCTCTCCAACGACCGCAAAAAAATCTTTTTCATCATTGTCACTCGCAATTTCTTCAGATATTTCCGGTTTTTTTCCGTCTTCTGCAACAGCAACACCAAATGCACACACAAGCCAAACCAGTACAGCTAAACGATATAATCTCACTACCCTGTCCTTATACTTGTCTTTCAATATTTTTCTCTCTATAGGCCCCAATAAATACCTAAAATTCAAAGCAAAAAAAACTGGCAGCACAATATAGTGACTACCAGTTTATTAAATTTAATTACGTTATTAGACTATCTATTAATTTATTACTTATCGTGGCAAGTCAAACATAACGCACTTGGACCACCATTACCCGCTGCCCAATCCTCAAACCCCGCTGTAGAAGGATCTGTGTTTGAAATTCTCAGGAATGTAGGATTGTCAACGTTATGCGGATCGTGGCAAGAACCACACTCAACAAACGGTTGAAGACCACCGGCTACAGTAGGCTCATCGCGTGAGTAAAGAATGATATCCAGACGATCTCGACCAGCCGGGTTTAATGACGTTGCGTTTAGGTACGGATCACCACCAATTCGCAATGCAGTCTCTTCACCAGGGATATACCAAACTGATGCACCGGTACCCAAGGTCCCTTTGATAGGCATTATGAAATCAGGGTCATTTGTTACCAAAGGTGTAACCGCATCCGTGATACCACCACCACCGTATTGCATACTCACCGGATGATCATTTCGCAGATCAGTACCCAGATTTTGTACAATCGTGTCACCCCCGATAAGTGCACCATTTGTTTGGTCAGCACCGACAAAATCTCCACCACCAAGCCGACCAGGCGCAGTTCCCGCCGGTGCCCAGTTACCCGAACCAGGTGCGTTTAACACCGCATCCATAGCTTGTGTACCGTCATGACAGGATAAACAACCAATGGTGATAGAACCGATAGGCGCCTCAGCAGCATCAAATGTGCTAGTACCTAAATCAGAATATCGTGTGTACTGTGGTGGCGCAGCAATATATCTGTTCCAGATAGGAACAGATGCAGTAGCGTCAGCCCCGTGAGGTGTATGACAAAATACACATATTTCACCCGTCGCATTAGAGTGGTTAGATGGTGTGCCACCATTTGGCGTCGTTGCCTTCGAGTTACCGGCACCTAAGTTATGCCAGGACTCTGCAATACTACCTATTGGCGCAGCAGATACCGAACCGACCACCATTGCTGCTGATGCTCCTAACAGAGACACAACAAGTTTTTTGTGGCTGTAAAAATTCATAATATGTAACCCCCATTCACCGTTAAAATGTAACTCGGAAAACAAATAGCTATGTCATCCCGACAAATAAGATGCCTTATCCTTCCTTACCTTACACATAAACCGCATAAACCATACGTGTAAACTTTGTTTGGTTGGGCATATTCCTTTCTCGACTATCCACGACTAGACATATTTGTACCATAGCTGTAGACAAAGTGTCAAATCAGTCACACTCTAAAGCTACAAAGAATACTTATTAAAATTAGACACTTATTAAGCAACCTAATGTCATCTGCTGATAATTTGACGCTTTTCAGCGACTTATATTACATAACTACATATCTATATACTACAAAACTATTTTGCACTCGACCTTATAAAAAATTTAATTACATAAATAAAAACCACAGAGAACAAATAAAATACCGCTAATTAACATATTTGCATAATATATACTTTTTTTTCATGGTTATTATTGTTGAACGATTTTTTGATCTCATTGTGATGTTTATTCTTGCGACATTTATTACCACATTATATGATAACTACTCCTTTGTTTAATGTTTAATTAGGGCTTATAGGACTTTCGGTCGGGCCATTACCTGTTGGTATATAAGCCGGTGGTATATAAGCCGGATCGGTGATTAGTACAATCTTGTCGAGCATAAACCCATCTTTATGCATCCAGACATTGAGGGTATGTGTACCGATAGTTTCAACGTTGACTATCGCAACACCACCACCCATAACAGTATTATTCCACTGCCAAACGCTCGACGTGCTATCAATCGAATAGGTAAATGCAATCTGTGCATTAACCGTCACTTCGACGAGCGCGACATTAGACTGTGCACCCAAATCATCAAGTACGGTATTAAGTAAAACTATCCGTCCCAAAGTAGCCTGAATGCGGTGTATAGGTAACCGTGCCATCAACATTCGCCACGGTTGTACCATTGGTAGGAATGCTGGAAATCACAACAGAAGCGGGATCCAATGTCGCGTCAACCGGTAAACCTGTGGCTGATAATACGGGAATCTGTCCATTTGGGTCATTTGCAGTAACTGTAAATGACAAGACGCCACCTTCGTTAACACTTTGATCATGTATTAATGAAAGTACAGGTGGGCTATCGAGCGCATCTAAAGTGACCGCCTGCAAGGATACGTAGCCACCCGCACTATGAATTTGCTTAGAAATAAAAGTGATTAACAACTCTTGCCCTGGTAGTGCTGCCGAGTAATTCAACGATACCAAGCTGAAGTCACTAACATTTATTCCGCTGTCCAATTCAACGACGAAATCTGGTGCGCTATTATCACTAAGTGAAGCAGTAAAAATACCTTTTGCGTTAGAGGAACCAAGATAAATATTTGCGAATCGAGTCGTGGTATCCGCGGCTAACTTCAATTGAAAACCACTATTTAGCGTTGGATATGACACACCCGTTGATCACTTTCTCGATAATCGGCAACTGCATCTGGCGTTGAACTCCAGACTTGCGCTTTAGTTAAACGTCCGATAATCCAGTTCTCGTTATCAATAATTTGTTTGGCGGGGTCAAAAGTATTGTGTGTTATCTTATAAAAACCAACAGTATTCGCTAATTTCTGAAACTCAACTATTCTTTGTGGATTTCCATAAATATCAAACGGAATACCATCGCCAATCAAACTTTCATACACAGTTATAGCAGTAGAAACCAAATTTTGGCATTGCGTGCTGCCTGCGTAACATGGCTCATAATTAGACATGATATTTGATATTACCTGTAGAGAATAATATTTTGGCAGTATTTGGTCGCTTGATGTACTGTCTGCGCGTGTCGACCTAGCACCCCAAACTAGTTGAATATTTTTTATAGGGTCCCTTTGTAAGCGGCGCAAGTTTAATTTTTATTTTTGCACCGAATCCGGTAGTGATGGTATGAACAGTATCACTAGGTACGGGAAAATAATCGATCCCATTTTCCGGGTCAGCAACACCAGACGTGGGTATTGCATTTTTACTAATTGCTACATTCCAAAAATCGGGTTGTTTCCTATTAACCGAGGTAAGTACATCGGTCTCACCATCGCCATTCACATCGATTGCGATCGGTCGCACTACGTAGAAAAAATCATTGCGTGGAAGAGGGGCAAAATTCTTGAGCCGTGTTTCGATAAAAGTATGACCCGTTGACACCCTCACTGTCCAGCCAGGCGTTGGCCAATCATCAAGTACCCGTTGTTCCGGCATTAAAAGATCCATCTTGCCATCGCCGTTATAATCAATGGGAGTGGCGAGAGTAGAGAATGCTTGCTTTGAAAACGATATGTATGGGAACGGCGTTATTTTGCCTCCGAATAAATCTGTTGTGTTACCACCACCACCTCTATTTATGTAAATTGAAAGTATCCCGAAACCTGTTGTACCATCGTCCAACACAAGAATGTCTGTATTCCCATCACCATTGAAATCCATGGGAGTCGAGAGTTCACAAACTTTCTTTTCTAACGAACCTATATTTTTAAATTCAAAGTCATGGTTGCCGCCGAAAAGAGTCGGAGTCACGGATTCATAGAAAGTACAATTACCTTGAGTATCACTCAAGGTAATATCGGCTCGACCATCTCCATTAAAATCCAAAACTTTAAAATTGCTGTTTTTGGAATAGGCAAGCCCCCCAAATAGATTACCGCCACCTGTATATAGAGGCAAAACTTCCCCAGTTAGACCTGAATATGTCCCTTTAGCTATAAAAATGCGGTCAGAATCATAAAATTTATTGTACATAACATCCTGATAACCATCACCATCATAGTCAGCTACACTTACTGCCACCTCCAAAAAATTCAGTTAGAACCCCGGTATCCACCAACGTAAACCCGGCAAACTCCCCATTTGCATCAAGCGTTGATTGCATTACTATCCAATTGTTAGCCGCTACCGAAGCCATCACTGGGGTGTCCCCATGTTTATTAGGCAGAATGATATCTGTTAGACCATCGTGATTATAATCAATTGCATTTACAAACCTATAATTGACGATATTATTTTCTGCATTAAGAAAGCCGGTCTTTGAAATTCGTTTAAATGCATTCGAACCATCCGCATTTGTTTGTGGATTTCCAAGGACTACCTGCCAATAAGGTACTGCAATATCAGGAGTAGCATCTGGATCTGGATTGGGAATATACTCTATTATTGGTTGAACTAAATCACTGGCTCCATCTCCGTTCACATCAATTGCAAGCCCACCCCCAAGATTTCCCTGGCTAGGAACATTTGTTGGTTGTTGAGATGCAAACCCGGTAGGCGTGGTGTATGAGTCGAACCTCGTTACAGACGTACATATTCTAATGTCTAACTCATCCCAACCACATTCCTGAACGCCACTCACTACACTTCTATAGGTAAAACTAGGAACACTATAAAAAACACTATATTCCCTAACAGCCTGCCCATTTGTTATTTGAGAATCCAATAAGTAAGGATCAATGACCCCATCACCGAACTCAGTACGAATTGAAGTCAATCTATAACGAGTAATCAAATTATATCCGCCAGAAAATGTATCAATTACATCACCGGGAGTATAACCGAACCCGGAATAACGTGTTTCTGGGCGTAATTCATAATTTAGACTAACAAATTTTTTAGGCGTAATTGCTGGATTAGAGGTATCGTTACCAGTATATTGAATTAATGTCGGCAGAAATTCGATAGAAGGCATGTTAGGGTAGCTAGTGGCATCAGCTTCTTGGAAAAGCAGTAGTACCTACATTTTTGTAATAAAAAATATCAAAATAATTTCCTTTTATATCTTGCGTTCTATTTAACCCCATACCAATACTTTATCTGTCGTTGAATTCTCAGAGACACGTGAATCACCAGTATATCCATACTCTTCTATAATGCCTGCTTTGGTCCAGACCTTGAATGCAATTGCATTTGAGTTTGGCGCGGGGCAACTTACAATTCGCGAAAAAGAGTCAATTTCTGTTTTATATTCAGTGCCAGGCGTGCCATTACAATCAGGTCGGTCCGCACTATTTTGTTTTAACTCAATTAAACGCTGTCCATTCAAGCAATAATATCTGTCACCGTCCCAACTAGAACCCTCTACCTTGCCATCCTGGGCAAAAGTAGCACTACAACGGGTTATCGATTTAATACCAGCTAACTGCCAACCCAGCCCAACAGACCATTGCCACCGCTACTATTGTAGGTAAGCGCAAGCTCCGGCTGAATTCCACCAATGCCGGGCGGCACACTTATTGGAATCGTATATGTTGACGCACCAGATGGATTAACTTCAAATACGCCATTGAGCGAACCAGGAACGGTAGTCTCAATCGGATTAGCATTAGCACCTTGAACATAGGTAAAAAAAGAAAGGCAAAATACGAAGAAGAGAAAAACCATCTTCCTTACTTCGCTATTTCCCGCAATCGATTGCTTAACTACTCGCACTACAACTCCCTTTGTATATTATTATATTCTATTATTAATTTTTTTTATATATTGAAAATATTTATATAAAATATTTCTAAATTCAATTTACATAAATTTCAGTTAATCAACATACTTTAATTTTTTATTCTGTGCAAGAGAGATGGGCAAGTCGGCGGTCAAGTTTCTTGTATCATTTTCAAAGCCCACTCCATCATAATTGATACTTGCTTATAACTACGAATCTGACGTTATATATTTGCAATACCGTTACTCACTGTCCCAACATGATTCGCACCAAAGTGCACGGCTATTTCTTTTAATTTTAAGTCACAAGCAGTCTGCACCAGATAATACGCCGTTTTTCTTGCCAGGTACTTGTGCTGGCGACCTTACTATCTTTCTATTATTGATTTTGAATCAATATCAAATAAATATAAAACTATTTTTATTACTTTCTCTACCGACGGGCGGCCTCAGCGATTGTGATTTTTGTAGTTCTGTCATGTCCTTTAAGTTTCGATCAAGCGTCTTCTGCCTGAAAACTTTATCGCCCAAAATAGCACTCATGTACCTTTTTCTGTAAAATTCCGCTAGTACCTCATCTACACACTACTCAACATATCTCTGGTGGGCCTGCGACGACGCGTTCTTTACCTAATAAACTGTATACATGATTTAGATCAAGCCAATCGGATGATTTCACTTTTCCGATATACGCTGGGTAGTGATCTGGGCATTGCATAATACTAATTCACTGCTACATACAAACCACTTACTTTCTGCGCAGTTCGTTTTTAACAACAATTTAAGAACAAAATTTCACCCCCCTTTTCTTACCATTACAAGTATCCTGACCTTCGATTTTTTTCGTACTACTTTAATAATTGCGAAAAACTGGATTTATAATTAATCGTTTAATGAAACAATTAATTTTATGCTACAATTTCGCTCTTGAACAACGGCATGCAGAAGATGGATATAGTGTGAATTTGATGATGGTGAAAAATTATTCTAAAGAAATTATTGTCCTTTTCATCCTCGTTTTCGCTGTTTACTTCAAGGGCTTATCCGGTGAATTTGTTATGGATGATTGGCCGGTCATAGCCGAAAATCCGAAACTGGACAGTGCACAGTATATTTCTGATTATTTTTC
>JAADGF010000051.1 GCA_013152545.1 Gammaproteobacteria bacterium
CGGCGGCGCCCTGCATCTCGGGCAACGGGTTGGGTTCACGCACTTCGCCTTTTTGCTTCAGGTGATCGAGGATCTTCTTGATGATTGCCGGACGGCCGGCAAACAGGAAGCGCAATGGATAGGAGAAACTCAGCACCCATTGTCGCATGGGCTGCTCGGGCAGCACCTCGTCCACCAGCAACGCCGCGCTCTCGGCCATGCGCGCGCCGCAGCCGGGACAAAACCCTCTTCGTTTGCAGCTAGAACGCGACCAGGTGCTCGGCGTGACACGACTCGCAGCGCACCCGCAGAAAGCCGTATTCGAGGCGACCGCATCGGAGGTAGCCCTCAAACTCCTGCTCGACATACCCCGGCAATTCCCTGCCCCGCGCCGCCAGGTGCGCCTTGAACGTCGGGTAATACGTTTCGACAATCTGATGAGAAAGGTTTTCTCGGGACGGTGACGCTGATAACGACCAGCATCCCTCTCCCGGGCAGCCGTCCTGGCCGCCGCCGCGTGGGGCATGATCCGCGTCCTTGCGAAACTGTATATCCATACAGTTTATCACTTGACTGCGAGATCTTGAAACCTCAGCCGAAATGCCTGCCAGTGCCAGTCATTACCAGCCAGTTCCAGTCACTCCCACTCTATTATCAATAAGCCTTTTTTTGCTTTTATTTTCAATGATATATTTTCCTGCTAAATCGTAATACCATGAACAATACCATGCTCAGAAAATCCTTCAAAATGCCCGAAATGTGCTGATTGAACGCAGCCACACAGCAGAACCATGCTCCACGACCCGCAAATACATACATTGACAATCTTTGTATTTTAACCTAGTATTCTTTGCGGAACAGTCTGCCCCCGGAGGCTATTTATGCATATATCACTCACTCCCGAACTGGAATCCCGCATTAAAGCCAAAGTGGAAACAGGCCTGTACAACAATGCCAGTGAAGTCATCCGTGAAGCGCTCCGTTTTATGGAAACGCATGAAGACTGGATTCACGAGATCAAACTGGCCCGGCTGCGTGAGCAATTGAAAGTCGGGATTGATCAACTGAACCAGGGAAAAGGTATCGCAGTCGAATCAAGATCGGCGCTCGACACCTTGTTTGACGATATCAAACGCTGACCTTTATGGCGTCCCATCAGCTTGTCATTGCGCCAGCCGCCAAAAATGACCTCAAAGACATTTACCAATACGGCTTACGACAGTGGGGACAGGCACAATCCGAAAACTACCTGGCCGCTGTAAAGAAGCAATTCTGGTTGCTGACTCAACAACCCCTTATGGCACCGAGCGCAACGAGCTCCTGCCAGACATCAGAAGCCTCCCGATAGAAAACCATACCCTGTTTTACCGTGTAACCGAGAATACGGTTGAGATCATCCGTGTACTACATGGCCGTCAGGATGCGCAACGCCATCTGAACTCAACAACCACCAGCTAAAGCTGGTGGTTGTTGAGTTTCAATGACTTACCTTCCTAATAAATCGTAATACCATGAACAATACCATGCCCAGAAAATCCTTCTAATTGACACAAAAATTGCTGCGCCACACAGTATGTCATTTCCCATTCGAACTAAATCCATCCGGCTCGACAACGGTCAGCTCATAACGAGTTGTTCTGCCACCACCCTGTAACGGCATGATAATCCCCTTGGCAACCAGATCAGAAAGATCCCGGCTTGCTGTTCGATTGGGGCACTTGGTAATCGCTTCATATTTTTTAGTCGTTATTCCACCTTCAAAACCTTTTCGACCTTCAGCGAAAACCCGCGACACCATCCTGGCCTGCCGGGTGTTCAGCTGATCACCGTAGACTTCATAGAAACGCGTCTTGGCCAATACAAAGTTCACCTCTTCCCTGGCAATTTCCTGTGCCTTGATGATTGTGTCTGCGAAATAATCCAACCAAACATTAACATCCAGGCTGCCACGACTCGCCTTCTCCAGTTGCAGGTAATAGGTTTTTTTATCCCCTTCTATTGCCGTGGCAAGACAGGCCGTGGTTGGATAACCAAGAAACTGGGAAAGCGCATGGTCAGCAATTGCCCTGCCGACTCGACCATTACCATCGTCAAAGGGGTGAATCACCTCGAACCAAAGATGCGCAATACCTGCTCTTGCGATCCCGTGTATTGTCTTATCCCCGCTCAAAGGACTGGTTTGGTTGTACCAGTCGATAAGCCTCGCCATTTCATCAGGCACCAGAGTCGCTGGCGGGGCTTCATAGTGAACCTTTTCCCGTCCGTAAGGCCCGCTCACTATTTGCATCGGTGAAGGATCGTTACGGTACGCGCCACGCAGAATAGACGTGTAGCGCTGCTCCGGGACAGCCATGGACTGCCACTTGCCCAGCAGGTCATGCGTCAGGGATGTTTGCCAATTCCTGCGAACGTCCACCAGCAACGATGCAGCCCCGGCAGCTTTCTGGTCTGAGTTATCCGGCAGCGTATCCGATGTAATTAATGAGAGCAGCGATGACCTGACCGACTCTCTGTCCAGATCCTCGCCCTCAATGGCGCTGGTTTTGATAGCCTCGGAAAGCATCAAGTCAATCGTGGCATCCTCTTGAGACGCCATCGGTAGCGCATCAAAGCTGCCAGCCAGGCGTTCTGAGTTCAGGCGAAATTCAAGCTCCC
The DNA here is from genome assembly GCA_013152545.1 of Gammaproteobacteria bacterium. Taxonomy (GTDB): domain Bacteria; phylum Pseudomonadota; class Gammaproteobacteria; order SZUA-152; family SZUA-152; genus JAADGF01. The sequence goes on from JAADGF010000051.1 coordinate 2,635, forward strand.
GATCATTGAGCGCGCGATTGTCATAACAAAAATCTGGCCAGTCGGGCTGTTGCCATATCCACTTCATGGCGCGATTCTAGCACTTATTCACGCCACTATACAGATATATTTGGCGTGTTTATAACCTGAATCACGCCACGCTCGTTCAAAAGGCGATATCTGAGCGCCGACCGCTGATACCATAATTATGCCAATTTGCCACTCATGGTATTGCTGCTTTGTGCCTTACAGCGCTCGGAAATACCATGAAAAACACCATTGATGATGCAGATTACATGGTGATTTATGCTGATTTATCCCTTACAACTCAAAGTGTTATAAATTCCAGTCACTCCCACTCTATTATCAACAAGCCATTTTTAGCCTTTATTTTCAATGACTTATTTTATCTGCAAATGATAATACCATGCTCAGGAATTTGTTGAAATGAACTCATTTTTCAGCAAATCCGTATGCGCGCTACATCTCATTTGAACACTGCTTCATCGGGTTGACCAAACTGATTATTACGAACAAACCCTTTATGGAATCAAGGAATGGTTGCATCAGTCCCATTTTGGGACTATTATTATCAATACATGAGAATCATCGCACTGTCGACGCTGAAAGCCTTCTGGGAAGAGAACTCAGAGTATCAGGATACCCGAGAGCCAACATTGGCCTGGTACCGTCATGCCTTGCATACCGACTGGCGCTCACCTGCCGAGGTCAAGCAGGATTTCGGAAATGCCAGCATCCTTCAAGATGGCCGAGTGGTGTTTAATATTGCAGGAAACAAGTATCGACTTGTGGTATGGATCAACTACACCTACAGAGTGGTGTACATCCGCTTTATTGGCACCCACAGGCAGTACGATAAGATTGATGTGCAAACTATTTAACGGCCGGAGGATTAACTGGACATCAAACCGATTAAAACGGATGCCGACTACCGAGCAGCATTAAAAGAAATTGAAAGTCTGATGATGGCAGAAGCTGACACCCCGGAAGGGGAAAAGCTGGATGTCATGGTCACGCTTGTTGAAGCTTATGAAGCCAAACATTTCCCAATGGATTTGCCTGATCCTGTTGAAGCAATCAAGTTCGAGATGGAACGCAAGAGCTTAACCGTAAAAGACCTAGAGCCGATGATCGGCAAAAGTAATCGCGTTTACGAGATCCTTAACCACAAGCGTTCTCTGACGTTGAAGATGATCTGGAAACTCCACGAAGGACTGGGTATTCCGGCTGAGTCCTTGATCAAACCGCCTCAAGCTCATGCCTGATCAAGGCGGAGATATGCTTCATGATATCTCCGCTATCGATTCCAGACTGGCTGATATTGAAAAGGAGAAGCAGCGGCTCATTGCGCTCAGAGCAGAGCTGCAAAAATCGCAGCCAGTACCCCCCACTTCAGATTCCTTTTCTCCAGAACAAAAGATAGCCATTTTCAGAAACCTGTTTCGTGGCCGCACCGACATTTTTGCCAATCGTTGGCAAAACCAGCGAGGGCGAAGTGGCTATTCCGTAGTCTGTGACAACGAGTGGGTTCAGGGTGTCTGCAACAAACCGAGAATCAAATGCCTTGACTGCGCTCACCGCCAGTTCAGCGAGTTAAATGATCAGATCATCTATCGCCACCTGGCAGGACAGCAGGTTGTTGGGCTGTATCCTCTCCTCCAGGACAGCACATGCCACTTGCTGGCTACCGACTTCGACAAAGGAAACTGGCAAAATGAAGTGAAAGCAATGTCCAGAGCCTGCACTGAATATGGCGTGCCTCACGCAGTCGAGATTTCACGCTCCGGAAATGGCGCGCACTTATGGATATTTTTCGATGACAAGGTACCCGCCAATAAAGCACGACTGCTGGGATTTGGTCTCCTCGATAAAGCGATGGAGACTTATCCAAACCTGTCTTTCGACTCCTATGACAGATTGTTTCCCAATCAGGACATTCTGCCCGAAGGGGGATTTGGCAACCTGATTGCATTACCACTACAGCGCGAAGCCAGACAAGCAGGCAATAGCTCATTTGTCGATAAAGAACTGAATGTCATTGAAGATCAATGGCAGTACCTCGCACAGATAAAGAGGCTTTCCGGATCTGAGCTAAACAAGCTTCTTTCTCCGATTTCTCCCAACGCAAACCTGATTTCAGAGCAGGATGTTACTAATACGCGGCCACCCTGGGAGATAACAGCCAAACCCAGGCCTCTAGTTCTGGATAACCCGCCCCAACAGGTAACGATAACGCTGGCTAACCACATCTACTTTGAATTGAAGGCACTGCCAAACGCCCTGTCAGCAAGATTAAGACGCCTGGCCAGCTTTTCGAATCCAGTTTTCTTTAAAACACAGGCACTTCGTTTTTCAACTCATGGCATTCCGCAATTCATTTCCTGCGCACGTATTGAATGTGGCCCAGGAAATTCAACATGGTTGGCATTGCCTCGTGGGTGCCTGGATGATGCCCTCGCGTTATTGAAAGAGAACAACATAGACGTTCAAATCGATGATAAGCGCGAGTTGGGCACGAAATTTTCAGGCATAAAGCCATTGATAACCTTAAGGAAAAACCAACTGTCAGCCGTTAAAAAAATAGCCAAGCACGACACAGGTATACTGCATGCACCTACAGCGTTTGGAAAAACCGTGACAGCTATCGGAATGATCGCCAAACGTAAAACCAATACGCTCATTCTTGTGCATAGCCGCCAACTGCTTGATCAATGACTGGAAAGATTGCGATCGTTTTTGCCAGACGTGGAAATCGGCATCATCCGGGGAGGAAAGAAAAAGCCTACCGGAATTATTGATATAGCAACATATCAAAGTCTGATTAACAAGAAAGACAATACTATCTCCCCAATCGTTCAGGACTATGGGCATGTAATCGTTGATGAATGCCACCACATATCCGCCCCACGTTTTGAGATGGTGTTGAATGAAGTTCGAGCAAAATATGTACTCGGCCTTACTGCCACCCCGGAAAGACAGGACGGCCACCAGAAGATCATCTTTATGGCTGCCGGCCCCATTCGGCACAAAGTTGAAAGATCAAGTAATGAAAAGTTTGAACAAGAAGTTCAAATCCATCAGCTCTATGATACGCCCCCGCTGCACCTTGCTCAGCCCGAGGATCGGCCAAAAATTACAGATGCCTACCGATGGATAATGGAAAACGAAAAACGAACGCGGCAAATCACGTCAGATGTGATTGATTGTGTTCACGAAAACAGGCACCCAATCGTCCTTACTGAAAGGCGCAAACATGCCGAAATGATTAACAATCTTCTCAAAGAAAACGGTATTGATTCCATCATATTAAAAGGCGCAATGAAAGTCGCTGAACGCAAGCAAGTTGATGAGCATTTGCAATCGGCGCAGGTTGTGGTCGCCACCGGAAAGTATGTGGGAGAGGGTTTTGACTTGCCCAGGCTGGATACCCTGTTTCTTGCCATGCCCATCGCCTGGAAAGGCTCGCTGGCTCAGTACGCGGGAAGAATTCACCGGGAATCAGACGGTAAAACGGAAGTGACAATTCACGATTACGTTGACTGCGGCCTCCCCATGCTCCAACGCATGTTCAATAAGCGCGAAAAAAGCTACAAGGCCATGGGTTATACCATCTTGTTCACGGATGAATCAGCCAGCACGGATAAGGCAAAGCAATTTGAAACTGTACTGGTATAGCCAGTTTCCGGATTGCTCCAGAGCGCGAGTTATTCAAACTCTCTGATACCATGCCAGCATCAGTTTGCCTTGCATGGTATCGATGTTTTCTGCCTTGCTATACGCAATAAATACCATGAAAAATACCATGTTCAGAAAATCCTTCAAAATACTTGAAATGTGCCGATTGAACACCTCTAGACAGCACCCCTAGGCCACCTTCCTGGCTTTGATTTCCAGGTGTATCCCCTCCTGTTCCTGCAGGTAATGGATAACCGCAAACAGGTTGCTCGCTGGGTGGGGTTCCCTAGCGCCCATTATACGCCAACAGTGCCGCATCAGCTCTTGCACAGGTAACCCACAATTCTGGAACTGCATGACAGAGACAACGAAGATGCGAATGGAGCACATTCCCCTCATCGCCTTCGAAATCCCAAAAGGCTAGCTCGGTTAACCAATTGCAAGCCTTCAATTCATTCATGAAAGCTGGAAATCTGATAACAAACGCCTACGCCACCCAGAGGGAAGTGATCCGGGTAAGTTCATGGTCCTACGAGCACTGGATCTAGTGTGGCCTACTCGATCACTAATACCATGACGGGCGCAACACGCATGGCATGATATAGGTGCGCCGCACTGATTTTGAGTACGGCGATACCATGATCTATACCATTGAAAAATGGTAATAACTGCTTGCCGATGCCTGCCAGTGCCAGGTGTTGCCAGACAGAAATGTGGGTAAGTTATTGGATATGTGAGCTTTCTGCGTCTTGATGCCTGCAGGTGCCAGTCAGTGCCAGACGCGCGTCACTCCCACTCAATAGTGGCTGGTGGTTTACTGGAAATATCATACGCAACCCGAGACACGCCTTTTACCTCGTTTATGATGCGCCGCGATACAGTTTCCAGCAACTCGTAGGGCAAACGTGCTGCCTGGGCCGTCATAAAATCAATCGTTTCAACAGCACGTAATGTAATAACATAATCGTAACAACGCCCATCGCCGGTAACACCCACCGATTTCACGGGCAAAAACACCGCGAAAGCCTGACTGGTTTTGTGGTACAAGCCACTATTGCATAACTCTTCAATAAAAATGGCATCAGCACACCGAAGTATATCCGCATACTCTTTACGCACTTCACCCAGTATTCTTACCCCTAGACCCGGCCCCGGAAATGGATGCCGATAAACCAACTCATGCGCCAAACCAAGCTCTTCACCAATATTACGCACCTCGTCTTTAAATAATTCCCGTAAAGGCTCCACTAATCCTAATGCCATGTTCTCAGGTAAACCGCCCACATTATGGTGTGATTTAATAACATGCGCTTTCCCCGTTTTTGAGCCAGCGGATTCAATAACGTCCGGATATATAGTCCCTTGCGCCAACCATTTGGCATTTTTTATTTTTGCCGCTTGTTCTTCAAAAACCTCAATAAACAAATTGCCAATAATTTTCCGTTTCTGTTCCGGATCACTAACACCTGCCAATGCCGTTAGAAACCGTTGTTCAGCATTGACACGAATAACCTTAACTCCCATATGCCTGGCAAAGGTGGTCATCACCTGATCGCCTTCATTAAGGCGTAACAAACCATTATCTACAAACACACAGGTAAGTTGATCACCGATAGCACGATGCAATAATGCAGCAACGACGGAGGAATCCACACCGCCAGATAACCCCAGTATTACCTCATCATCCCCCACTTGTTGACGAACCAGGTTAATACTCTCTTGTACAATGTTAGTGGATTTCCATAATGTGTCACAGCCACAAATAGTGCAAACAAATCGCTCTATAATACGTTTTCCCTGTTGGGTGTGTGTCACTTCGGGGTGAAACTGTAAACCATAATAGTGTCGATGCTCATCGGCCATGCCCGCTAACGGTGAATTATTGCTGCTAGCAATTTTTTTAAATCCCTTCGGTAATGCAGTGACACGATCGCCGTGACTCATCCAAACATCCAGCAAACCATAACCTTGCGGGCTGATTTCGTCTTCAATGTTACGAAGCAATCCAGAGTGGCCGTGCGCACGCACTTTTGCATAGCCAAATTCACTGTGGTGATCGTTGTGCACCCTCCCCCCCAACTGCACAGCCATGGTTTGCATACCATAGCAGATCCCAAATAACGGCACACCCAATTCAAAAACCACCTGCGGTGCTCGCGGTGGTTCTGACACATTCACTGAATCCGGCCCACCGGACAGCACGATGCCTTTGGGTGCAAACTCACGGACATGATCATCATCAACATCGTAGGCATATATCTCACAATAAACGCCTATTTCACGTATACGACGAGCAATCAATTGAGTGTATTGCGAACCAAAATCCAGAATCAGGATTTTATCGGCATGTATATCAATAACTGGATTCAAGATGGATTCCTATTCTATCAGTGATTATTGCGTCAGTATCATTCAATCCGTAGTAAAGGGCCATAGCTGCCCCTAAGAAGCTAACTAAACCTGATAGTTAGGGGCTTCTTTGATAATTTGTACATCATGCACATGACTTTCACTCATGCCGGCCGCAGTCACCCGTATAAACTCCGGTTTCGTGCGCATATCATCTATAGTGCGAGAACCGGTATAACCCATACTGGAACGCAACCCTCCTAACAACTGGTGTATCACAGGTTGCAACAATCCTTTAAAGGGTACACGCCCTTCAATGCCTTCTGGCACTAGTTTTTCAGCGGTACTTTTTTCCTGGAAATAACGATCACTGGAGCCATTATGCCCACTCATTGCACCTAAAGAACCCATGCCGCGATACGATTTATAAGAACGCCCTTGATATAACTCCACTTCGCCAGGCGCCTCTTCAGTACCGGCAAACATGCTGCCTATCATGACACAATGGCCTCCCGATGCGATGGCCTTAGCAATATCACCCGAATAACGAATACCACCATCAGCGATTACCGGAATAGCCTTGGCTTTCAGAGCCTCAGTAACATTAAAAATAGCCGTAATCTGGGGGACTCCCACACCAGCGATAATTCGGGTTGTGCAGATAGAGCCAGGACCGATACCCACTTTGACACCATCGGCACCAGCCTCAGCCAGTGCAAGCGCCGCAGATGCGGTGGCAATATTGCCACCGATAACATCCAAATCCGGGAAATGTTTCTTAACCCAGGCCACCCGCTCAAGCACACCCTGAGAATGACCGTGTGCGGTATCGACAACCACTACATCCACCCCAGCCTGAATCAGTGCTTCCACGCGCTCTTCAGTACCCTTGCCAGTACCCACAGCGGCGCCAACCCGCAAACGGCCTTGACTGTCTTTACTGGCATTAGGAAACTGTTCCGCTTTCTGAATATCTTTAACAGTAATAAGCCCTCGAAGCTGAAATTTATCATTGACCACCAAGACTTTTTCGATTCGATATTCATGCAACAGTCGCAGAATCTCACCGCGCTCCGCACCCTCTTTAACCGTTATCAGCTTCTCTTTGGGTGTCATGATATTGGAAACCGGATTGTTGTAGCGGGTTTCAAAACGTAAATCACGCCCAGTGACAATGCCGAGTAACTCTTCCCCCTTTACCACAGGCACCCCAGAGATATTATTCGCGCGCGTTAACTCCAGCACCTTCTGGATACTGGTATCTGGCGAAACGGTAATAGGCGATTTAATGACACCACTCTCATATTTCTTGACTGTAGCCACCTGTTGCGCTTGTTTATAGGCTGTCATATTCTTATGGATAATACCCAGCCCTCCCTCCTGGGCCATGGTAATCGCTAATCTAGCTTCAGTAACAGTGTCCATCGCTGCTGAAACCAGCGGGATGCTCAAATCAATGTTTCGAGATATTTTCGTTTTTAGCACAACGTCGTTAGGTAAAACGCTAGAATGTGCTGGTAATAACAGTACATCGTCAAAGGTGAGTGCTTCTTGAACAATACGCATAATGGATATCCGTGCTGGGCTGTGATTTCGTAGGGACGGCATTATAAAGATTGACGCCCACTGGGTAAACATGTAGGTTTAGATCGTATTCAACTATAGACGCTTTTTCCCACTGATCTAAACTTGCGCTTTATCGATGAAGCGCTAATATCATTGGGTTTTTACGCGACAGAAACCGGCAGTTTTAATGGAAAATGCGCTAAAATTTTAATGAATATGCACTAGCATATGTGCTAGGTAATAGTAATAATAGTACTAGGTATATGTATTAGTGTGAGGAGAGATAATGAAAAAAATAGCAATGATGGTAACCATGCTATTGGTTTTAAGCGGTTGCAGCCTGTTTGCTATCGATGGAGCCAATGATGATAGCAATAGCACAATGCCAGCAGCTGGCAACACGAAATTAGAAGCAACCATTGAAGAGGCTGAATTAGCGCTTAAAAAAGCCGCATCAGTGGGTGGCGAATGGCGTGACTCTAAGAAAAAATACATTAAAGGCGCTAAATCAGCACTGAGCAAAGGTGATGTTAAAACAGCCCTACGCCTGGCAAACAAAGCTAAATTTGAAGCCGAAATGGGCTATAAACAGGCGATGGAACAACAAAAAGCCGGGCCATGGTTGTTTTAGCGATCAAATCGCTTCCAAATATAGCAATATTAAGACTCGAATTAGGCTAAATCATTATTATAGCGTTACGGCTTGAGCGCTGACCGGTTTAAGTGCGCCGCTTAATAATATCGCGATAAGAAAAAGCAGACTGCAGCAGTCTGCTTTTTTACGTTTGAATTTACGCTTGAAGCTAAGTGAGCAGGGCTGTTTTTGATCATTATTACTTTAGCGAATAAATCCATGCAAATAAATATTTACTCAATAAACGCTTACTAACAATACTTGCAAGTGCCCCCTCCTTCTTTACCTCAAACCACCCTCAACCGGGAAATTTACAGTGTTTCGCACCTTTCTAGCGCGGTACGTACTGTTATTGAAACGAATTTCCCATCCGTTTGGGTCGAGGGAGAACTCTCAAATTTTGTTAAACCATCTTCTGGGCATCTGTATTTCACACTAAAAGATGGCAGCGCACAGGTACGTTGCGCCATGTTTCGTGGAAAAAATCGCTTATTGAAATTTCGACCCGCTGATGGTTTACAGGTATTGCTGCGCGCCAATGTCAGCCTATATGAGGCACGCGGCGATTTTCAGCTTATTGTGGAACAAATGGAAGAAGCTGGCGATGGCCTGTTACAACAAAAATTTGAGGCGCTTAAAGCACAATTGGCACAGGAAGGTCTGTTTGATGCGTCCGCCAAACAAGATATCCCCTTGTTTCCACAACGCATTGGGATAATTACCTCTCCCACTGGCGCAGCCATACGCGACATCCTGAGCGTCTTAAAACGACGTTACCCTAGCGCACCAATCTTGATTTATCCTGTAGCAGTACAAGGCGAAGAAGCCCCCGGCGCAATTACACACGCGCTACAAAAAGCCAACTCACGACAAGAATGTGACGTACTTATACTAGCGCGAGGCGGTGGTTCGTTAGAGGATCTATGGGCATTTAACGACGAAGGTGTCGCCCGAGCCATTTACAATTGCCAAATACCCATCGTTGCTGGCGTAGGACACGAAATTGATATCAGTATCGCGGATTTTGCGGCTGACCTGCGTGCCCCGACGCCATCAGCCGCCGCTGAATTAGTGAGTCCGAACCGAGACGAATGGCTTGAGGTATTAAGTAATTTCCGAAAGCGTTTAACACTACATACAAAACACCAATTAAGCCATTCAAAACAAAGAGTTACCTGGCTATCCAGGCAATTACAACATCCTAAACAACGTATTAACACGCAAACACAACGGCTGGATGAACTAGAGCAACGCCTGCTGAAAAGTGAACGGATACTGCGGCAAAACGCCCATGCCCGACTTAACACCCTCTCAGCGAAACTGCAACAACACAGCCCCAGGCAACGTCTACGCGAATACCAGTTACAATATAGTGCCTTGTCACAACGTTGCAAACAAGCCATTCAGCAACGAATACTGGCCTCCAAAACACGATTAACAAACCTATCCCGGGCTCTTGAAGCCGTCAGCCCCTTAGCCACACTGGGCCGTGGATATGCTATTGTTAAAACATCGTCCGACCACACCATCGTGCGGCAGGCAAAACAATTAAAACCCGGTCAAGCCCTGGAAATACAACTTCAACACGGGCACGTGATCACAACAGTAAATAAAATAGCACCCGATGAATGACTCTACATTAACCAGTTGAACCTACTGCAAGCGCCGATGACACGACATTTAAACGATTTTTTAGTCTCACCGCCGGGATAATAGGGCCGTCATCCACTCGCCAATAGAAACAATATCCCAAAAAAATCGTTTACTGTCAGCACCATCGTCGCTCTCGCAACAATTCAACTGATTAATTGGGGATAGCAGTTATAAAATGACATTAATACTATGAAAAAGATGAAAATACGATCAATTCTGCAAATATTCCTGACAACCTCCCTATTAATATCAATAATATTAATAAGCACGACAGCTTGGGCAGTAAAATTACCACGCGCCAATCCGGTCCCTGGTGGCATTGCCTTGGTACCATTGGGCATTGAATCAGCACGTGTGCCCGCAGTACATTATCGCAATAAACGCGTTATGGTGGTACCTGACCCCAAGCTCAGTCATCATTGGCTCGCGGTGACCGGTATCCACTTAGGTGCCAAAACGGGCACACATGCGTTAACAGTAAAGGCTGATAACAATCGACACACCGTTGCTTTTGAAGTACTCGATAAAAAATACAAAACCCAGCACCTAACCATTAAAAATAAACGTAAAGTCAATCCCTACAAAAAAGATCTGGAGCGTATTAAATTAGAAAAAATCGAAATTACCAAGGCATTAGCTCACTGGAGCGAATCAAAAACCATTAACACTGATTTTGCATTGCCAGTAACGGGCCGCTTAAGTAGCCCGTTTGGTTTAAAGCGGTTTTTTAACGAACAACCACGAAAACCCCACAGTGGAATCGACATTGCAGCTCCCCTCGGTACCCCCATCGTGGCACCTGCAGCAGGCATTATCACAACCACTGGTGAATACTTCTTTAACGGCAATACCGTGTTTATCGACCATGGCCAGGGATTAATCACCATGTACTGCCACATGTCCAAAATCAATGTAAAACCCGGCCAACCGGTTGCAAAAGGCGAGCAAATCGGTGCTATCGGTAAAACGGGTCGTGTCACAGGCCCTCATCTGCATTGGGGCGTAAGCCTTAACGACACGCGTGTTGACCCTGAACTCTTTTTTGACAACCTCAATCAGTTAGCACAGCCCCCCGGCAAATAAACAACAAATAAAGCAGGAATGGTTACCGAGCAAATTCAATAATCCTGACACATCAATTGAATCGTCGCGAGAGCGACTAGGGCGCTGAAGATAAAAGACTTATTGGGATTTTTTGGACGACAGCGTATCGCCCCTATGGTGAGTTCAAAAAACCCCAATAAGTCTTTTAGATTCTGTGCTATCGGCGGTCACAGTAGATTCAACTGAGTAATTTAGGTTAAATAATCGGCTTATCTTTAATCCATTTTACCCTTGCGCTAACAGCCGTCTAACGGTATCGTTTCGCGTCGTATTGTTACGATCTGAAAAAACCGGGTGGGCGAAAATGTAAAGCAATTCGACTAATTCTTCCAGGTACTATTCCTCCAGGTTCAATAAATAACCGTAATTTTCATGAAAAAATTTGCAGAAAAAATTGTCAAAGCACCTGTTTTTGAATATTTTATTATAACGCTGATACTGATCAATGGCATTGTATTAGGGTTGGAAACATCCACTGTTATCCTTGCTAAATTCGGCACCTGGTTAGTACTGGCGAATCAAATCATACTCGCAGTATTTATTATTGAAGCAATACTGAAAATTACGGCTGTCGCTCCCAAATTCAAACTATATTTTGGCGATGGCTGGAATTTATTTGACTTCACCGTAGTGGTACTATCATTAGTACCCGCTACTGGGGAATTCGCGATGATTGCGCGCCTAGCACGTTTATTGCGCGTAGCACGACTCATCTCTACAATCCCCGAATTACGGCTCATTATAACAACACTGGTGCGCTCCATACCCAGCATGGGACATGTACTGATGTTGATGAGCATCATTTTTTATATCTACGCGGTTGCCGGTTACCACCTTTTTCATGAACATGACCCCACGCATTGGCGTACCTTAGGGATCTCGCTGCTCACCTTATTTCGTGTCGTCACACTGGAAGACTGGACCGATGTTATGTACGCAGCAATGGAACTGAGCCCTTACAGTTGGATATATTTTGTCAGTTTCGTGGTGCTGGGAACATTCGTCGTCATTAATTTATTTATCGCTGTCGTACTCAACAACCTTGATGAAGCCAAGCAAGAACGCTTGGCTGAATTACAAGGCCCTATATCACGGAACGAAATTCTAAAAGAACTTCGACAAACGCAGCAGGCATTAGCATTACTGCAATCCAAACTGGAAAGAATGGAGAAGCATTAAACCTAAATAATGACACCCAGGCACAACCTCTTACCTGTTATTGCTCAAAAACATTCTTGACAACCACGTCATTCAGACCGAGTTGCCCCGCTCGTGCCCATGCCTCTTTCGTGGCTTTGCCAATGACCACAAACATGGCTACGACATGATCATCTGGAAGCTGAATCAATTGTGCCACTTTCTCAAAATCAAAACCATCCATAGGACACGAGTCATACCCCAATGACTTTGCAGCAAGCATTATTGTTTGCGCCACGATACCACAGGAGCGCATCGCCTCGTCTCTTTGCACCTGCTCCTTACCGCGATAATAATTATCGATGGCTGGAAGCATAAACGCCTGAACGTCTTTTGGTGCATTTATCCAATAACGCTCAGGCTGCTTTTCCCATGCCTTCAAATCAGCGCAAAGTACAATAAGCAAAGAGGCGTCGGTCACTTGTGATTGATCCCAGGATACCGCTCTGATTTTTCGCCTTAAGTCAGCATCGTCCACTACCACAAAACGCCAATTCTGAATATTAAAAGCCGTTGGTGACAGCACCGCTAACGATAATACCTCGTCCACTTCTTCAGCAGTCATTTCGTGGCTGGCATCAAAATGTTTAACCGATCGACGCAGATGTATCGCTTCTGTTGTTTTCATAATATTCCTTTTTGTTAATAAGCCGCAATCGGGCAATAGGCTGTTTCTTTAAGTGGCTCTGGTCCATAGCAGGACAAGGCAATGCCGTAGCACGGAAAAACCCTGTTCTTCAGCCTTTTTCGGCTTCAGGCACATTTTGTCAGTATAACTGATCTGGCAATCCGCTCCAGCCTTATTCTCAGGATCAATATACTGCGGGATTAGTGATCCAAACCTCTTCAATCAAAAGATACGGACATTAGAGACACAAATCGCTGATTGCGACTTTTTTCCGGCTCCTGGCTCAAAACATAACGTTACACCCATTACTGTACTGAAATCACTCCTGTTGCCTGCTTAACAATATATTATTTGTTTAATCGCTCTATTCGGTTTTATCAATCCCCAGCAAAAGGTACAATGCGTGCTCTGAAAGACGCTTTATTAATAAATACCACACGGACTAACATATTGAGTAAACAATGTTATTCACACTGGCCGACGTAGAAAACCAAATCAACAGCGCGCATTTTGAAAAAGGCGTACAATTATTTAATGACCACCGAATCAAGGCACCCAATGTACAACGCGGTGGTGAATTAATCACCGCAATTATCGCATCACCGGACAAACCATTTCGCGTTTACGTACGCACCAGTAAAACATCGAATGATATTTCCATTAATGGCGAGTGCAGTTGTGTACAACGCTACAATTGTGAACACGTAGCCGCTGTTTTACTGCAAGCATTAAAAGATAACCACACCACTCCCAGTGATATCCTCATCAATGCCCGGCCAAAATCACCAACGACTGCCCCGTACAAACTGCCTTCTAAAACGTCTCAGCAAGTTTTATTATATGTATTACAGCTTGATACGGATACAACTAACGGAGTACTGATCCAAACGCTGGTAGCACGCCGCTTAAAAAATGGCACTTACGGCCAAACCAATTATTATGACCCGCAGCGAGTAACACATGGCGCACCAGCGCGTTTTTTGAAATCAGTTGACATTGACCTGTTATCTGCCCTGCAAAAATTAGCCTATGTTCCTGGCCCAGGCTACTCCGTACTCACAGGCCCCGATAGCACCCACCTGTTAGAGGCCATGATAGCAACTGAGCGGTGCCATTATAAGGATAGCAACACGCCTCACCTTCGCATGGCAGATCCGCGTGCATTACACCTACATTGGTCTGTGGACTCTTATGGTGATCAACACATGCAATGGCACATAACACCCTCCACTAATTTTCTTCTGTCAGTATTGCCCCCCTGCTACCTGGATGACAACACACATCAATGTGGAAAGCTGACCAGTGACCTTCCTACCCCCCTGGTCACCGAACTTTTAACCCTGCCAGCCGTACCCGCTGACAAAACCATAGAGATGCAGCAAACACTGCAACAGCGTTACCCCACAATCAATATACCGCCATTGCAAACATTTGAAACTTATAAGATAGCCTGTATTGAGCCAATACCCTGCCTCCGTCTCACCAGCTATGAACGTTACGATGTTGCCTACCTCAGTTTCGATTACGGCGGCACAGAAGTAAAACGTCACGACCCTGAGCGGTTATTTGACGGTAAACAGCTACTACATATCCAGCGCAATCGCGCCGCAGAAAAAAAAGCCTGTCAACAACTATTGACACTCGGCTTTAATGCAGACCTGAATAGCGTCGACGAAACCGGTAACGACAGCTTTAGCCTTTACGGCACACAAGAAACCTGGGTGGACTTTCAGCTAAACGACATTCCCAAACTACAAACCCAAGGCTGGCGTATTGTTCGCGACGACGAATTTCGCTACCCATTGGCCGAGATACAACGCTGGTATTGTGAAGCAAATCCCACCCAAGCATCAAAAAACCTCGACGATCAAGACTGGTTCGATATCGGGCTGGGTGTAGAGATAGACGGCAAACACATCGATTTACTACCAACATTCGTGAAACTGCTGCACGAATATCCGCAAGGCCTTCCCGTCGACCTTACCGATACACAACAATTTATAGTGACACTGGAAGATAAGCGACTATTACCTATTGTCGTTCAACGATTACGCCCACTATTTAATACATTACTGGAACTCTATGAAAACAGTGCTTTTGTTAATAACCGTTATATCCGTCTCAATCGCGCCCAACTGTCACGGTTCACCGCACTGGACCATGCGGAATCTGGCGCTACTTTTTTAGAGTGGATTTCCTCTGCTGACATTAGGCAATTTACCGATCGTCTGCGCGACCTTAACGGCATTGAAACCGTAGGACCACCCGCAGGCTTAAACGCAACACTGCGACCCTATCAGCAACGGGGCCTGGACTGGCTACAGTTTCTGCGCAAACACCAACTCGCCGGTATCCTTGCCGACGACATGGGGCTTGGCAAAACGATTCAAGCCCTGGCACATTTGTTAACCGAAAAACAACAGGGGCGCATGAACTGCCCCTGCTTGGTTATCGCACCTACCAGCCTGATGTTTAATTGGCGCCGAGAAGCCGAACGTTTCACTCCTGCATTAAAAGTATTGACCTTACACGGCCCGCATCGACAAGCACTATTCGCCAACATTACCGATCACGACTTGATTCTAACAACCTACCCGTTACTGCCACGTGATCAACAAACCCTGTTGAGCCACAACTACCATGTGCTGATTTTGGACGAGGCCCAAGTAATAAAAAACCCCAAAGCACAAGCCACCCGTATTGTTACTAACATTAATGCCCGTCACCGCATTTGCCTCACAGGTACACCCATGGAAAATCACTTAGGCGAATTATGGACGTTATTCAATTTTTTATTGCCTGGCCTGTTGGGGACCAGCAAGCAATTTCGCCATTTCTTCCGCACCCCCATCGAAAAACACGGCAACGAAAAACATGCTGACATACTCAGTCGCCGAATACGGCCTTATATGTTACGCCGCACCAAAGACCAGGTCGCAGCGGAACTACCACTCAAAACAGAAATTGTGCAAACTGTCACTCTGGAAAACGAACAACAAGAATTGTATGAAACGGTGCGCCTGGCAATGCATCGCCGAGTGCAAAATGAAATCGAACGACAAGGAATCACCCGCAGTCACATTGTCGTATTGGACGCATTGTTAAAACTGAGGCAAGTATGTTGCGACCCACGCCTCGTTAAAATGGAAACAGCGAAAAAAGTTCAGCAATCAGCAAAGCTTACGCTGTTAATGCAACTGATACCGGAAATGATTGAAGAAGGACGCCGTATTCTGGTGTTTTCACAATTCACTGCAATGCTTGACCTTATCGAAGAGGAACTTAAAAAAAGCAGTATTCACTATACCAAGCTCACCGGACAGACACACAACCGTGAAACACCCGTACAACACTTCCAGGATGGCAACGTACCTCTGTTCCTTATCAGCCTCAAAGCCGGGGGAGTAGGTCTTAATCTCACTACCGCCGACACAGTTATCCACTATGATCCCTGGTGGAATCCTGCGGTGGAACGACAGGCAACCGATCGCGCCCATCGTATCGGCCAGAAAAATCCGGTATTCGTTTACAAATTTATCTGCGCGGGAACATTGGAAGAAAAAATCCAAGCCATGCAATTGCGTAAGCAGGCGCTAGCAGACAACCTCTACCAAAATAATGGCAGCAACGAACCACAGTGGACGGAACAAGACCTGGAACAACTGTTTGAGCCCATGGGCGAGTAAGGAACGTGCACGTAATAGCTTTCCTATTTTGCGCTCAGCATATTACCTGAACCACCTAAACAGGGACGTTCGTGGTTAAAATCAACGTTCACTATCCCACCGATACGAATTTATGCGTGGGATGCGATGTGGAAAATAATCAATGGGGTAGGTCATGCCTGTAATATAGGTCGCTGTTAATTGCCCGCCAGTGTAAACCTTCCACAAACGATGAAAAGATACCTCCCACCAACAGCACATTAAGGTCAATCAGGGCTATCACCAATACAAACTTACATAATCCCGATGTTAGGCGACCGCTGCCGTGGATTCAGCTTAAAGGGCAATGACTTAAAACCGCCGGTTTTTTCGAGCATATCGCGCGTGTTACCAATAAGGGTGTCGCAGGAGAGATTTAACGCTGATCATCCATCATGGCCATGACCTCGCAGATCAAACCAAGTCGTTCTATTGCAAGAAAGTGCAACACAACCATGAATGAAATAGGGCATGCAATTTACCCGAAATTAAACGCTTTGGGCAATAATTAGTGAGCGTATTTAGCATGTCTGACAGCGCTTGAACCATTGAGGTACCCCCCTCCTTCATCACAACAATAAACACCCGTTACATTCTTGTCCGACAAAATTAAGTTTAGGAGAAACCAACAATACCGTATTATTGCGCAATACGTAATAAACAATTGTAAACATTTGCAAAGAACTGTTGCTTCCTTTTGATGGTTGAAATATAGTCCACTGACTGAAAACAATTATAACAACCGGTTGAGAATAACTATAAATTTTGTAGCCCATCAATATATTTCAAGGCTCGCAATAAAATTGGCATCATAAAACGACACAACACTTCTTCCGTTTTGTCCGGCAAAAAAGCGGTGATAACAGTGATAAAAATAAAATGTCAGCAGCCCAAGCCAAGAACCACAAAATTATTTTATACACTAACCGGATTAAAAAATATCGAAATACTATTTTTCTGTTAATCGCTCATGTTGTAACAGCGTTTTACCATAGGCCATATAACATAAAAATCGACATTAGCAACTGTCTACGAATAACAACTGTATCGATTGTATTTCGAGGTGATGAACATTACGATGAAAACCAGAAAATACAACAATAAACGAATTATTAATTCAAAATATAATCAAGGTGATGACAGATGAAACTCATACGATTCTGCGGTGATAGATCGGCCATTATATTTTTTGGGGCGTCATTTTTTGCATTTAGCACCGTCACCTTAGCGAGCACATCACTAGCAGGCAGATCTAATGACGACAGCCCTGCGACCGAATTATTTCCCGGTTATTCAATACAGACAGACGCACCCATTGCTACCAACTCAAAACAAAAATCCACGATAATACTCATTGCGGCCAATCAGCAAAACGAAGATCGTGATGCCGATGGCTTGACCGATGCAGAAGAACTACGCATCAACACTAACCCTAAAAAGCGCGACACCGATGGCGATAGTATTGACGACAAAATTGAAGTCGGTGATGACATCAACGCTCCCCAGGACAGTGATGGCGATGGTCATATTGATGCGGTCGAATCCCGCATCGAGGATGCCGACAATGATGGCGTGAATGATCAGGATGATAGCGCTAATAACGATCCTTGTATACCTAACCCCAGCAACGAGGCCTGTTTCACCCACGACACTGATGGCGATGGCCTCAGCAACCGCGATGAAACCAAACTCGGTACCAACCCCAACAATCGCGACACCGATGGCGACAGCATTGACGACAAAACTGAAGTCGGTGATAACATCAATGCTCCCCAGGACAGCGATGCCGATGGCCATATTGATGCGGTCGAATCCCGCATCGAGGATGCCGACAATGATGGCGTAAATGATCAGGATGATAACGCCAACAGCGATCCTTGCAAACCTAGCCTCAACAACGAGGCCTGTTTGGCCCACGACACTGATGGCGATGGCCTCAGCAACGGCGATGAAAACAAACTGGGTACTAACCCCAACAAACGCGACACCGATGGCGATAGCATTGACGACAAAACTGAAGTCGGTGATGACATCAATGCTCCCCAAGACAGCGATGCCGATGGCCATATTGATGCGGTCGAATCCCGCATCGAGGATGCCGATAATGATGGCGTGAATGATCAGGATGATAGTGCCAATAGCGATCCTTGCAAACCTAGCCTCAACAACGAAGCCTGTTTGGCCCACGACACTGATGGCGATAGCCTCAGCAACGGCGATGAAAACAAACTGGGTACCGACCCCAACAATCGCGACACCGATGGCGACAGCATTGACGACAAAACTGAAGTCGGTGATGACGTCAACGCTCCTCAGGACAGCGATGCCGATGGCCATATTGATGCCGTCGAATCCCGCATCGAGGATGCCGACAATGATGGCGTGAATGATCAGGATGATAGTGCCAACAGCGACCCTTGCAAACCTAGCACCGATAATTCAGCGTGCGTGGCACAGGACAGTGATGGTGATGGGGTATCTAACGCATTCGATGCCGACAGTGATAATGATGGTATTCCCAACAATATTGAAGGCACAATTGATAGCGACGGAGACGGTACACCGGATTATCTGGACCTTGATAGCGACAACGACAAAATGTTCGATCTGATCGAAGGCGGTGGAACCGACCAGGATGGCAATGGCCGCATTGATAACACCTCGGATCAAGATGGCGATGGCTTAAGTGACAGCATCGACCCGGACAACAACGGAACTCCCCTACCGATACCCGATAGCGATAGTGATGGTAACGCCGATTTTCGCGACAAGGATAGCGATAACGACGGCATTCCTGACGCTATCGAAGCAGGTATAGGTGTATCCCCTAGGGACACGGATCAAGATGGCACCCCCGATTATCGCAGCCGAGATTCCGATGGCGATAGCCTACCCGATGGACTCGAAGGCCAGGTAGCCGCCCAAGACATTGACGGCGACGGTATTGATGATGCCTTTGATGTTGATATTAGCGGAGGTAACGATGCTAACAATGACGGTATAGATGATGCCGTATCTGTAGTCGATACGGATGGTGACGGTCAAGCTGATTTCCAAGATATCGATGCTGATAACGACGGCATCATAGACACTATAGAAAGTGATGCAAACCTCCTCAACAGTGAAGACATTGATAATAATTATGTGTTACCAGATACCGATGGCGATACCGTGCCGGATGTACACGATCTCGACAGCGACAATGACGGTATTCACGATGTCAGTGAGGCTGGATTGGTGGATACCGATAACGATGCATTGCTGGATACTGGACAAGCGGTAACTCGCACGCCCAGTGATTCAGATAAGGATGGTGTTGCCGACTACCGTGATTTGGATTCCAATAACGATGACAGCCTTGATATCGAGTCAACAGGGTTATTGAGCTTAGATGGTAATATCGATGGCCGTATAGATGACATAACTGACAACGAAAGAGACGGAATCCCTAATATCGTAGACCGAGCTCCCAATGAATTCGGTAATGGTGTCGATACTGACGGGGATGGCATCGCCGATAACGATGACCTGGACGATGACAACGACGGCATTACCGACGAAATGGAGGGTAATAACGACACGGATGGTGACGGTATAAGGGATGCTCGTGATCGAGACAGCGACAACGACGGTATCCCTGACTCGATTGAAGCAGATGGTATTGATTCGAACCGAGATGGCATCATTGATGATGCCGATAACGATACTAACAATAACGGACTGGCGGACAGCGTTGACCCAGATACTGGTGTTCCACTCACAACACCGGATACTGATGGTGACGGTATCGAGGATTACCGCGATCGCGACACAGATGGCGATGGCATCCCAGACACCAAAGAAGGCGGAGGCATCGATAGCAATGGCGACGGTGTCATTGATGGTGCCGGCAATGACGCCGATAGAGATGGGCTGACTGACAGCGTCGACCCCGACAATAATGGAACCCCGTTGCCACTGCCGGATACGGATAACGACGGCATCAAAGACTACCGAGACGCTGACAGCGACGCTGACGACATCCCGGATGTCGTAGAGGGTGGCGGCACCGATGCGAATAACGACAGCGTCATCGATGATAAGGACAATGATGCAGACAACGATGGACTCAGCGACAGCGTTGACCCAGACACTGGCGGCACCCCTTTACCCCTACCCGATAGCGATGGAGACCAAATACCAGACTTCCAGGACCCATCACCAGTAGAAAAACCTGCCTTAAAACCAACGCCAAACACTAATTCGACCCTCAAAACAGCAACAAATGGTGTAGGAAGTAACGGCCCAATATTATTAGCATTATTGGTATTAGGTGCATTAATACGATTTCGGCTAAAACAATCTTCACTATCCATTGCTCTAATGTTAGTGCTACTAATGTCGATTGGAAACGTGTGGGCAGCACAAACGTCGGAAAATGCTGGCAACTGGCCAAAGCAATGGTACATAGGAATCGATCTTGGGTTTTCTGACCTAGACCCTGAGGAAAGTGGTTCTGGGTTTAACGTATCGGATGACAAAAGCGAAGGTTATCGGCTGTCCCTCGGTTATGATTTGTTTGAAATATTATCAGTAGAAGGCTTTTATACTGACTTGGGCGCTGCCGAAATTAACAGCACAGATACAAGTATCGGTCGATTGGGAAAATTAAAATATAACGCTTTTGGCATAGGCATTAATTACCGTCCATTTTGGCAACGTAACACCATTGTTCCATACCTCAAAACCGGGCTTGGCCACACACGTAACAGCACCACTGACTCACGCATTAATTATGACAGAGAACACCCCAACGGCGTCTATCTTGGTGCAGGAATCACATGGCGTTTTCTACACAACTGGGGCCTCAATGCTGAACTCGTCAGCTATGATCAAGATGAAATGCTTTTATCACTTGGAATTCGAAAGCGATTTGGCCGCACAGCAACCATGGAGAAAAAATCGGATTCAGACACAGATAATGACGGTGTCTTAAATTCGTTGGACCGCTGCCCCTCAACACTAAGTGGTGTAAACGTCAACGAGCATGGGTGTGAAGTGGTTAAAGATGATGACAATGATGGCGTCGTCAACACACTTGACCAATGCCCTAATTCAAAACCCAACGCCATAGTGGATAAATTAGGTTGTGAACAACGTGATAACGACAACGACAATGTGCTTAACAATCAGGACCAGTGTCCGGATTCTATACCCAATGCAAAAGTAGGCAAAAATGGTTGTGAAAAAGATGATGACAATGACCTTATTGTCAACCGTCTAGATCAATGCCAAAACTCTCCAGCGACTGAAAAGGTAAATGAAGAAGGCTGCAAACTAGCTGAAATCATTGTACTTAGCGGCGTACATTTTCAAACCAATTCTAGTCGCCTGGCAAATGATGCAAAAACAATTCTCAAATCCGTAGCAAAAACACTTGCCCGCTACCCTGAATTGAAAGTTGAAGTATTGGGTTACACTGATAACCGAGGATCCAATGAATACAATTTACAGCTTTCAATAAACCGAGCACAATCAGTTGTTGAATACCTGATCGAAAACAATGTATCTGCGTTAAACCTGTCCGCAAAAGGGTTCGGTGCAACTAACCCTGCTAGTGATAATACAACCTCGGAAGGCCGGGAAACCAATCGCCGGGTCGAGTTGCATATTCTGGAACAATAAACTTAAACCGAAGAGCAAACACGTAATAATTTCAGCACACGATTCGACGAAGGAACCATCTGCTTAAAAAACGCGTAATAGCTAAACGATGGTAGGAACATATGGAGGGACATATAGCGGAACAAAGTAAGGTGTGCAAGGATATCGAAGCCCTGATAAATGCCACGAGCATTGATCACTCCAGATGCATTAAGTGTCGGTATCTTCGGTTTTTTGTTTTAAAGAGCGGATATGAGAACTGGCCCAATGCCCGCTGGACAATAATGTCGGGGCGTTAATCTCTTTTAATGGCACGCTAACAGAAGCGGATTTCGAGGTGCTACTTTTTTGCTGATGACGGCTATGCTGTTCTGTCTGCGCTATACTGGTGGGACGTTCTTTTTTAGTCATTGCCTGTGGCAGTTTCAAATGGGCGGCAAATGCCATTAACACAACACCACACAATTCAAGCAATAACGAACGACTAATTAAAAAATAAAGCTCCATTTTCAGTGCAGACAAACCCATTAAAATTTCTAACTGTTGAAAAAAATCACCGGAGGTTTGTTTGCGGGCGTTATTAAGGGAAAATAACTGATTGCTTAATGCCAGTTTTTTTTCTTCCAGTTCTGTGGCTCGATTAAGTGAATCCTGACCTAGCTCACGGCTACTGGCATAGATTGATTGACTTTGTTTTTTTGCATTAAGTTGATAAGCTGCAATCATTTCATCCAGGCTTTCAACTTGGGCGTTTATGGCCGCGATTTTCTCATCTAAAGCGGAAGCTTGATTTTCCCCACTTTGTAATAGGGCTTTTTGCGCCAGCGTCATTACTGTAATACTAAATATAAACAGAATAACACCCAACAGGAATAACGAGATACGCCAATAGGTGCTTTTGGATGTCAGCGCTGCGGCTGAAATGAAACAAATGGATTCTGTAATTTGAAATATAATGCCTGCGGCAATAAATACACGTTTTGCAGCATCGTCTCCGGCAAAATGTAACATGCCCTCAATTAAATACCATCCAGATACCGCCATTGCGGAAAGCCCCACCATAAATATGATCGCTTGCAAAGCCCTGAATCGTGCAATGGTAAACGCAGTCGAGTGTGTATTAACGGTGTTTGTATTGCTCATGGGTACGACAGTTAGTGTGTTTCAATTGTGATGTTAACTTAATTTGTTGGCTAAACTGTAAACATACGCAACAATTCTGGAACTTTTACCCAAGCTCAACAGAACTGTGCAACGCCGAAATTCCGATATAAAAGGTGTTTGTTTCATTTCACCTAGAAACCTCCGTTAGACAAGGGGGAAAGTGTGCGCTTGCAAAGCTGTAGGAAAGGCGTAACAACACGAAAAGTTAAGCTATTCCAAGGCGTTACAGTTTCAACGCGATCCTGCACCACCGCAAACGTACAATTCACCCCGTAGCGTGACTCACTCAACAAGTGAAGTAGTAAATCGACATAAATATATTTCATATCAATAGGTTATCGAGACAATAGAACACTCAACGGAAGATTCTATTTTAATCATAACTCTAAACCTAACACATCAATTGGATCGTGGCGAGGACGACCAAGGTCCAGAAGTTAAAGGACTTTAGCGCTGATACTCAAAGAGAGAAACGACAACAACACACCTTTTAGGCAACGATGCGAAATGCCACACAAAATCGTTTATTTTCAATACAATAGACATTATCAGCAGGTTTAACTGATGTATTTATGCGTCACGATGACAAAATAACCTATTGCGTTGTGTTCGGTGTTTTGTCCGTGGAGATGTTATCTGATGAATTTTGGCATGATTGTTAACACCCCCTAGTGTTGAGAGAAAAAATGCGTACCTACACCAGCCAGGGAACTCAATTAATACAGCTGCATTGCCGTATTAATTGAGAACACCACCTAGTAAACTGTATGTTTAATACGGTTATTTGCACACATCAACGGTAAGCTGAGCAGTTACGAAAATTTAAGTTGTCTGTAAAGAATACCCCCGAATCGATTTAGCAAAATCCTGTAGTACTTTAATCCCGGTTAACTCTGCCTGTCGACACCACTCCTGTAAAGCCATCACTCGTTTTTCCTGGTTTGAGTAAGTCCGCAACCAGAGTTCCTTCAGGGATTGTTTAAACCGGTACACGGTCTCCAATGCCTGACTCTGCTCCAACACCTGATTGATTATTTCTTTTGCGTCAAGATCGATTTTAATGTCTTCGCGTATCATAAGACGTTTCGCTCGCTGTAATATTTTTTTGAAACAAACATCAGCATGGCGCTTTTCCTGTCGAATAACAGGTTTAATAACATTTTTGCCGTACAACGTCATAATATGAAAGCGGTTACGCACAACAGCACTCACCGTATCAAAATCAACAATCGCTTTACTGGGTTGGAATGTCGATTTCGGTGCGATTTTTTTAACCTTTGCCAAGCCTAAGCGCTGCAGACAACAGATGTAAAACCAACCAATATCAAACTCCCACCACTTATTTGACAACCGCGCCGAAGATGCATAAGCGTGGTGATTGTTATGAAACTCTTCTCCACCAATCAAAATACCGACAGGCATAATGTTGCTGGATGCATCAGCCGTTTCAAAACTTCGATAGCCCCAAAAATGACCGAGACCATTGATGACGCCAGCAGCCCAAAATGGTATCCAAATCATTTGAATTGCAAATACAGTAATGCCAATAATACCGAATAACAAACAATCTATTGCCAACATCAACACCAGCCCAAGCATTGGATAAGCAGCATAAAGATGCCGTTCCAACCAATCATCAGGAGTGCCCTGTCCATAATTTCGTATTGTTTCGCTGTTCAGCGTTTCCTCGCGGTACAATTCGACACCTTGCCATAATACCTTGCGTAATCCTTTCACCTGAGGGCTGTGTGGATCGTCTTTTGTTTCACACTTTGCATGGTGCTTACGATGCACTGCTACCCACTCCCGAGTCACCATACCGGTGGAAAGCCATAACCAGAACCGGAAAAAATGGCTCACCAAAGGGTGTAAATCAACAGAATGGTGCGCTTGATGGCGATGTAAAAAAATAGTCACAGCCGTAATGGTAATATGTGTCAGTAATAATAATGCGATGACAACTTCAAAAAACGATAAATCCAAAAACCCATTCAACATTTAGTTTTCCCCTGTAATTTTTAAAATGCCTTGGCAATAATAATGTAGATCATTAAACGAGATTATTATATTCTAAATAAGAAACAAGCAATATTCATGACACATTAACCCTCTGTAACCGAAGAGTATGGCGGCAAAGTAAAAACGCGTGTTAGCGTGACGGGAAGTTCATCTCGGTACTTGTTTTATTATTTACTTCGACAAGTTATTATGGTGTTAGTGTCGGCAACCGGCTGCACAAACCAACAAAAAACTGTAATAGCTTGTTTTTTATACCACTACCTCTATTTTCCCGCTGAATTGAGCAATATTTGTAAGGCAGTTCTATATATGGTTTATTTCCAACCGTCAGGAAAAACGTATAATAGCAAATATGATCATTACAATTATCAAAAACAACCCGTGTTTTGGCAACATTATGCGAACCATCCACCTGCTTTCGCGACGTTACGGCGCTGGCCCCATTAAAGCGATCACAATACTCACCTTAATAACCGCTGTTGATAACATCGGTATAGCAGCGGAAGCAGAAAAAAATTATAAATTTGAAAATAAACTCATCAAATTTGCTTTGTTTCCCCGAACCCCAGAGCAAATGGCCGCATTCTACGAAGGACGAGATTTTCCTAAAAAGGCTATTAACGTTATTAGAAATGCCTGTTTTATCACCGCTGGAATCCGTAATCTCGGCAATCAAAAAATATGGTTAAATTTAATACAGTGGCGCTTTTACTCCACCGAAGATGAAATCACACGGATTAATCGCCAAAAATGGGTACAAGATTGGCAACGACTCGATATACCGCTGGCCAGTCAAGCCACGTTTGGCTGGACACTATTACCCGAAACTCGAGACTTACATCAACATGAACCGGTCGGCGGGAATATTACATTACTCCCCTCCGAACACCCATTTACCGTGGAAGCCATTTTCGAAACCGGCGAACAAAAGAACGGCAAGCCGTTAACTGTAAAAATCGAAAATGTGCGCTGTGCACAAAACAAGGAAAACACACCATGAAATCGCCCTTCGCAATATTATTATTTTTTGTGGTGATCACTCTATTATCAGCAGAAAGAGCCTTGACGAGCACCATAAAATTACCAAAAGGAATTATTACGCTTGACGGCGAACCTGCGCCAAAATTGACACTGAGCGACATGGATGGCAATCAATATCAACTCTCTCCTTCGCCTGGACGTTGGGTATTCGTGCATTTTTGGGCAAGCTGGTGCGGTCCCTGTCGACGCGAAATGCCCACCATTCAAACAATGTCGGAGCATCTTAATAATAGCGCATTTGATATTATACTTGTCAATACGGCAGAAACAGACGATGCTGTCTTTAATTTTTTAGGTATTGCAGCTCCAGCATTAACCACTCTCATGGATTATGACGGTCAAGTAACTGAACGCTGGCAACCGCGCGGATTGCCCGCCAGTTTTTTTGTCGACCCAACAGGAAAACTCAGATATATCGCCCTTGGCGGCCGGGACTGGGATAAGCCAGACTATTTAAACTTCATTAAGTCTTTACTTTCACATAAACAAAACAAACCGTAACGATACCCATAACGATTAAGATTTCGGGTATAGCTACAATAAACTTACCCACAGCTTATTAAAATAGTTTCTTCAATCAAATTTCAAATCAGTCTAACAACCGCCCCATTTTTATTTGAAACCGCTTTTCTGACGTTATATCATCAGCGGTACTCAAAACGTTATCAAAACTGGTTTCGAAATTTATATTCGATTTATCACCCGCACGTCCATCAACCTCAACGTTCAAAACATGCGTTGGCATAAGATAAGTGCCACAGGCCTCTGCCGCTTCACAAATAATACTGTCAGCATCAGAATCTGTTCCCGCAATAATCGTGTAACTACCAACAGGAACGTTATTAAATAAATAAGTATATTTCCCCTGACTAAGCTGTGCACGAACTTTACGAAGCGTCTTAGAGCTGACACTATCCTGTAACTCAACATAATGTAAACCTGCATCGATAACAAAATCATTATTAACAATCTGCATAATAACCGGCACGTTAACAATATTTACTGATGTTTCCACGCGGATAATGGCTGTATACGTTTTCGACAATGAAGGTAATAAAGAGCGGTTAACACTTGCGGTATAACTTCCCAATCCCTGACCATTAACTGAATCTTCTGTTACGGACAACCATCCGCTAGAGTTATTCGTAACGCTGACCACATTAAGCTGGCCGTCAGCAACATTGATAATATTAAAAGCAATCGATGTTGCAAAAGAACCAAAATTTAACGCCACAGGGGACACCTCTGCTACCGGACTACGAGGCTCTAATGGTTCATCAACTAATCCCTTAGCGGCATTAACGGCCTTATAGGCATCAACTAAACCATACCCGAACAAGTCATCTCGGCCACGCTGGCCAATATCCTTTGTTATTGCACCTGAGACTAATAACTCGTCAAAATCTGCTGGCGACAATTGCGGGTTAATAGATTTCATCAATGCAGCAACGCCAGCAACATGAGGCGCAGCCATGGATGTCCCCTGGTAAAAGGCATAGCCAAATCGAATTACGCCTTCCGCATCACTGCCTGCTGTACTTAATACTCCATCAATAAAACCGTCACCGTTAAGATCGGTAAACTCACCGCCAGGTGAGGATATATCAATCGTTGCGCCAAAATTAGAGTACGATGCTAAGTTTTGGTTTATTCCCACAGCACTCACTGAAACAACACCATCAAGCGAGGCCGGGTAACTAACGCCGCTGCTCGCGTTATTTCCGGCGGCCGCAATAATAATCACTCCTGCTGCTCTCGCCTGACGGAAAGCCGTCGGTGCAATCGTGCTATTGGTGGGGCCACCTAAGCTTAGATTGATCACATCAGCTTTTTGGGGTGGTATTGTATTAGAGTCATTAGGGAGCTGAGCGGCATATCGTACTGCCTGCTCAATATCGTAATCTGTACCACCAAAACGGCCAAGTGCCCGCAACGGCATAATTTTTGATCCCCATGCAATCCCGGCGACGCCAACACCGTTATTGGCCGCTGCCGCTATGGTGCCACTAACATGGGTACCATGAAAACTACTGTTACCATTCGCATCATCACCAACGTCATCGGGATTATTGTCGATACCATCACCATCAGCTGCACTAGCGGCATTTCTAATAAAATCATAGCCCGCCACTAATTGCCCTTGGAGATCCGGATGATCCAATAAAACACCCGTGTCAATCACAGCCACCACAACATCCCCACGGCCCGTTTCAACATCCCAGGCTTGCGGAAGGTTTATTTGCGGATAATGCCACTGAAAAGTATAAAATTCGTCATTGGGCTCTAACAATGCTCGACGAATGTAATTAGGTCGTGCTGATTTAATATCATCGCGCTTTCGGAGCACCTTGATTATTTCAAGCGTTTCCATCTTACGCTGTAATATTTCATTATTGCCTTGCGGTGTAACCTGAACACCTAAAGCAGACAATGCGTTTTGCCGATTTAACCCACTGCCTACTGACATTAATATACTACGCCCTGGCGCACCCGCTTTGGCTTGTAAACCTATTGCACTTGCCGATGACTCGATGGTGACAGCTTGGCTGGAAATTTGTGATTGAGCACCGAGTTCCACGATCACCTCACCAGGAACAAAATCGGTATTGATGTTTAAATCTTCGTTTCCTTGATCATTGCTTCCCTGTTCCTGTTGATTTGACAACCCTACATTCAACATATAATTGGATGCACCAGCCACTGCATGCACTTTAATATAATAAATCCCATCACTATTGATAGTAATGGTTTCTGTTGATCCATTACCTGTGGTGAGCCCTATCACATCACCATTTTCATTCAATAATTGTAATACGATGACATTGCCACCTGCTGGCGGTTTGTCATAATCTGAAACACTTATAGTAACAGTCTGTCTGGCAAACAATTGAGCCACGTAATAATCGTCAACATCACCTTGTCGATATGAACGACCGACCGATCCGGCATCAGGTACATTCACATAACCGCCCAAGGTCACAGGGTTCGAAATGGATTGCGCTTGGGCAATAGAGTCATTAGCAATATAGCTGGCATTAACGTCATTAACATCAGAATCGATCATAGACCCTGGAGCAATAAAAATAGTACCGCTGATACTAACAGCGCCCGAATTTCCATCACGCTGAACCTTATTTTTATTCTCCACGGGTTCACAAGCAAGTAATAATAGCCCTAAGAACCCCAGCTGAATAACCAGAATCAACGCCTTGCATTGCGCCCTGTATTTTGATTTTCGAATACGACTCCATTTCATCTTCTTCCGCCCTAAAAAATGGTTAACGACCGTTGCAGTCAACTGACCTGTTACCTCGCAGGAATTAAAAATTTCTTATTAACGATTTCTCAAATCATAAAATTTCCCAGATATGATTCCAGCAATCATGTGACTCATAATGGCTAGAGCAACAATCACTTATTAAGGAAGTAACTCGACAGTAATCCGTGAAACTTAAATACTAATTGGAAACGCTCCCGCACTTACGAAACACTAGCTACTGTTAGATGTATGCAAACTACAATGTAAAAAAAAGAGCTACATTCAATTGATGTGCCCTCTCTTCTTATTGATAATACCCCTTGCTGTACAAATCTTTCATGGTAACGTTGTTATGCCAATCATTATGATTTGAAGAATGGACGATAAGGACGGCATAGCCATATTTATCCTGGTTGTGGCAAAAAACTTGTTGGCAACATTGCGAATTATCGTTATTCAATGACAAATTATCCATTATCATCCGCCCCCTCCTTGTTTTACTGCGATAAAAAGCTGCGATAAAAAAACTACGATGCAAACAGCTATAAAACAGATTCTTTTCGTTAAAAAAACACAGTTCAACACTGCTTGCATCTCTAAACTATTAAGCCCTGAAATTAACCCCCGAAACCCATATCAAAACGTCAGGCCAGCCCATCGACGAACCGTCACTTAATATTAACGTTAATAAAAATGCAATGTTAGAAATTTTATACAAATCATTTTATATAAATAATATTGTCGACAAATTCCAATTTCATGAAGCGCTGAGATGCCATCAAAACTATAACATTAGTTCATACGCGTGACCAGCTTTTAGCATATGCATAGCGAATATTCAATGCGCTAAAACAACACATCAAAACCTGATTGCTCATTGTTTTAAAAAATATTTTATCGTTATAAATAATCTTATGTAACACCAAATGCGATCCACACCAACCAATATCACATTACACTATATTGATCAGAATAAACCTTGAATATACCGCTGTGTTAACACTTTCAAAATATATCAACTAAGAGGTTAACATTACTATTAAAACAGTAATGAATATATGTCTTTTTTTATCTATAAACCCCCTATATCAATACAGAAAGAACAACCGTTTTAATATCCTTATAACGAATAGGCTTGCTCATGCCTGCATGTGCCACAGATTTACTTTAGTGCGAAACAAAATGACGCATAATCGTCATTTTGTAATTTAATAATCCGAATATCGACCAATCACCACGAAGGCAATAGGCGTGTAATAACGTCCTGCTTGGTACTCAAGTTTCGTTTTCTGAGCGCTCCCTGTAGTACAACAACCTAGCGGCAACTAAGGTGCACCCCCATTTTAAAGGCATCCGTTGAACAATATGTATGTCGGGTGCATTTTTTGAAATAATGCGCAACAATGCCAAACACGCCATAGGTGGTCGCGTATTCATACTTTGGGTGATAAACATAATATTTATAGGGGTATGGTATGATGCCACTTCGATGCGGGCAACTGAGGTGCTATTTAGGATTATTAACCGCCAGAGCAATCTCGCTTTATTCTCGACAACAAATATAAAAACTGACAAGTAGCGAAAAAAATACCTGCAACCGATAGGCGAAACCCAAACTATAACCTTTTTAAAATTAAGTGAATATGTTTATTTGCGTTCAACTTTGGGCTTGCGGAACATTGATCTTGCTAGGCCAAAACACAGACACGGGTTAGTACGGCTGTCATCAGTGAGCTCCCAAGAACATTCAAGCCAGTTGAGTCGATACCAAATCGACTCAGACCATCTGCCTCAACTGAGTTAAGTCGTTTAATTCGATAATCCACTTAACGATTTGATCAACTGTATTTAATGAAAACAACCTTTAGTTGATTCACATCAACTACATTTTTCTGTTAATTGCTAGCCTCATGAATACAGGATAGGATTAAGGACTATCTAATCAGGTAAAGGAATACGTAAATAAGGGAAAATAAACTGCATCAGTGTGAGTTTCCGGCCGATACTTATGGTGACCACGCTAGCTGTTTGGTAATTAATTAACAATTAGAGTAAAAAAAATGAGCGATAACTTGTATGAGCAAATAGGCGGTGAGACAGCCGTAAACGCAGCTGTTGATATATTTTACCGTAAGGTATTGGCTGATGACCGTATTAATCAATTTTTTGATGGTGTTGACATGGAGCAGCAAGCGGCAAAACAAAAAGGCTTTCTTACCTTTGCGTTTGGTGGTCCCAATAACTACACTGGCAAAGATATGAGGGATGGGCACGCGCACCTCGTTGCTCGCGGCCTAAACGACAGTCATTTTGACGCTGTCATGGAGAATCTTGGCAACACCTTAAAAGAACTCAATGTGCCCGATGAATTAATCGGTCGAGCAGCTGCTATTGCAGAAAGTGTCCGAGATGATGTTTTGGGACGTTAAAAAAACCTTTAACAAAAAAGATAGGCGCGTTGGCATTAATAGTCGATAATTGTTGCAGTGATTAAGTACGAAGGTAGAAATTACAGCCTGGATCAAAATGAAACGGTGCTCGACTGTTTGCTGAGGCATGGCATAGCCCCTCCTTACTCCTGTAAAAGCGGGCTATGCCATACTTGTCTGATGCGCGCCACGCAAGGCACCCCCACGTCAGATTCACAAAAAGGATTAAAGCAATCACAAATCTCTCAGAATTATTTCCTGGGATGTGCTTGCGTCCCCAATGAATTCATGGACATTACCTTACCGAATAGTGAAGCCTTCCGCAGCATCACAACAGTATTGAATATTGCGCAGTTAAATGATTCAGTATTACGACTCCGATTAAAAAAACCTGATAATTTTAATTATTTTGCGGGTCAGTATGTCACGATTTACAACAATAACGGCATTGGCAGAAGTTATTCTTTAGCGAGTGTACCGGGCACTGATGATTTTCTTGAATTTCATATCCAGGTTATTCCTAATGGCACCGTAAGCAACTGGATAAAGCAAGCGGTATCTGTAGACGACAGTATCACCATCGGTGAAGCGATAGGCAGCGGTATCTATACCAACGACAACCTCAAGCAATCGATCGCACTCATCGGAACTGGAACCGGGCTGGCACCGTTGTACGGTATCCTTCGTACAGCATTATTGAAACAACATAAAGGAGATATCAGGCTATATCATGGCTCACGCTCCTCAGCGAATTTGTATCTGCAAGATGCATTACAGCAACTCGCAAATGAACACTCTGCATTCACTTATATTCCCTGTATCTCCGGGGCGGAGCCCCTACCTGAAGCACTCACCGCTGGCCGCGCGAACGATGTTGCATTAAAAGATATTGTAAACTTTAAGAAATGGCGAGTTTATCTATGTGGTAATGCTGATATGGTTAAAGCTAGCAAACGGTCAATTTTTCTGGCAGGAGCATCCATGCAAGACATTAGCGCCGACCCTTTTGCCCATGCTTAAACCCCAGATAACGCCAAAAAACACACTTTAATCGATTTATCGCATATCGAATGCGGCCTTACTGCCAAGTGCAAACAAACAACCGTAAATACCGATACCCACGCCTAAAACAATAAAACACACCGATACACAGGCACTTAATGTCAGGAACACAATAAACGATTTCCTCATCACTAATAATGCATTGACGCATGGAACAATATCGTTAAAACTGGCCCTCTGTTAAATAGTTGATAGGAGACCAGAATAATGAACACTTCACGCATCGTTACGCGCTACATTATCGGAACCAGCTTTTTTTTGAGCCTATTCATAACTCAAAACGTCTTTGCAAGCAGCGAAAGCATTAAAACCATGGCTGGCATTATGTCGCACCTCAACCACTATCCCAACTCCGCAGAAAAAGAGACTTTAAATAAACTACTGAAGGAGACAACAACAACTGATATAGAAAAAACGCTTGCCACTGCAATAATTAACCTACAACACTCCGCAACAGCGGCAGACAAAAAGAAATTAAGCAAAATAATAAACGATAATAGCGCCTCAAGAAGCATACGAGACCTTGCCACAATCATTCATAATCTTGACCATCAACCCAGCCCAGCGGACATACAAAAACTGAAAAGCATGATGTAACAAGCCGACCAGCTCTATTACGATTGCGGAACAGCTAGCTACATTACCGCCAACAAAAAACCTTGTTAGTTGCTTTGTCACACGACGACCCGCAAGAAGACTTTGCTCAGAGCACGCTACGCTAACCCGACCTACAGAGCAGCCTATCACGAATAGCGTTTGCGTTTATCAAGTAGCGTAGCTTTTTATCTGCGGCAAAATCCAATATTACCCTACGTACAATGTCCTATGTAACACCCTCCATAGGCAAAGTAACAAAAACCAGGTAGCAGGAAAAACCTGATTTTAGCGACAAATCAGACTCAAATTCCGTTATCATGCCCCTATGTCACTATCGCTATTTCATCCCGCCGTGCGCCAATGGTTCATGCAACATTTTGCAGCACCAACGGCTGTACAGTCGCAATCCTGGCCCGCGATTAAGAAACGGTTACCCACACTCATTGCGGCACCCACTGGTTCAGGGAAAACCCTAGCAGCTTTTTTATCAGCCATTGATGACTTAATCGATGAAGGACTTAAATACGGCTTGAGCGATGAAACACAGGTGCTCTACATATCACCACTAAAAGCCTTGTCCAATGACATACAAAAAAATCTGCAACACCCCATTAATGGTATTCGTGATGCCCTGTTAGAGCAGGGTTTACCGAACATTGAAATACGGGCTCAAGTCCGCACGGGTGATACACCACAGTCGGAACGCGCCAGAATGCGCCGCAAACCACCGCACATTTTAGTTACCACACCAGAATCATTTTTTATATTATTAACCGCCGAATCGGGCAGGCAACTACTTTCCACCGTACGCAGCGTTATCATCGATGAAATTCATGCCCTTGCAGGTAATAAGCGCGGCGCTCATCTCGCCTTATCGCTAACACGCCTGGACGCATTATGCAGCAAACCAGCCACGCGTATCGGACTTTCAGCAACCCAAAGACCTATCGACGAAATCGCCCGTTTTTTAACGGGTACTGCTAATAACAATC
This sequence comes from Gammaproteobacteria bacterium, assembly GCA_013152545.1. Lineage (GTDB taxonomy): Bacteria > Pseudomonadota > Gammaproteobacteria > SZUA-152 > SZUA-152 > JAADGF01. The sequence continues at coordinate 37,351 of JAADGF010000051.1, forward strand.
ATCCTAATAACCACGCCACTAACAATAATGAAGTGATCACACCACACTGCCAAATTATTGACACTGGTTATGTCCGGAAACGGGATTTAGCACTGGAACTAACGTCATCCCCCCTTGAGGCGGTAATGGCGAATGAAACCTGGGAAGAAATTTATGACCGCCTGGAGACATTAGTTGACGAGCACCGCACTACTCTTATTTTCGTCAACACCCGGCGTCTAGCAGAACGGGCCGCGCATCATCTGGCTGACCGTATTGGTGAAACCTTGGTTACTGCACATCATGGCAGTTTATCCCGCGAGCACCGCCTGGATGCCGAACAACGATTAAAAACCGGGAAACTCCGCGCCCTGGTTGCCACTGCCTCACTTGAATTGGGTATCGATATTGGTGATATCGACTTGGTCTGCCAGCTGGGCACGCCCGGTGGAATTGCCACTTTGTTGCAACGGGTTGGCCGTTCCGGTCATACCGTTGGCGCAACCCCCAAGGGTCGATTGTTTCCCCTATCCTGCGATGACCTGGTGGAATGCACTGCATTGCTGGCCGCCATTAAACTAAATGAATTGGACCAAATTACCGTTAACAGTCAGCCTTTAGATGTCCTATCACAACAAATTGTCGCCGAAGTGGCTAACCGCGAATGGCTGGAGCTGGATTTATACCAACGTCTAAAACAAGCATGGCCCTATCGACAACTATCCCTGCAAACGTATACTGCCGTTGTGGCAATGCTGGCAGACGGGTTTACAACCCGGCGTGGCCGACGTGGCGCCTACCTCCACCGTGATGTAGTCAATGGCCGCTTACGCCCCCGGCGCAATGCTCGTCTGGTTGCTATCACTAACGGCGGCGCTATTCCAGACCTGTTTGACTATGACGTCATTATGCAGCCTGAAGGCCATTTTGTCGGTACTGTAAACGAGGATTTTGCCTTTGAGAGTCTACCAGGTGATATTTTCCAACTGGGCAATACCGCCTACCGAATGCTCAAAATAGAGCAAGGACGTGTATTTGTAGCAGATGCCCAGGGAGAACCACCAAACATACCCTTTTGGTTTGGCGAAACAGCAGGGCGTAGCAATGAATTGTCGTTTGCGGTGTCCCGGTTTCGTGAAACAATGGATCGGAAAATCGAACAGGGTCGCGCTGAGACCATTCAATGGTTGCGACAACAACATCAACTGAACCTCTCTGCAGCAACCCAAATAACGGACTACCTCAGCGCTGCGAAAGCCGCCTTGGTCAACCTGCCCACCCAAGCAAACATCGTATTCGAGCGCTTTCTGGATGAAACCGGTGACATGCATCTCGTGATCCATTCCCCTTTTGGCTCGCGTTTAAACCGAGCTTGGGGCCTGGCACTACGAAAACGTTTTTGCCGAAAATTTAATTTTGAACTGCAAGCGGCTGCATTAGAAGACAGCATTGTACTTTCGTTAGGCGCAACACATAGCTTCCCATTGGAAGAAGTGGCTACTTACTTAAAAGCAGAAACCGTGCGAGACGTATTGATTCAAGCCCTGCTAGATGCCCCCATGTTTGCTACCCACTGGCGCTGGAATGCTAATATTGCCCTGGCAGTACCGCGTAACCGTAATGGTAAAAGAGTACCGGCTTATTTCCAACGTAACGATGCTGAAGATCTCGTTGCGGTGGTTTTCCCTGATCAAATTGCCTGCTTGGAAAACATTGCAGGTCATCGTGAAATACCGGACCACCCACTGGTAGCACAAACCATTCATGATTGCTTAACAGAGGTGATGGACATTGAAGGTTTACAACAATTATTAACCAATATACACAGTGGCAAGATTAAAATACTGACGCGAGACCTAAATAGCCCATCGCCCCTCGCTGCTGCAATATTAAATGCCCGGCCTTATGCCTTTTTAGACGACACCCCCGCCGAGGAACGGCGCACCCTGGCCGTACAGCAACGACGCCATAGTGACCCACAAAGCGCCGCTGACCTAGGGCGACTGGACGCCGCCGCCATTACGCGTGTTAGAGGCGAAGCCTGGCCTGACGCCCGAACCGCTGACGAACTGCATGATGGTTTAGTGCTGCTGGGGTTTATGACAAAAAATGAAATTGAAACGCAGGATAAACCAGGCAACAACCAAACCGCTAACGTTAGCTGGCAGCATTTGCTAAAACAGCTAATGGTTGAAAACCGTGTTTATTCACTAGACCTTACCAGTACTCAAAATACGCCAACCCCCGGAAATCAATATAACATCTGGGTGGCAGCCGAACGCTTGCATGAAATTAAGCAATTGTTTCCTGATGCAAAACAGCATCCTCCGCTGAAAAAAACACACGCATCAATTCTGAGTAACATTAACCAAAAAACACTGACAAAACCACAAGCCCTGATCGAAATTTTACGTAGTCGCCTGGAAGGACTGGGTCCGATCACTGAACTGCAATTGGCAACGTCCTTAATGGCTACCTCACACCACAGCAACAGCGTCACAACAGCAGAAGTAAACACCGCACTTATTGCATTGGAAAATGAAGGATTTGTAATAAGGGGGCAATTCACACCGAATACCCAGCAAACGGAATGGTGTGAACGCCGCTTATTGGCTCGCATTCATCGTTACACACTAAAAAGACGCCGCAGTGAAATCGAACCGGTAAACCCCAGTGATTACATGCGCTTTTTATTTCACTGGCATTGCCTCGACGATAAAGTGGAAAGTAAAGATGCTTTGTTAAGCATCATAGAACAACTCGAAGGCTTTGCCATTCCTGCGTTTGCCTGGGAAAACCACATACTGCCATCACGCATGTCATTTTATATACCGGACTGGCTTGATGCACTCTGCACCAGTGGCCGTATTAATTGGTTACGGACCAACTACCCAACGTCGAGCACACACTCGCGCAAAAACAATAAACCAGCCGCCATCAGCGTAACCCCTATTACACTGATTTTAAGACAACATATCTCGGCCTGGTATGAAGCAGCAACTGACAACAGTGAGAAATTATCGGCCCACGCACTAATACTTTACAACTTATTAAAACACCGGGGTGCATTGTTTTTTGGTGACTTGGTAAATGAAAGCCAGTTACTCAAAAGCCAGGTGGAAACCGCATTAGGTGAATTAGTGGCTTACGGCCTGACGACCGCTGACAGCTATGTTGGATTAAGAGCGCTGGTGACACCCGCTAATCGACGCCCCGGTTTCGGCTCGCGACGGCGCTTAAATTCCAGCGCTCTAAATATTGAAGACGCTGGCCGCTGGTCTTTATTAACAGCGTCGCGTTTGGATAACGAATCTAGCACTGCCCGCACGCTACGTAATGAAGCAATGACGGAACATATTGCACGGGTGCTGTTAAAGCGCTACGGTGTAGTGTTCCGTAAGGTGCTAGAGCGGGAAACAAACCTCCCCTCCTGGCGGGAATTGCTGTATATCTATCGCCGACTGGAAGCCAGGGGTGAAATCCGTGGTGGACGCTTTGTGGCTGAGTTTAGCGGAGAACAATTTGCTTTAGCCGATGCGGTTAGCACCCTACAGACAATCAAAAAGCAAAACAAACCCGGTGACTTTATCACTATTTCTGCCGTTGACCCCCTCAATTTAACCGGCATCATAACACCGGGCGATCGGGTTAATGCTGTCAGCAAAAACCACGTTCTCTATCGCGATGGTAAACCCATTGCGATCTATAAATCGGGCACTATCACGTTCCTCGAACAACTCGACGATCAATCACAATGGCAAGCTCACAATTTATTAATTCGTAAACACAACCTCGATCATGATCTACCAACGAAAAAACAGGTGCCCGCTGCAAAAAATGAGCATATGATCACTTGAACTCAATTGTGGTTTTTAATAAAAACACCTACGGTCGTCTCGAAACACTTACTTTTGCGGCTGTGAAAAAATGTATTTCGCCACCAATATTGAGGTTTAACATTGAGCCAACAAAGACAGTGGAAAATCAAAGCAAGGAACGTGCACATTCCTAAGCGAATGAGAGTGTAACAAGCAATTATCCAGGCGTTCCATTTGAATCACATCCAAACTGTTTTTTTCCTCCTTGATGCGCTTTATTAAAAATGGATGAAATATAAAAATTCGCTTAAAAACCAAGCATTGCAAAGCCATTTATAAGTGATTATTCTGCAATTTGAAGCATGCCCCTATCCTCTACCACTTACATACGCTAAAGTAACCAACCAGTGTTATTATTAAAAATCACAATAGGTACAAGCCAATGGCAAAATTTACTGATTCGTTAGACACTAAGCTTTGTGATTTTATAAAGCAACAAAAAATGTTTTTTACCGCTACGGCTGCTGCCGAAGGACGCGTTAACCTCTCGCCTAAAGGACTGGACTCTTTTCGAATTCTGGATAAGCGAACTGTTGCATATCTCGACCTCACTGGCAGCGGTAATGAAACCGCCGCACACATTGAATGCAACCAACGTATCACGGTGATGTTTTGCAGTTTTGATGAAAAACCACTGATACTCCGCCTCTATGGCGAAGGACACGTCATTCACTTCAGAGACGACGACTGGCCAGTAATGATGGCTCACTTTGAACCCATTGCCGGGGTGCGGCAAATCATCAAAATAAATATTTCCTCCGTCCAAACATCATGTGGCTATGCGGTGCCACAATATAACTTTGTAGACGACAGGGATATACTGCGTCGCTGGGCGGAAAAAAAAGGTGCCGAAGGGGTCCAGCAATACTGGCAGGATAAAAATCAACACAGCATTGATGGCCTCCCTACCCATTTATTGCAGGAATGAGCACATGACAATTTAGAATTTAAAAATCATTTTTTGAGGCATTGCCGTTTTTTCATTGTCGCCCGCCTGATTGCCGGCCTTGAAAAACAGATAATCACCCAATCAAAGCAACGTATCAGGGATCATTTTGACCTCAATCGCATCCGCACTGGCGCAATGCCTTTTTTCGCCAACAGCGGTATTACACGCCTCAAACAAAACAAATAAAAATTTCGGAAAACTTGGCACCAACTCATTAATAACAGTAGGGTTCGGGTCCTCACCCAGTAAATTTTGGCCATTTCCACAACGAAGGTATAAATCGTCACTGAGGTCTCCACTGGCATCCTTATGGATATTACATTTTATGCTGCCAATTTCGTCACAGCCATATAATGTGGTGTTGCTACCACATTCGAGATGCAAAAATAACAGGTCATCCTCCGTGGCCATTGCAGCGCCGTCTTCACTTAAATACGCCTTAATACTGTAAGGGTCGCTGGAATCAACATCCCATGTTAAGTCAAAAAAAGTTTCAGGTTCACTGTTATTGGTATTTAATAACACCACGATTTGCTGCGTGCCATCAACAACACCACGACCACCAGTGATATTAAATTCATTTATTTCACTTTTCGTATCAGCGGGTTTTGTCGCATCCGTATCCACGCCACAGGCATTGATCAACAACATTGTAATGAGTATAAAGTTTGCAACTACCGGTTGTTTAATGTTCATTTCGGACATCCCAGAGTTATTCGTCGTCTTAAGGGTTTTATCGACGGAATTGATTGAAAATTTGTAACTACTTAGCTTTTTTTATACCCAAAAAAGTTATCAGCGCCGACCAATTTCGCCCTTACTTAATTTACGCTCCGGATTTAGAGACCGTTAATCCTAAATTAATGTGTTGGTGAAAACCACGCTAATTTTTTATGCAAGGCGACAACCTCACCGACGATGATCAAGGTTGGCGGTTTGATTTCATTGGCATCAATTAGCGTTGGCATGCATTTAAGGCTGCTCACTAAAATTTTTTGTTGGCTAGTGGTGGCTTGCTGAACCAATGCAATGGGCATCTGCGGCGACATACCATGTTCAATTAAGTGCTGACATAATGTTTTTGCTCCCAGCAACCCCATATAAACCACCAGGGTTTGCCGCGGCTGAATCAATGCGGTCCAATTGAGATTCATGGAATCGTCTTTAAGGTGCCCGGTAACAAAAAGGACAGACTGGGCATAGTCGCGATGCGTCAGAGGAATGCCAGCGTAGGATGCCGCACCGGATGCTGCGGTGATCCCTGGCACAATCTGAAAGGGTACCCCCTCCTCCATAAGTGTTTCAATCTCCTCGCCACCACGACCGAAGATAAACGGATCCCCGCCTTTCAAACGCAACACCCGTTTACCTTTTTTAGCAATGCGAGCCAGCATCTGGTTAATATCCTCCTGCGGTAGGGTATGTTTATCCCGTGCTTTCCCCACATAGACCAAGTCAGCATCTCGTCGAGCAAGGTCCAGAATTTTTTCTGACACTAATCTATCGTAAACAATCACGTCGGCTTGCTGTAATAACCGTAAGGCTCGAAACGTTAATAAATCTGGATCGCCCGGCCCCGCGCCAACTAAATAAACTTCCCCCCGACCAGGCATTGTTTTTTCACCAAGACCCACGGCCTTGCGCAGAGCATCGCGGGCAGACTCCTCTTTACCTGAAAATACCATTTCAGCAATTGGCCCCTGGACCACCGATTCCCAAAAATAACGCCGCTTATCCGGGTCAATAAAATGCGTCTTAACCTTGCTCCTGAACTCTTCCATCAATATCGCCAGCTTACCATAGGCGGCTGGTATCCATGTTTCCAGCCTGGCCCGCAGCAGGCGCGCCAGAATGGGTGATGCCCCCCCCGTAGAAACCGCTACCTGCACGGGTGCACGGTCAATAATGGACGGAACAATAAAGCTGCATAATGACGGCTGATCCACTACATTAATGGGAATATTACGCTGATGAGCGATATCGGAAACCAATCGATTGATTTTCTGGTTATCCGTTGCAGCAATAATCACCACATAATTGATGACGTCCGCTATCTCAAATAGCTTATTGATGTGCTGAATTTCACCTGCATTTAGCCGACGCTGCAAACTTTCACAAAGCTCGGGGGAAATTACCGTTACCCTGGCTTTAGCACGAAATAATAATGACACTTTTCGTGCCGCAATATCACCACCCCCCACCACCAGGCAAGGTTTATTGTTTAAATTAAAAAACATCGGAAAATATTGCATGCACATTACTCTCTAAATATCAGACACCCTATAACACCATAATAACTGCACTCTCTTCATTCAATTACATCAACACCGCCCATATAAGGCCGTAGTATTGCCGGAACACTGATTCTGCCATCTGACTGCTGGTAATTTTCCATGACGGCCACCAGCGTCCGTCCCACGGCCAAACCCGAACCATTCACAGTGTGCACCAGTTGCGGCTTATCGGATTCCGACTCGCGCCAACGTGCTTTTAAACGCCGCGCTTGAAACGCTTCAAAATTACTGCACGAAGAAATTTCCCGGTATTTTTGCTGTCCCGGCAACCACACTTCCAGGTCATAGGTTTTGGCAGCAGAAAACCCGATATCACCAGCACACAAGGCCATCACACGATAAGGCAGTTGCAACAACTGCAACACCTGTTCAGCATTAGCCGTCAGTTCCTCCAGTGCCTGGTAGGAGTGTTGAGGTTTAACAATTTGCACTAGCTCCACTTTATCAAATTGATGTTGGCGTATCATGCCACGCGTGTCTTTGCCATACGTTCCCGCTTCACGACGAAAACACGGCGTATAACATACATATTTTAGCGGTAAATCCTCTCCTCGCTGAACGGTATCGCGAACAATATTAGTCACCGGAACTTCTGCGGTGGGAATGAGATAATAAGGTGGGTCAGTGTTCAGTTTAAAGAGATCTTCTTCAAATTTAGGCAACTGCCCCGTACCGCTCAGGCTCTTTGCGTTGACGATATAAGGCACATAAACTTCCACATAATTATGCTCTCGAGTATGCAGGTCAAGCATAAATTGCGTGAGCGCCCGGTGCAGATGCGCAATTGGCCCCGTCATCACATTAAAACGACTGCCAGCTATTTTAACGGCGGCATCAAAGTGCATATGCTGCAACTGTTCACCGAGATCAACGTGATCCTTAGGGTCAAACGCCAACGCAGGTGCTTCCCCCCAACGCCTGACTTCAAGGTTATCTGCCTCACTGCTACCATCAGGAACATCATCATTAAGGATGTTAGGCACATCTAAAAAAATATCAGTGAGTTGTAACTGCAGTTGGTTTAAACGCGCTTCCGCCGATTTAAGTTCGTCACCCAAATGCGCGACTGAATCCAATAACGGTTGTACGTCTTCCCCTTTCGCCTTGGCCTGACCAATCGCTTTTGCGCGCTTGTTACGATCACTCTGAAGTTGCTGTGTTTGAACCTGCAATGCCTTACGTTCGTCTTCCAATAACGTGATGCGACGGGTATCCAGCGGGTATCCACGCCGCGCTAGTTGTTGTGCGACAACATTCAAATCACTTCGAATCACTTTTGGATCTAACATAACTATCGGATGCCTTTTTATATTTTTCGTATGTAAACACTCTAAGTCGTTACTGTACATTTAAAAAACAACATTGATGGTGGTTATCACCACCACTGCTCACAAGTTTATGGCGAACCGTTACTCAAAGGCCCGTGCTGACACGCTTGCATTCCAGTACACGATATAGCCTGGTTTCACTGTTTGCTCCAGATAATCCAGCACCGCAGTAACTTTGGTCGGATCATCAAAAAACTCCACCACGGTTGGCAGGGTAGATTCATCACTGTTATCCAGCAAATCCACCGAACGACGCATGCCATTATAACCAAAACCAGCCGTGCCCTTAAACACGGCTACACCTTTCGTTTTACCCCAATCATTAAGTCGCTTTAACAACGGCTTCAGTTGCCGTTGCGCCTCTATCAAATAAACACGGACAATGGTTATTTCCATGGTATTCATATTGCCCTCCCGGTGATAACGCCGACCCAAGCTGCAAGCACACATAAACCGACATTTAACAGTATATTAAGCATTGATGCTACGAAATCACCTTTCTCAATTAATTCCAAAGTCTCCATCGAAAACGTGGAAAATGTAGTGAAGGCACCCAGCACTCCCACTAACACAAACGCACGCCATGGGGCAGCCAATTCAAGCCGCTCAGTAAACAAAACATATAACAAGCCGATTAACAGTGAGCCCATCACATTGACAGTAAGTGTTCCGTAAGGAAAGCTGCGTCCAAACGTATGGTGCACTCCCGCAGAGACCCAAAAGCGCAATAATGCTCCGATGGCACCCCCTACTGCTATCGCAAGTAACTGCATGCCTTAACACTCAAACAACCATGACTAACAATCTTTAGCATTCAGCGCATCCTCTATATATTTGGATTCTTTATTTGCGTGTTTTGGTCTGCATTTTACGATGTTTAGCATCCAAATTACGTAAGTAGACTAAACGTTCTGCTATTTTGATTTCCAGTCCCTGGTCAGTGGGGTAATAGTATATCCTCTCTCCCATCTGATCAGGAAAGTATTTCTCACCCGCTGCATAATTCGCTGTTTCATCATGGGCATAGCGATATTTTTTGCCATAATCCAATTGTTTCATCAACGCGGTGGGCGCATTACGCAAGTGTAACGGCACATCCAGGGAGCCCTGCTGCTTGGCGTCATGCATGGCGGCGTTATAAGCTTTGTAAACAGCATTACTTTTAGGTGCACAAGCCAGATAAACCAACGCTTGTGCCAACGCCAACTCCCCCTCTGGACTGCCAAGCCGTTGTTGCACGTCCCAAGCACTAAGTGATAATTGAATCCCACGCGGGTCCGCATTACCAATGTCTTCAGATGCAATACGGACCACTCGCCGTGCGATATACATGGGATCGCAACCACCGTCTAGCATGCGGGCCATCCAATAAAGTGCTGCATCAGGGTTTGAGCCCCGAACGGATTTATGTAATGCGGAAATTTGATCATAGAAAGCCTCCCCACCTTTGTCAAAACGACGTAAGGTGCCAGTGAGAACTTCGCGAATCAAGGCATCGGTGATAATCGTCTTGCCATTAGCATCTGCCTGAGCTAAATCGGAACAGATTTCCAACGCATTGAGTGCCCGCCGAGCATCACCATCGGCATTTTCTGCCAGCAAATGCTGCAATGTATCGGGACAATCAATGTTTTTATCACCCAAACCACGCTCGCAATCCTGCAATGCACGTTTTAGGATATTGACGATGTCTTGTGGCTGCAATGACCGCAGAACATAAACACGGGCTCGGGACAACAGTGCATTATTGAGTTCAAAAGATGGGTTTTCTGTAGTCGCACCAATAAACGTGACCGTCCCATCTTCAACAAACGGCAAAAACGCATCCTGCTGAGCTTTGTTAAAGCGATGCACTTCATCTACAAATAATACCGTTGCGGTATCGTGCATCTCTCGTTCCTGGCGTGCCTGCTCAATAGCTGCACGAATATCCTTAACACCGGACAGCACCGCTGACAAACTTAAAAATTGTGCTTGAATCGTCTTGGCAATGATATGCGCTAATGTGGTTTTACCGGTGCCAGGCGGTCCCCAAAACACCATGGAATGAATGTGCCCGGTTTCCACTGCTTGGCGCAATGGTTTGTCCACCCCTAACAAGTGCACTTGACCAACAAACTCATCCACCGTTACAGGGCGCATACGATCCGCAAGTGGCCGGAAATCCCCTTGGCTTTTGGAATTAAACAGATCAGCAGTCTTGGTCATTTACAGGTAATGAATACGTAGTCAGTACCGAGTTGATAAGTATCAAATGAATAAGCGTTGAGCTGATTATGGTCTTTGCCAACAACTTGCCCTCTTCTGATGTGATCTTCATCAATGCTCTCGGCATCAGAGACAAAAAGAGGGTATTGTGGTTTTTACTGCCCACCCACTTCGTCGATCACATCCACTCCGGGCGGGACCTTGAATTGAAAGATAAAGTCATCGATATCAGGGTTGCGCTGTATATTGGAAAAACTGATTCGTGTTACCCGTTCAAAAGCATCAGTTAGCTCCATAATTTTTAATTCATTGCCCGAAAATGCCAACAACAATTGCTGGAAACCTGCTTCTTTGTCTTTGGGTAACAGTTCCAACCAAAATAAGGCGTTATTATCTATTTTGGTTGGCACTTTTTTGACGATAAACTTATCAGTGACCGCAACATTCCCGCTTAACAGCGCCGCCGGTGTATTTCCCAAAACCAAATCAAGTGGTTTAACAATCACTTGCTCCATTTCGATGTCGTAAATCCACAATTTTTTGCCATCCGCTATAATTTGTTGCTCATAGGGCTCGACATAATCCCAACGAAATCTTCCTGGCCGCTGCATAATCAACGTTCCTTTGGATTGCTCTGCATCCGAATGGGTTTTACTGACGATTGTTTGAGAAAAATCAGCACGCATACTAGTGACTTGCTCAAAAAACGAATTCAACCGCTCGGTGGCCGAACCCGCATTGGCCGGGGTAATAACCCAGCAAACCAGCATTATGCATAACACTTGCCCCCAATTGCAGCGGGGGCGGGTGGACAATATTGCTTGAACAATAACATTACGCATAGACAAACTGCATATAACTGAATTACACATAGATGAGTTGCACATAGACGAATTATACATAAAGAAGTACTATTTTTTTAAACTCAGGCCCTTAAAAAACGGGCGTTTAATGGCTGATTTTTAAACTTCAGGTGGTGGTGGCGCTAACACTTCACGGTTACCATTCGATTGTAACGGCCCGACAACACCCGATTTTTCCATTTCCTCAACCATACGCGCAGCACGATTGTAACCAATTCGCAAACGACGCTGCACACCGGAAATTGATGCTTTGCGTGTTTCAGTGACAATCGCCACCGCCTGGTCATAAAGATCATCAACATCATTGCCGCTTTCCTCTATTACCGGGTAACCATTATCTGCGATGCTGCTAGAACCTTCCAGAATATCCTCAAGATAATCTGGCTTGCCACGGCTCTTCAAATCCGCAACCACTCTATGCACCTCCTGATCGGAGACAAACGCGCCATGTACACGAGTTGGAATACCAGTACCCGGCGCCAAATACAGCATATCCCCGTGCCCTAACAACTGTTCTGCCCCGCCCTGATCCAAAATGGTACGCGAATCCACTTTCGCAGACACCTGAAATGCAATCCGGGTGGGAATATTCGCTTTAATCAAGCCGGTTAATACATCAACGGATGGTCTCTGAGTCGCTAAGATAAGATGAACGCCTGCCGCTCGCGCTTTTTGCGCCAGCCTTGCAATAAGCTCATCCACCTTTTTACCAACCACCATCATCATATCGGCTAACTCATCAATCACGATAACAATGAGCGGTAACGGCTCTAAGTAACGTGGCTCATCGTCCAGTGAGTCGGTGGGTTTGTAGGTAGGGTCAACGATTGATGCTTTAGCTTCAATCGCATCTTTAACTTTGCGGTTATAACCTGCAAGGTTTCTGACACCCAGTTGCGACATTATCAGGTAACGACGTTCCATCTCAGCAATACCCCAGCGCAGCGCATTAGCCGCCTGCTTCATATCAGTTACCACTGGCGCTAACAAATGCGGAATATCGTCATAAACTGATAGTTCCAGCATCTTCGGGTCAATCATGATCATCCGCACCTGCTCTGGTGTGGCGTTATACAATAAACTCAGCACCATGGCATTCAACCCTACTGATTTTCCGGAACCAGTAGTGCCCGCCACCAATAAATGCGGCATTTTCTGCAAATCAGCACAAACCGGGTGTCCACCGATATCCTTGCCCAACGCCACCGTTAACGGCGATTGAGCGGTTTCATATTGTTTCGATTTCAACACCTCGCTCAGTCGCACGATCTCACGCACCTCGTTGGGTATCTCCAAACCCACAGTGGATTTCCCGGGAATCACCTCCACCACTCGCACACTCACAGCAGATAGCGCCCGCGCCAGATCTTTGGCTAGGTTACTAATTTGACTTACCTTGACTCCCGGTGCGGGGTCCAACTCATAGCGCGTTACAACCGGGCCAGGATGCACGGCAACCACCGTAACTTCAACCCCAAAGTCCAGCAGTTTCAATTCAACCGTTCGGGAAATTGCTTCTAATGCAGCTTCTGTGAGTTGATTTTTTGGCGCCTCGGCCGCATCCAGCAATGCTAACGCAGGTAAGGTTTCGTCTGTTGATGATTTGAACAAAGGTGTCTGACGTTCTTTTTCTTCCCGTTCAGAATAGTCGATAAGCCTAACCACGGGCTCAATTTTAATAGCGCTACGTTTAGTTTTTTTGCGCTCTTGTATGTCAACGACCACTTCCCGTTCCTGGCGTGCGCGACGCCCGGCAATATGATCCTGAAAGCGCCCCCAAAGCCCCCCTATCCAGATAAAAACACCTAAGGTGGATCGTCCTATTCCATCAAGTAAGGCAAACCACGACATACTGGTAAACAATGTTACGCCTGTTAAAAACAGCGCTGCCAGCAACAGTGTTCCACCTAAAAAGTTTAACAATCCGGCCAAACCTTTGCCAATCACATCGCCGAGTATACCGCCCGCATTTAATGGCAACTGGGAAATATCTGCAAAATGCAGGGTCGCTAACCCGGTACCGGCACAGAGGGTTAACACAAAACCAATCGCCCTTAAAAGCGCGGTACGTACATCAAATGCAGCAGCACCCTCTCGGCCTCGAAAGATAAGCCAACCGCTATAAGCCACCATAATAGGAAATAGATAGGCAAGATAACCAAACAAATATAAAAAAGCATCGGAAAACCATGCGCCAACCAAGCCACCAGCATTTTGCACGCGGCTAGTGGTTTCACTATGAGACCAACCGGGATCACTAGGACTATACGTCACCAGAGAAGACATAAGATAAATGGCGATGGCGCCTAAAAAAATGAGCGCAGCTTCTCGTAATCCTCTTACAGTGTGATCAGACATAGGCTCCGGCTTCTTATCAGCAAGTTTCGAACTGGCTTGTGCCAAATTTTTTACCCCTTTGTTTTATGTTTCAATTATTGTGATTGTAGTTGGTGTTACTCCAATCATATTGGCCATCAACCTGCCGGTAATTTTTCAACATCGAATACAATCAAAAAATCGATCATTTCACAGCTTTTTTTACGAATTTTTACGATTTTTTGTGGTAATTTTTATGAATAGCGCTTCAGTCGAGGTTAAGACCAATAAATTGGCGAAATGACTTAACTTCGTCGAGTTTTACTTCCACGACCAGCAACGCCAAACGACGACCACGATTTTTTCAGGGAGTAATTTACAGGTTTTTGAGCGCTGGATATACAATTTCACCCTGCTTAACATTAATACCAGCGGCTAAATCTGGCTGTTGTTCCCAATTTGCTGCCGCTAAGCGTACCACATACTGCGTTAAAGAAGCGGATAATGCCTGCGATGCCGTCCTGGGCACGGCACCCGGCATATTAGTGACACCAAAATGCAACACATCCTCCCAAACAAAGGTGGGATTCTCATAGTTAGTCGCTTGAGTCGTCTCCACGCAACCACCTTGGTCAACGGATATATCGACAATAACGCTACCTGCTTGCATGGACCTGACCATCTCTGCGCTAACCAAATGCTGTGCCCGTTCACCGGGGATCAAGATGGCGCCAATTAATATATCCGCTTGGGTGACTGCTGTTTTAAGCGCTTCAGCATAAGGATAGCACCCGGTCACGTTGGCCCCCAAGGCACGCATGCTGGCAAGTTTGTCCCGATTTCGATCAAATACAACCACCTCTGCCCCCATTCCGGCCGCCAGCAAAGCCGCATTGCCTCCCGCCACTCCCGCACCCAGCACGATCACTTTACCCCGCTGCGCGGCGGGCACTCCCCCTAACAACAACCCCTTCCCGCCTTGTGGACTATGCAAAAGCTGAGTAGCAACCTGCACAGCGACCCGTCCGGCAATATCACTCATCGGAGCAAGTAACGGTAATGCACCACTGTGAGATTGCACGGTCTCAAAAGCAACGGCAGTCACACCTGTTTGTTGCAGACCTTTCAATAACGTCAGGTTAGCCGCTAAATGTAGATAAGAAAATAAAATTTGATCCGAACGCAGTAATTGTAGTTCTTCGGCTTGCGGCTCTTTGACTTTTACAATCATTTCCCCTGCATCGTAAACTGACACAGCATCCGGCACCATAACGGCTCCCACTTGCGAAAACTCAGCATCGGTGTAACCGCTTAAATCACCCGCGCCCTGCTGCACAAACACCTCGTGCCCCTGTTTTATCACATCCGCTACAGCATCCGGGATTAATGCAATACGCCCTTCGAGGGTTTTTATTTCTTTTGGGATACCAATACGCATCACATGTCCTTTACGCTATTGAATTCTTCTCGTAGTATAACCTGTGTCACACATCAGTGCTGTTATAACATGTTATAACAGCCTGCTTAACCCAGAAAGTAGCACAAGTAGGAGCCAGGAATGAGTCATTCAAAACATTGTCGCCTGTTAATATTAGGGTCCGGTCCAGCCGGATATACCGCTGCGGTCTACGCCGCACGCGCTAATTTAAACCCTGTGCTCATTACCGGCCTGGAACAAGGCGGGCAATTGATGACCACCACCGAAGTCGACAATTGGCCAGGAGATGTAGAGGGCCTGTTGGGTCCTGACCTGATGGCACGCATGCAAAAACATGCCGAACGATTTAACACAGAGATTATTTTTGATCACATTAATAAAGTCGAATTACAAAATCCGCCCTTCACACTCACCGGAGACAGCGGCGTTTACAGTTGCGATGCACTCATCATTGCAACAGGCGCATCAGCGATGTACCTGGGCATTGAGTCAGAAGAAACCTTTAAGGGACGAGGTGTATCCGCTTGCGCCACCTGTGATGGATTTTTTTATAAAGGCCAGCCAATTGCAGTTATTGGGGGTGGCAACACCGCCGTGGAAGAGGCACTGTACCTTTCCAATATTGCTTCCCATGTCACAGTAGTGCATCGACGTGACAAATTTAGCTCGGAAAAAATTCTATCGGCGCAACTTCTTGAAAAAGCGAATAGCGGTAATGTCAGCATCGAATGGAACTCCACGTTGGAGGACGTGCTGGGGGACAGCAGTGGAGTAACGGGCATGCGCATCAGAAACACTGTCGACAACACCAGCAAAGACATTGACCTTCAAGGTGTCTTCATTGCCATTGGCCACAAACCCAATACCGATTTATTTGCCGGCCAACTAGACATGCAACACGGCTATATCCAATTATTTCGCGAAAGCAATAACACCAACGCCACCGCAACCAGTATTGCAGGGGTTTTTGCTGCGGGCGACGTAGCCGACCATGTGTACCGGCAAGCAATAACATCAGCAGGGTCCGGCTGTATGGCGGCATTGGACGCGGAACGTTATCTTGATAATTTATAACCTGACCGATAACGATTAAGCTTACCTTAACTGGTTTGCCCGGTGGCCAGCATCAAAAATGTCCATTTACGCCTAAAATGCCGCGACTTTTCCTTATTCTTTAACAAATCAGGCACTCTAGGCAGTTGTTATTAGTTGCTGTGTGAGCGTGTGCGTAACCTGCCCCCCCTTGAGCATCCATCTTACATTTTAAAATGAGGTAAATCATGAAGAAATTTATTTGTATCATTATTTTTTTCTCGCTGACTAATATAGCAACTATAGCGACAGCAGAAACAATACCGTTTAATTTAAGCATTAAAGGAGGAGATATTGATATTTCTAAAATGCTTGAATTAAGTGATGTTGACGAAGGAAAAACAAAAATTAATTTTGATTTAAAAGATAAAAAGGGTAAAAAATACAACTTTGATCTTAAGTATAAAAAACTACCAAATAACAGATCATACCCAGCCAATCTTGATATTACCATTAAAGACGCTGAAGGTAACAAGCTCGGGTATCTGTTTTTTGCTAATAATGGCGTAAAATTTCTAAAAAAAATGGGCGTTTTTGGACTTATCGTTGACGTAGCCGGTGAACCCGTTGATATTAAATTTACGTTTGATACTTTTGATAAAAACAAGAAAGGCAACTTTAACATAGATGGTCTTGGAGACGAACGTTTCGTGCAAGACACATTGGTGCCAAAGTTTAATTTTCAAATGATACGTCCGGTTGTTCTTCCAAACACAATGCCTGGTGTTCGTTCACAAACATACAGTCTTGACAATCATCCATACGCAATTAACTTTACCATTAAAAATATTGACAATGGTTTAGTTCAATTCCAGCACAATCTTTATCAATTAAAAAATGGCAAAGAGCACCTATTAAAAAGAATCTACTTTAATGCAGATAGCTTAGAGACTCTGAGAGAAGCCATGTATGCTGGAAAATATTTTTCTAAAAATGATGGTGCTTTTAAGATGGTATTTTACCCTGCAATGGGACAAACAACGCCACCAAAATAAATTAGCCTAACACACTATGAACCATAACGCTGTCAATAGGCATTAAGCAAAGACAAACTCTTTATTTCAGTTTCAAAAGATAAATATGATCGAATGATAAGGTAGGTCGGACTCGCTCACTCAAAACCTAGCGCACCGCGGCATCGGTTCAATGGCGCGTTGCCAGAGTTTGCCAAGCAACTGATTTGATGCGGCTTAATTATGCTGAGGTAGTCACCTTATATTTTTGTTATTCATCCCCATATTAATGTTAATATGCATACTTAGCACTTTAAAGCTGCTGTTTCGCAAGCACCTACAAAAAAACACCAAATAACCCAGCCAAAAGGATCAAAAACAATGGAAGAATCGCTCTCATTTTTATTCAGTTTTTGGACTGGGCTGGCCGTTATTTTAATTGTATTGTTAAAAACCTCGCTCAAATTTGTGCCGCAAAATAGAGCATTGGTCGTTGAACGTTTTGGTAAATTTCAACGTACACTCACTGCCGGTTTAAATCTGATTATTCCTTTTATCGATAAAGTTGCTTACAACCGAACACTAAAGGAACAAGCGATTGACGTCCCCAGTCTGGGCGCAATCACTAAGGATAATATTGGTTTGACTGTTGACGGTGTTCTTTACCTCAAGGTTCTGGATCCTTACAAGGCCAGCTATGGTGTTGAGGAATACACATTTGCCGTCACTCAACTGGCTCAAACCACCATGCGCTCAGAAATTGGTAAAATGGACCTGGATAAAACTTTCGAAGAACGAGACCAACTTAACACCGCCATTGTATCCGCCATTAATGATGCCGCTGAACCCTGGGGCGTGCAGGTTTTACGCTATGAAATAAGTGATATCACACCACCCCGCAGTGTACTCGAAGCCATGGAACGACAAATGAAAGCGGAACGTGAAAAACGAGCAGTAATACTCGAATCAGAAGGAGAAAGACAATCTGCAATCAATGTAGCTGAGGGAGAAAAACAAGCCAAGGTTTTGGCAGCCGAAGCAGACCGAGCCGAACAAATTCTTATGGCAGAAGGTGAAGCGCGCGCCATCACCTTGGTTGCTGAAGCCAAAGCTGCCGCATTAACCACCATCGGGCAATCTGCGGCCACGCATGAAGGCCAAAAAGCAGTGCAACTGGATCTTGCTACTATAGCAATCGAAGCCAAGCAAGCGATCGCCAAAGAATCGACTATTGTACTCATGGATGGACAAAGTAATAATACCGGCAGTGTTGTCGCTGAAGCGGTCGCAGTTGTGAGCGCAATGAATCAAAGTCCTGCATTTTCAAATAAAACTAATTTGAATGAAACGTTATGATTGAATACTTTAACAATCATCAATATGCATTTTGGTTCACTGCTGGTTTTATAATGCTGGCGTTAGAAGCGCTGGTATTAGGATTTGCTATAGGGATTGTGCTGTTTTCTGGGCTGGGCGCATTACTCACTGGCGCCCTGATCTGGCTTGGCATTGTCCCCTCAAGCTGGATTGCCGGCATAGCCAGTTTTGGCCTCTGTTCTGTTGCTATTACCGCAATACTCTGGAAACCATTCAAGAAACTTCAAGACAATAACAATCACATTTCCACCAAAGACTACAGTAGCGATCTCATTGGCTATTCATTTAGGCTCAGCGAAACCATCACCCATACTCGGCCTGGAAACACTCGTTATTCAGGCATTACATGGCGCGTCGAAATAGAGGATACTGCAAACGTAGAAGAAATCACCGCAGGACAAAAAGTAGAAGTCTATTCCGTTGACGCCGGCGTATTCAGGGTGAAGATGGCAAGTGATCGAAATTAAAAACGATGTTTGGACGACAGCATATCACCCGAAAACCCCAAAAAGTCTTTTAGCTTCTGTGTTACAGGTGTTCGCAGCAGGCATCTACTGATGTGTTAGGTTTAAAGCTGTAGCCACACTAATGCTAATATTGCCACGGCTACAAATGCCCAGCCAACACGATCAACATACTGCCGAAAAACAGCATCCATTTTTTCGCCGCCCCACGCCATAAGCCCCGCCACGATAAAAAAGCGTGCGCCACGACCAATCAACGATGCGATGATAAAAGGTAAAAACGCCATGGCAATAACACCTGCGGCGACGGTAAATACCTTATAGGGAATTGGCGAAAAACCAGCGATAAAAACGACCCAGATCCCCCATTGGGCAAACCAATCCACAGCAAGTTGGTATCGATCCATATACCCTGCTGTCTCTAAATAGGGCTGGATAAGATCGAAGGCAAACATGCCAATCAGATATCCCGCTGCACCGCCCAGCACAGAAAAAACAGTGGTGATTAATGCATAACGCCAAGCCTTCCGGGTATTTGCCAGTGACATTGGCGCCAGCATTACATCGGGCGGAATCGGAAAAAAGGAAGATTCAGCAAAGCTTAAGCCGGCAAGATACCACGGCGCGTGACGGTGAGCAGCCCATCGCATGGTTTTGTCATAGAGTTTAGAAAACATTGGTTATTCAATTATCCGTTGGACAGAGTGTGTGTATACCCAAAGCGTTTAAGATTTCGGTATAAAGTGTGCGTCATATTTTATTCATAACACCAAAGGTAGGCGCTTTTAGGCGAGGCGAAATGACGCGTAATAGTCGTTCTATTGCAAGGAATTTCAACGCAGCCATGGCGTAAATAGGGCGCACAATTAATGCCTAAACCTCAATCGCTATGGGTATATTTGCTATTATAAAAAGACAACGCGTATTCCGCAGTATAAACCAACTTAAATTGTACCGCTCAGCAATGGCACAAAACTGACCTGATTAAGCACATCACGTTCATAGCCGGATTCGGTTCGCGATATTAGCACTAATTTTTGTTTGCCCTGCTGGCCAACCGGCATTACTAAACGACCACCAATTTGTAATTGCTGCAACAAGGCTTGCGGTATTTCCACGGGGGCAGCAGTTACAATAATGCCATCATAGGGTTCGTTTTCGGGCCATCCCCAAGTACCATCACTGTAGTGAACGCGAATATTACGTATTTTCAGCTTTACAAATAATCGTCTTGCACGCGTCAACAGAGGCTCTATACGTTCCACAGTATACACCGTGTCTGCAAATCGTGACATGATGGCTGCCTGGTAACCTGACCCGGTGCCCACTTCCAGTACCTTATTCAACGGCCCGGTCTCCACCAATGCTTCTGTCATACGCGCCACCATATATGGCTGAGAAATCGTTTGGCCGTGACCAATCGGCAATGCGATGTCTTCATAGGAGCGACTGGCAAGGGCTTCGTCCACGAACAAATGTCTTGGCATCTGCCGAATCGCATCCAGCACTGAGACATTATGTATTCCCTGCTCTTCCAGACGTTTGACCAATCGCTCCCGTGTGCGTTGCGACGTCATTCCTATGCCGCGGTATTCGCTAATCATTCGAGACACCACCGTGGTTCATTGACAGTCGCATTTTTGGTGCTCTCGTTAAAACGCAAACCCTCATTAAAACATTATTATTTTTATCACTCACTATTACTGTCCGTGCTTTTTTTTATAATTGGGGCATTCATCACTCCGGGTAACCATCCCGCTATTTTATCAATGGCCTCATACTGGGTTAAGTCCACATGTATCGGTGAAATTGAAACAGCTTTACTTCGGATTGCATAAAAATCCGTGCCTACATCAGCATCCTCTTCAGCGCCCACTGGCCCCACCCAATAAATAGCCCGACCCCGGGGATCTTTTGACTTCACCACTGGCTCAGATTTATGACGCCGACCCAGACGGGTTGCTTGCATCCCGGTTAATTGATCCCACGGTACATCCGGGACATTAACATTGAGAATTGTGTCGGCAGGCAAAGGGTCTTTTTGCAATTGCGCTATCAGACTCAGCGTCACCTGTGCCGCAGTTTCGTAGTGAACCGGGTCATGCCCCTCTAATGAAACCGCAATGGCGGGAAACCCAAGAAAGCGGCCTTCGATTGCTGCCGCAACGGTGCCGGAATAAATAACATCATCACCTAAGTTCGAACCCGCATTAATACCAGCCACGACCATATCCGGCTCCTGTTTCAATAATCCGGTAATTGCCAAATGCACACAATCGGTTGGCGTACCATCGACGCTAATGAACCCGTTCTCTGTTTCTGTCGCCCGCATTGGCCTATCGAGTGTTAATGAGTTACTGGCACCACTGCGATTGCGGTTAGGCGCGACAACATTGACCTCGGCCACGGTTTGTAGCATATTAGCCAACCATTTTAAACCCGGTGCTTGGCATCCATCATCATTACTGAGTAAAATTCTCATTGTATCTTTTTTATACTTGATTTACTGGGGTGCCATTCGTTCTTACTGACAGCAAGGCCGATTATGTCAAACATTAGCCGATTCCACAAAGATGACAAAGAAAAAAATCCATTCTGGTAAAAATGTGAGTAAAGAAGATACATCTTTATTCCGCGAAATGATGCAGGATGTTACACCCCTGCCCCAGGACAAGATCGAACCACCGCAACCAAAAAGTCAACCAAAATGCGATTCCGCACTCACACCGCTAGAACCCCGACCCCTATCAAGATTCATCGAAATGGCGTACCTAGCAGAGATATCGGCGGATGAAACCCTGTTTTTCTCGCAATCCGGCCTACAGCAAAAAAGGCTGGACAAACTAAAACACGGTCAATGCTCTATCAATGGCAAAATCGACTTACATGGCATGAGCATTGCCCAAGCCGGTGAGCGTTTACATCAATTTCTAAAGACCGCAAAAACACAACAATGGCGCACTATTTTATTAATCCATGGCCGTGGTAAAGGCTCATTTGCTAATAAACCGGTTATTAAACAACACGTAAACCAATGGTTACGCGACACTCCCGAGGTTTTAGCGTTTTGTTCAGCAATTCAGCGCGATGGTGGTACAGGCGCTTTGTACGTACTGCTAAAACGACAACGTGATGCTGCTTAATATCCGTTCTGCCTGAAAACCTGAGTATTAAGATCGCGAACACTCCCCCTAAGGAACACCTCATTGCTTGGCTTGCTGTACAATTTCCCGTATAACCACCGTAGCATAGCTCCCGGATACCAGGTCAAATTTCAGTAAAATATTGTTCTCTAGCGTTTCCCACTGCAGGGATTGCACATTGAGGCGCAATGAACGCCGCTGCTGTTTTAAACCAGCCTCGGCCAGCCCATTGCACAATGCAGCATAATCGCGCATCACTTGTTCTTCTAGCGCACGGGCAATACCCGCCGTTGGCAAATCGCCAGCACCCCAGAGTGGCCCACTGGGATGGAGATCCCAGTGGGCGAGGCGTTGCATTATTGCTTCATCCACCGAAGTGATGCAGTCGCTTACAAAAAAACTATTCGAACCATCCAGAACACAGGCCTCACCCGCTAAGATGTTATTCCAGCTACCCTCTGCTACGCGTCGCGATAATACCTGGTTGAATAAATAAGAACGCGCTGCGGACAAATACAAACCACGTTGATGATTATTTTTCACAGTCACTTTATTTGCGAATAATTTTAATGCTTTTTTTAAATTTGCATCACTTCGACCGAAACGCTGTTCACCAAAATAATTGGGCACACCAGTTTGCTGAATGTTGTTTATTCTACTCTCTAAGCTAGAGCGATCCCCTGTCAAGTTGCGCAATATCACTTGAAACCGATTGTTTTTTATGGCGCCGCGCTTTAATTTACGCGAATGCTTTTGCACTGTGACAACTTGCAATTGATCGTTATTCAACGCTTGCCAGTCTGGCTGCTTTTTCCCTGCCAGATTCACACTGAACCATTGGGACGTAATAGCATTTTTATCCTTTAAACCGGCATAGCCGATGGCAACAGGCTTGACCCGGGCATGTTTTGACAAACAACTAACCACCTCTTCTGTATTGAGGTGCTGTTTACGAATTAACAAATAATCATGCGTTCCTTGACCATCCAGTTCAAAACTGAGGTATTCGTCGACCTGAAAATCATGCGGACTGCTTTTAATGCCAGCCGTTAACAATGGGACGCTATTCGCGTAGGCTAATTGTTGATAATGGGAATTAAACATGACATTCAGTACCGCAAAAGAAAACCGCTCGATAACGTCCTGTGACGGTTAAACCACAGCCTAGTATATCGTGTAATATGCTATGTATTTTTCTTTGAAATATTTCGTTGAAACACGAGATGGTTTGATGTTGCCACCCCTTGCTCGAACTATTAGGAGCCTGTCCGAGACAGACTAGTAGGCGCCGCCTGTAGCAACACGACAGCATGTGCAGCGATACCTTCACTACGCCCCGTAAAACCCATGCCTTCAGTGGTTGTGGCTTTTATATTAATGCATTCCGGTTCAAAACCAATATCAGCGCTCATGGTCTGCCGCATCGACGCAATATAACCCGCCAATTTAGGTTCTTGAGCAACAATGGTTGCGTCAATATTCACGACTGAATATTGACGTTGTATTAACAAGTCAATAACATGCCGTAATAAGATGCGGCTATCAATGTTTTCGTATTCCTGGCTGGAATCGGGAAAATGCCGACCGATGTCGCCCAAACCTGCTGCACCCAATAACGCGTCACACACTGCATGTAACAATACATCACCATCAGAATGGGCTAGCAAACCCTTATTATGCGGTATCTCTACACCACCGATCACTAATCGATGCCCCTCGGCGAATCGATGTGCATCGTAACCATGGCCTATTCTCATTTGAACACTCACTTATGTCGGTGCCAAGGTAAAGGTTGCAGCAGTGTTTTCATGTATCGATTTTTTCATGTATCGATTAGTCGTGTTAAGTAAAACGCGGCCAATTGCAAATCCTCCGGTGTGGTTACTTTGATATTATCAGCATGCCCCCGCACTAGCTTTGGCTGTAGACCCAGGCGTTCCATTGCAGCCGCTTCATCCGTTACTTGCACTTGATGATCAATTGCAGCCTGTAGGGCGTGACGTAATTGCTTTATACGAAACATTTGTGGTGTTAATGCATGCCATAATGTGGCGCGATCAACGGTCTGAATAACGGTCTCGTTCTCATCAGAGCGTTTCATGGTATCTCGAACCGGGCAAGCTAATAGCCCTCCCACCGGGTGTTCTCGTAAGACCTTAATCAGTTGATCAATGTCCTGATGCCTTAAACAAGGTCGAGCCGCATCATGCACCAACACCCAATCGTTCTCATTGGCGATCGAGGATAACCGGTCAAGCGCATTTTTAACGGAGTGATACCGTTCCCTGCCCCCCATGGTGGTAATCACCGGTTTGTGCGTCGAAAATGACAGGTTTTGCCACATTGTATCATTTTCAGCAACGGCCACTACGACACCAGCAATGTCATTATGTGTCAGCAAGCAATTGATGGCATGCTCTAAAATAGACTGATGGTGTATTTTAAGGTATTGCTTGGGAATATCAGCTCGCATACGCTCACCCACACCAGCTGCCGGTATGACCGCCCAATAAGCACTCCTCTTAGGAACGTGCACGTTCCTTACTCATTGCAGATCATCATCGTGATATCACTAACGGCTATTCATTGGAGAGATGTTGCTTGGCACCATCTACGTCGATAATTTGATAAAAGGTCTCGTCTTTTTTGATCATCCCCAACTCACTGCGTGCCCGTTCCTCAATAGCCTCCAGACCTTTTTTTAGATCTTTCACTTCGGCTTCCAGTGCGGCATTACGCTCCTGAAGTAGTGCATTTTTTTTTTGCTGTGAGTCGATAGCTGTTTCCAAACGCCAAACCTCGCGCACACTGCCGTCCCCAAACCATAGTTTGAATTGCAGTAGTACTAGCAAAATAATAAGTATGGTGATGAGCGTTTTCATCAGACCTCGGTCGGAAAACTCAATTCAACCGCTACCCCTCAAACCCTCTAGCCAGGAGCAAGATTACCACCAACCATCGATTCAAGACATCGCTAACCTTAAAAAAAAGCAGCCAAATCAGCCAAGTTGCTTAAATACGCTGCGCCCAGGGTAGGATGCACGCCCTTCGAGTTCTTCTTCAATTCGAATTAATTGGTTGTATTTCGCGATACGATCCGAACGCGACAAAGATCCTGTCTTAATTTGCCCTGCATTGGTGGCAACCGCTAAATCGGCAATGGTTGCATCTTCGGTTTCTCCGGAACGGTGAGAAATAACAGCAGTATAATCCGATTTTTTCGCTAAATTAATGGCATTCAATGTCTCCGTTAAGGTGCCGATTTGATTTACCTTAATCAGAATAGAGTTGGCAATTTGTTTGTCGATGCCTTCCTGGAGAATTTTTGCGTTGGTCACAAATAAATCGTCACCCACCAACTGCACTTTACCACCCAATTTATCCGTTAATAATTTCCAGCCATCCCAGTCATTTTCGTCCAGTCCATCTTCAATGCTCAGTATCGGATATTTATCAACCCAAGTAGCCAACACGTCGACAAACTCTGCTGCACTAAGACTTTTACCTTCAGACGTTAGCTCGTATCGCCCATTTTTGTAAAATTCCGAAGCAGCTGCATCTATACCAATAAATATATCGCCCCCCGCTTTGTAACCGGCTTTTTCAACAGCCTCCAAAATAACATCAATAGCGGCTTCATTTGAGGGTAAATCAGGCGCAAAGCCACCTTCATCACCGACGGCAGTGTTTAATCCGCGACGGTTAAGCACTGTTTTCAATGCATGGAAAATTTCCGCACCATAACGCACCGCTTCAGATAAACTGGGGGCGCCCACAGGCATTATCATGAACTCCTGTAAATCGACGTTGTTATTTGCATGAGAACCACCGTTGATAATATTCATCATCGGCACAGGCATCTGGAACTGTTCACCATTACTCAGTTGATACGATCTCAAGTAACGATACAATGGCATGCCTTTTTCAATAGCAACGGCTTTTGCGGTTGCCATCGAAACGGCCAGCATCGCGTTGGCTCCCAGGCGAGCTTTGTTGTCGGTGCCATCAAGATCAATCATTTTTTGATCGATGACGTCTTGATTGGCGCCATCCTCGCCTAACAACGCTTCACGGATACTACCGTTCACATTGGCAATAGCGTTCAATACACCTTTACCTAAATAACGATCAGCATCGCCATCACGTAGTTCAATCGCCTCCCGTGACCCCGTAGAAGCACCTGAAGGCACTGCCGCACGGCCAACGGCACCGCATTCTAAATAAACATCGGCTTCTACCGTTGGGTTACCCCGGGAATCAATAATTTCTCTTGCCCGAATATCCTTGATGATGGACTTAGTTGTCACTCTCGTTGCTCCGTTTTCGTGCTACTGGTTGGTTAATTCATACGTTACTGGATAAGCTCAGCGGCCTTTGCAAAAACATTAACTTCGTTTAAATACGAATCAGGCTGGATCAAAACAAAACCCTTGAGATTTGACGGTATCATCAATGGCTTTAAGCGAAACGAGCAACGCTTCCATTTGATGTAACGGCCACGAATTGGGTCCGTCACTCAGTGCTTTGTCCGGATTCGGGTGAGTTTCCAAAAATAGTCCCGCAATACCTGACGCCATTGCCGCACGGGCCAACACCGGTACAAACTGGCGCTGCCCCCCAGACGTAGTGCCTTGACCGCCGGGTTGCTGTACCGAATGCGTGCCATCGAAAACCACAGGACAGCCGGTTTCACGCATAACCACTAAACCACGCATATCGGAAACCAGAGTGTTGTAGCCAAATGAAACACCGCGTTCGCACACCATAATTTGCCCATTACCTACTGCACGGGCCTTATCAACTACGTTTTTCATATCCCAAGGCGCTAAAAACTGGCCTTTTTTAATGTTAACCGGTTTACCCTGACGCGCCACGTTTTGAATGAAGTTGGTTTGACGGCATAAAAAGGCAGGCGTTTGTAATACATCAACCACGCTCGCCACTTCCTGCAATGGCGTATCTTCATGTACATCGGTAAGCACTGGCACTTGAATTTGTTCTTTTACCGCCTGTAAAATACGCAACCCCTGTTCCAGACCCAAGCCACGAAAGCTCTGGCTTGAGGAACGGTTGGCTTTATCAAACGACGATTTGTAAATAAACGGTATGCCTAACTTGCTGGTAATGTCTTTTAATTGACCGGACACGTCAATGGCGGATTGTTCGCTTTCGATAACACACGTGCCTGCAATCAGGAAAAATGGCTGATCAAGACCGACATTAAAACCACACAATTCAATACCGCTCATGAGAGTGCAGCCTCAACAGGCGTAGCGCATTTGGTTTGTTTATTGCAACGGGCTGCCTCGATAAACCCACTAAACAAGGGGTGACCATCGCGCGGGGTAGAGGTGAACTCCGGATGAAATTGGCAAGCAACAAACCAGGGGTGATCGGGCAATTCAATGACCTCAACCAGGTTCTGATCTGTGGATTTACCGGCAATGATTAACCCACTTTGTTGCAAACGCTCAATATAGTCATTATTGAATTCATAACGGTGGCGATGGCGTTCAACAATTTGCGCCTTGCCATATAATTCATTCACTCTGGTATCGGCTTCCAATAGACACACTTGGCCACCTAGGCGCATCGTGCCACCGAGGTCCGAATCTTCGCCGCGCTTTTCGACATCGCCACCATGGGTGGTCCATTCGGTAATCAGCGCGATAACCGGATGTGGCGATTTTTTTTCAAATTCAGTGCTATGTGCCGCCTCAAGTTGCGCAACGTTGCGCGCAAACTCAATAACGGCCACCTGCATACCAAGACAAATACCTAAGTAGGGAACCTTATTAACTCTGGCATACTGTACCGCCAAAATTTTACCTTCCACACCACGCTCGCCAAACCCACCTGGCACCAAGATAGCATCCACCGAATCAAGGCAGCGTGTCCCTTCACGCTCTATGACCTCAGAATCCAAATAGGTGATAGTAACGTCGGTGTAAGTGTGTATGCCAGCGTGCACTAAGGCTTCAGTGAGGGACTTGTATGCTTCAGTGAGATCCATGTACTTACCGACCATGGCAATATTGACACTGGCAGTGGGATGAGCCAATGCATCGTTCACGGCCTGCCATTGGGATAAATCCGCTACCGGAGCGTCAATGCGTAATTTTTCAACCACAATATCATCTAAACCCTGAGCACGATAAAGCAACGGTATTTCGTAAATGGTATCCACATCAATAGCGGAAATCACAGCCCGTTCTTCAACATTGGTAAAAAGCGCTATTTTTCGCCGTTCATCCGCTGATATAACACGATCTGCCCGACACAATAAAATATCTGGCTGAATACCAATACTGCGCAGTTCCTTCACCGAATGTTGTGTCGGCTTGGTTTTAAGCTCACCCGCCGTTGGAATATAGGGCAACAATGTCAAATGCATGAATAAAGTGCGGTCATACCCCAACTCCACCGCCATTTGCCGAATTGCCTCCAGAAAAGGCTGTGACTCAATGTCCCCCACGGTTCCACCAATCTCGATCATGGCAACATCGGCACCATAAGCGCACGCCATAATACGGCGTTTAATTTCATCAGTAATGTGAGGAATGACCTGCACCGTGCCACCGAGATAATCCCCGCGGCGCTCTTTACGTATTACATCAGCATAAATACGCCCAGTGGTGCAGTTATTTTTTTGCGTCATTGTTGTGCGCACAAAACGCTCGTAATGCCCGAGATCCAGGTCCGTTTCCGCACCATCTTCGGTAACATAGACTTCACCGTGCTGAAAAGGACTCATGGTACCTGGATCGACGTTAATATAAGGATCCAGCTTCATAAGAATGACATTGAGGCCACGCGCTTCAAGCACAGCAGCAAGCGAAGCGGAAGCAATTCCCTTACCCAAGGAAGATACAACGCCACCCGTAATAAAAATAAACTTGGTCATAGACTCCCAAGAAATGCGGCAAACTAATAATGGGTTATTCGAAGGGACTACAAGATAACAGATTAAGAAGGGGTTCTCAACGGCCAGTATTGCAACCAGAAGCATATAGGCCTCCAGGCTGCAGGATAGTGGGCAAAAAACACAATGCCCGGCATAACCAACGCCCTTCAGCAGCCCGGTATTGCTCGCAAGATTTTGCGCTTAACCGCTCAGCGTTAATCGAAAGTACAGATGAAAGGAGAACAAGAGCGGAAAATCATGCACAGTGATAACCAGCTGATTTAAAATAAATATCACCCACTTCCGGATCCAATATCAGCAATCAACAAGGCATTAGCCACTGCGCATGAAAACAAATTCTGTACACTACTCGGCCTGGTATTTATGAATTAAATGCTCCTTGTGCCGTGCCGGCATCCGTGAGCCATCCAGCCCTTGCTCCCAGATTTCTTCCTGGAAAAATTTCACAATAATCGGTTTTGAATCCCACTGACGCCGCAATTTTTGCACGATCGCCACAATTTTTTCCTGCTCAATCGTATCAATAACACCGTAAACCTTAATTACCAGGTTTCGACCTTCGGCATCCCCAAACACTGCGACCTGATCTTTAAATTTTGCTTTTGTAGGAAACGGGTAACGTTCCACCAGGGTATCAACAATCTGTTGGATTTCCCCACGATCATCATCAGTCACAGTACTCGAGTAGCTGTATATCAACAAACTAATCAGCACGATAGCCAAAACCACAGCCACCACCTCGGTAACATCTGGTTTAACACCCGATCGATACCGTTTAACGGCCCAAACCAATATCAACGCAGGACCTAGAATATAAACCAGAATAATCAGTAGCACATGGACCATATTTTGACGACAACCTTAAGGTGAAGAAATTAGATCTGTGTATTCTAGTACGACTGAGCGATTATCGATACCGGCCTAATGGTGCATTTCAAGCCGATGCAAAAAATAATCGCTCAAACCTATGCAATGCACCGGCAAACCAACCGCGCGTCAGCCACCACCCTAACGCCGCACCTGCTGTATTCGCCAGCATATCGGCGTATTCAAAATAACGATTACCACCTAAGCCTTGCAAAATCTCCAACCCGACCCCCATCAGACAAAACCCGACAAACCACAAAAACTGGGGCAATCGTGAAGGATACAACTGCCCGAACCAAGCCATCAATACGCCATAAGCCAACAAATGGCTCAATTTATCGCCTATTTTAATAGCCGGCATCGCTACCGGCATGGACATAAGCGATAAATAGACCACGACAATGATCAGCGTAAGCCCCACTAACATCCAAAACTTGAAGTGGACAAGGTGTGTGGTTTCGATCATAGGAATTAGGATAACCAGAAAATCATG
>JAADGF010000091.1 GCA_013152545.1 Gammaproteobacteria bacterium
CGTTTCAGGGTAAGCTGATGCCGGGTACGTTACATAATGCCCCGGTGATAGAAGGCCAGTTATTGTTTAATGGGTTGGCGATTTATTATACGAAGTTTAAGGAGTTTGGTGTTAAGGATATTGATAGTGAGGAAAAAGACAAAGCAGACTCTTCTAACACTAGGGGCGTCAAGGCTGAAAAGAAAGAGGTTAAAGCCAGTCATAAATCCATCGAGGAGAAAAAACTTTATCAAATATGCGCCCCAATCAATGGCCCAAAGGCGATGGTGTGGTAGCCACCAATCTGGGCGATGCGATGAGGCCAACATAAGTTGCGGCCCCAAACAACAAGCGATGTATATTTACACCAAAATGAAGGCATATCTTATGAACAAGATAAACCATCCATTTATAATCTTTCTCTTACTACTTGTTACATTGGCGTCATGTAACAGCGTTGTTGGAAAAGAAGAAAAAACAGGAAAGAACTCCATGTTAACCAACAAACCTTATTTTACCCTCCGTTTAGAAATGTCTAGTTGCAGTTATACCGTAATGCTTAATGGTGCAGCTATTGAGCAAGACTTGCGTGACCAACCTTTATCGATTGAAATGCCAATCAATCATTGGTTAAGAACAGGAGAGAACGGTATAAGTATAAATTTATATCCGCCAGAAGAAGACCAGCCTATTTCGTCGGCCTGTGACTGCACTTTAACATTGCAAGTGCGTCCAAGTGGCACCGACAGTCGCCAAAATAAAGTGATTAGTATACTGCATTATTCAGGAGAACTTGCACAGAAAGGTATTGGCACCGGAAAAAGTACGTCGGCGGGCAAGTACAGTTCGGTCGATGGATTTATTAAAAAGCCCGATGGCGATGTTATTGTAAGTAATGTGAAAATCGCGCCAGCCCCAGAGGATTATGGGCAAACATTTACCCAGACAGTCACATTAACCACACCGTTTCCGGAATGGGCATTTTTCAGCAGTGATGCGCTGCCCGACCTTTATGCCATGTCGGATCAGGAATACGATCATTATCATGCAGAGGTGTATAAGCAATATGAACATATCCAAAACGCACTCAAACGCAAAGATATCGACAGTATATTGCCCCTGTTTGAGGAACGTAGCCGGGAAACGGATATAGCGTATTATCATGAGAAGGGTAGAACAATCAAAAAATTGGAGGAGTCGTTAAAAGCTGCCGTCTCCAATCCGAATTATGAATTGGCGGAACTGAAGCGTAGCTTTTTAATGATTGATTTTGGGTTTGTTAATCGCAAAATGGAGCGATTAAAAAGAAGAAACGGTACCGCTATTGGTTTTGGTTTTACGCATACCACAGGCTCTGAGAACTACGACCTTATTTTTCGCCGCCAAAACGGTAAGTGGATTATTACACGATAACACAGGGCGACCGCATATAAACCATCATGAAAATATGAGTCTTCAGAAAAAACTGTGGGTTGATTTTGGCTCAGGAAGCTTCCCCATCGTGTGAAATAGCATTATTTTAAGCGTTTCATGTTCCCTGAAACCAAAGGCTTTTCTGGTGACCAGATTGACTATGCGATTCAGACCCTCAACCGTACCTGATGAATACTGCTTGTTTGCCTTGAACCAGTTCATCATAAGCGACTGATGGTTGCGTACCGTTTTAACAAATTTCTTAATCGGGGCGAGCTGCGATCTCATTGCTTCGCCTAAAGCGCCTACTGTTGGTGCCACACCACTTCCTTAAAAACAGGTTTTCCCAATTGGTGATGTATATTCCCAGAACGCCTGGAAACTCTCCTTGTAGAGATAAGCCCTGACACTTTTTAAATCGTATTGAAGTATGTTATCAAGTTTCATGCTTTGCTTGTGTGTCAAATTTTCTTCATTTTTTAGAAAACAATATCGGGTATGATTCAAAATCTCTGCGTAGCCATCAGCTTTTAGTCGCTTTGCTTCGGTTCGCCGAACTTCATCCACGGTATCATTGAGTTTTGCCACTATGTGGAAACGATCCAGTATATGTAGAGCCTCCTCAAAAAGTATAACCAACTGATATATATGAATTAATGTCGATTAACGGGTATAATTGTGCACGAAAACAAGCCCCTCACTCACAAAAGCCGTGCACTATGATCCGTTCCCATAGCCAACAACAACTCACCCTTGCTGAATTCGACGAGCCTTTTCAGACAAAAATGGACGAAAACAACCGCTGGGTGGCGATGACGCGCTGTATTCCCTGGGATCAACTCGCGGATGGTTATCATCAAAGCCTTTCAGCGAATAAGGGGCGCCCCGTTAAAGATGCTCGCCTGGTGATTGGTGCGGTGATCATCAAGCATAAGCGTTGTCTCTCTGATGAAGAGACGGTAGCGCAGATCCAGGAGAACCCGTACCTGCAATATTTTGTTGGGTTAGCGGGCTATCAAACAAAGTAGCCCTTTGTGCCATCACTGTTTGTTGAGATTCGTAAGCGCATGGGTGCTGATGTTTTTGACGCTTTTCATCAAGCCATCATCAACAGTGTTGCGCATGAAAAGCAGAAGAGCGCAGCGGCCTCGCAACCCCAGCCCTCCGATGATAATGAGCCCCCCAGCTTGACGACAATCATTGAAAAGGCGCCGCCAGCGGCGGCTGAAAAGCGCGTGCAAAATCGCGGCAAGTTGATACTCGATGCCACCGTTGCGCCACAAGCCATTCGTTAGAGCGCCAAGCGAAGCTTGGTGCATCTTGCAGGGTGCAAGTCCCTGTCGGGAAAGGGTTAACCCCCCACCCGTATCGAGTGTTGCGCCCATGGCGGAACCGAAGTTTAAAAAAAACTTCTGAAGGTGAACAAAATGGGTGAAGCGTACACAGAGAATTGTGCAGGCCGTAGGGAGTTCGCAGCTCCTGAAAGTTGGTACAGCTTCGAAATGCCAATTGAGATCGACGAGGGTTTTAACGTACACCGAAGTCAATACAGAAGCATCCGCAATGGCAGCAAAGAAGCTTTCCGCGTGATCGTTGCGTTCCACCGGATCGAGGACCGGTTCAGCGAGTTGATAGTAGAGGGAAGGCGGAAGGCAGGCCTTCGATTTGCTCGACGTTGAAGACGCTATAGCCCTTCATAAAGGGGATGGCGCGTTCGGTTCTTCGCCGGTTTCGTGCTCGGTGCGGGTGATGGTGTTGGCGTAGACGACCAGTTCGCCTTTCTCGCCCTTGCGGACATTGGCTCCAAGCTCCTTGGCCTGGCGGAAGTGGGGTGCTGTAGCCTTCGGCGACGGCGGCGGACCAGAGCATCAGGATGTTGATGCCGTTATAGGGCTGGCCGTTGTGGCGAAGCGGTTTGGTGATCCGGCCTGCGGCGTGTTCGGCGTTCCACGGCTTCATCCAGGTGCGGACACCTTGTTCGAGGTCTGCGATGATTTTGTTAGTGACGCGGCTGTATACGTCCTTTCTGGGTGTGTTGTTTTTCGTCATGGTTTGTCTCCTCTGTTAAGCGGTTGTTCCGAAAGACGCGAAACATCGAAGACGGGGGAAAGCCGGACAGGCACCGAAGGGGAACAGGCAACACGGTTATGCGGGCAGCCTGTTGCCGGTACGGCGACCCGACCCCGACTAGAAAAGTGAAGCTATGAGGAAACCGCGAGAGGAGATGTGCCGTTTATGACGAAAGTACAGCCGGATAAGCCAGACCGCACAGCAGATAAAGCGAATATTCGCCCGACAGAATAGGCGAAAGTCAGCCCATGCAATGGAGTTTGGCCCGTAGAACACCTTTGCCGGGCAAAACGGCCATACAAGCGGACTTTATAGAGGCACAAATAAAGCTTGATAGAATGCAATATACTGATATTATTAGGCTATGATTGATTGTAAAGCGGACACAGAAACGGACATTAAAGAGGCCACTGACGGAGGTGAGTCACCGTCAATGATGGAGCCGATGCTGATCTCAGGGAGTTCGAAACACCGGGGAGCCCTCACCGATCTCGCAGTAGAACTTGCGGCACATTCGGCGGGATTTCGCCGTAGTCTGCCAGAAGGGGTTCTCACTGCCCTAGCTGATCTGGTTCGGGCAATGAACTGCTATTACAGCAACCTGATTGAAGGTCATGACACCCACCCTATCGATATCGAGCGGGCGCTCAAGAACGACTACAGCGAAAACACGGAAAAGCGCAATCTGCAACTCGAAGCCAAGGCACATATTGCTGTCCAGCAATGGATTGATGAAGGCGGCTTACATGGCCGGGCTACTTCCTCTGAAGGAATTTGTGAAATTCACAGGCGTTTTGGAGAGCTATTGCCGGATGATCTACTGTGGATTGAAGATCCTGATACGGGCGAACGCATACGGTTCATTCCCGGCGAACTGCGCAAACGTCATG
Organism: Gammaproteobacteria bacterium; assembly: GCA_013152545.1. Classification (GTDB taxonomy): domain Bacteria; phylum Pseudomonadota; class Gammaproteobacteria; order SZUA-152; family SZUA-152; genus JAADGF01. The sequence goes on from JAADGF010000091.1 coordinate 4,353, forward strand.
TGAAGGTCGGTCGGCATATACCGATCAGCCCCGGCGCATTGCCGCGTTTTCTTGAACAATTCGAACGTGTCTACAGCGGACTTGGCAAGTCGGAAACGATCATCGCTGCTGCTGCGGCTCATCACAGACTGCTATGGATTCACCCGTTTCTTGATGGCAACGGGCGCGTGGCACGATTGATGTCTTATGCCATGCTACTAGAAACATTGGATACCGGTGGTGTCTGGTCGATTGCACGCGGTCTGGCCCGTAATGTCCGATCTTACAAAAGCCACTTAGCGGCATGTGATTTACCTAGACGCAACGATCTCGATGGTCGGGGAAATCTGAGCGAGGAAGAGCTCGCATCTTTTACGCGTTTCTTTCTGGAAACCTGTCTCGATCAAGTCAAATTTATGGAAGACTTGGTACAGCCAGACCGCTTGCGAAATCGCATTCTGCTCTGGGTGGAAGAAGAAGTACGCGCAGGTATGCTTCCTCCCAAGGCCGGAAATATTCTCGAAGCAATCCTGTATAGAGGGGAGCTACGACGCGGTGATGTTGCAGATATTCTAGGCACAGGCGATCGACAAGCTCGACGTGTTGTCTCCAGTTTAAGTGAGCGCGGTGTTGTCGTATCGACAAGCTCCCGTGCGCCGTTGCGCCTTGCGTTTCCGGCTGAACTAGCATCACGCTGGATGCCGGGACTGTTTCCGGAAAAAACATAGAGAAGGGATGCACAGGGGTTACCATCATGCTTATACCAGACCACGAAACAGCAGTTGATTTTTTAAACTACGAGGCGATTTCACGCACGGTCGTTGAGCTGTTGAAAGACAACCGGAAACGAGCATTAACAGTTGGAATTCATGGAGACTGGGGAAATCAAGTATTTTAAAAATGATCGAGGAAGACATATCAACAGCGGTAGTTGTCAACATATCTGTCGCCTCAAATAGTATATTTATGCGGCTAGTTCCCTTGGGTCCTTTTGATCATCTTCGTTTAACTTAACTTGGGTTGAGTACGACTCTTTCCTGCCACTGCCAATTCCTAGTGTAGTGTCCTAATTGAATTCTATATTATCAAGGGTCGATCGCGCGCGATTCACTTTTTCCAATATTTCTTCAGCAGACTTTGTCCAGACAAATGGTTTCGGGTTTT
>JAADGF010000068.1 GCA_013152545.1 Gammaproteobacteria bacterium
GGATCTTCTTCACCACTATCAGCTCATCTGGGAAAATGAGCGGCATGTGAAGGAGACCGAGATGACACCCCGTCAGCGCCTAGACTATCATCGCGAGCACTCATTACCGGTGATGGCCCGCATCCGTGATGGATGCGAGAAGCAACTCGAGACAGGGTTGACCGAGGCCAATAGCAGCTTAGGGAAAGCCATGCGCTACTTTTTAAGTTACTTTACGGGAGCTAAAGGCATAATCATACTTTATGTCGCTAAAACGTGCGGGGTTTATCACCCCCTCAAAAACGACCGGTAAACTCACACTATTAGCAGGTACAAACCATTCGATCAATTGATGTCTTTGACTGACCGGTTGACGTACACACACGGACTTAACCGGGGTGGCAAAGCTGTGTTTAGCCCATTGGATCGCCTGGTTGCAACCGATACTGCGCATCGATAGACGAGTAATTCGCGGTGGAGCACCGTTCCTACATCTCTTTTTGCAGCAAGCTGCGGGGTATTTAATCCAAGGAGATTAATTAGTGAGTATATCGCATGCTTTTAAAAGAAAAATATTACCTAAATCCTGCAAGTAACAGTATAGTAGGCCTCAGTTAAGTACCTGGTTGTTTGTTGACCGGATATTTGGTTTAGTCAGACTCTGAGTTTTGGCCTTGTCGGGAAAAATCACTCTCGCCATACTCGTTTATTAAAAATGGCGTGTGTTTTTTGTTCATTTTATGGTAAGCATGCAACACAACTCCTGCCTGTTTTTATTCCTGAAAAAACCGTTTTCGGGCGCCTCCGAATTCACTTTGAGCCGCAACAAGTGTATTGGCGCGCCCCAAACCAAAGAGCGGCATATTGACGTAGATACATTCCATACGATTCGGTTGTATTTCATATGTTTCATGCCAAATACCAATATCCCCATGCTTGCCAATTGTTTGATTAAATTTCACCCATGCGGGAAAATGTGCTTGCTGCTTGTTTTTCGCATAAGCCTCCAGCGCGTCAAAGGATGCCCAATATTGCAGCATCATCGTGGTTCGACCATACCAGGCTTCACCCGACAAATAACCCGAGTCTTCCGTCTGCGCTAACTCCGTTAACATTTTTGGCATGGCGGTGACAACAGGCCACCATTTGTGGATTTTCCAAGGTTGGTTAAAGCGCATTCCAATCAAAAATAGCACAAAAGATTCACTGGGCTGAACCGTCATACGGCCACGAATAATTGTCATAGACTCACCTTAAGATTTATTTTAGCGTCATATTAGCGAGTGCTATTCTGACTAAGGCTGTGCGCCTGAAAAAAGCCATGCCGCATCGCCACAGAGAGGGCTATAGACGAAGGGATATGTCTTACTTAATTATTTAACAAGCTGATTCATATCAAAAATAGGCAGCAAAATGGCTAAAACAATAATTAAAACCACGGCACCCATGGTTAAGATTAACACGGGTTCAAATATCGCCAATAAACCGTTAATAAGCGCTTCCATTTCGCGTTCCTGACTATCCGCTGCGCGCTCCAGCATGCCCTCTATATTACCGCTGGCTTCACCGCTGGCAATAAGATGAATCGTCATCGGCGGAAAGTATTTACTTGCATCCAACGCCTTATGTATCGCCATGCCTTCTCTGACTTTGTTTGCCGCTGAGACGACGGCCTCCCGCATGGGTAAATTGGATATTACCTGAGAAGAGATACGCAAACCATCCAGTATCGGTACACCACTGGATGCAACAATGCTTAATGTACGGGCAAATCGCGCGGCGTTCATGCCACGCACTAAGCGACCCACCATCGGCAATCGCAAAAGAAAATGGTGAAAGTTTTTTCGAAAACTCTCGATACGCAGCATATAGCTGAACAAAACCACCATCGCGAATAATGCTAACAACAAATACACACTGTTTGCCGCCAAAAAGTCACTGACTGTAATCAACGAAGTTGTTAAAAAAGGCAGTTCCTGTCCAATACTCTCAAATACCTGCACGATTTTGGGCACAACATAGGTTAATAAACCAAAAACCACGGCAACGGCCACAAGCGTTAATAACACTGGATAAATTAACGCCTGTGACATTTTTTGGGAAATTTGCTGGCGGGTTTCCGTGTAGTCAGCCAAGCGCTCCAGAACCACATCAAGGTGCCCGGATTGTTCACCCGCCTCAATAGTGGCACGATAAAGCTCGGAAAAAACGTGAGGAAAGTCAGCTAGCGCGGCGGCCAGGGAATGACCTTCCATAATACGGGAACGCACGGCAACAACCATGCTTTTCAGTCGTGCTTTTTCCGATTGTTGCGCAACCGTGCGTAACGCTTCTTCCACTGGCATACCGGAACGCACCAACGTTGCCCACTGACGAGTAATTAAGGACAAATCAGTTGAGCTGATTTTTCGCTTGAATAGAGTGCGATTGCTGCGTGCCTCCCGCTTCTGAACCTCTTCCACAGAAAGCGGTGTCAGTCCTTGTTCACGCAGCTGTTGTCGAATTTGCCGGGCAGCATCCCCTTCTAACACGCCGGTTTTTTCGCGACCGCCAGAGTCTAAGGCTGTATATTCAAACGCGCCCATGACTTACTCACTTGTTAAAATTTTCATTTTTTAAAAACCAAAAAATTGGCAATTTTGGTTATCCTTCACGAGTCACACGCAGCACCTCTTCTACCGTGGTGCGACCATCCAGCACTTGCTGTATGCCATCCTGACGAATTCCGGGCCACTTGTTGCGCGCATACGCTTCAACTTCGTGCTCCCCGGAACCGTCGTGAATCATGGTACGCAACGTGTCGTCAATTTCCACCAATTCATAAATTCCGGAACGACCACGATAACCCTGGTAATTACATTTGGGACAGCCTTTTGCTTTGTGAAAATAAGGCGGATCGGTTTTATCCAGGCCAAACCGCTCGCAATCAACATCATTTGCAACATAGGGCTCTTTGCAATCGCTACACAAGAGGCGAACCAGTCGTTGAGCCAGCACACCCAATAAACTCGACGATAACAAAAAGGGTTCCACCCCCATATCCCGCAACCGTGTTACAGCACCCACAGCACTGTTAGTGTGCAAAGTGGATAACACAAGATGCCCGGTCAAACTGGCCTGCACTGCGATTTCTGCCGTCTCCAGGTCGCGAATTTCACCCACCATCACCACGTCCGGATCTTGCCTCAATATTGCTCGCAAGCCACGCGCAAAACTCATATCCACTTTAGCGCTGACATTGGTCTGACTAACCCCATCAAGATTGTATTCAATAGGATCTTCCACTGTCATGATGTTACGTTTTTTACTGTTCAGGCCGGTTAACGCGCCATAGAGGGTCGTGGTTTTACCCGACCCGGTCGGTCCTGTCACCAACAATATTCCATGTGGTTTTTGAATGATTTTTTGCAACAATGCCAAGGGGCCGGGTTGCATGCCTAGTTGTTCGAGATCAAGGCGGCCAGCCTGCTTATCCAATAAACGCATCACGACACGCTCGCCCTGCCCGGTAGGAATAGTGGAAACCCGCACATCCACCGCCCTCCCCGCCACTAACAGGGAAATACGGCCATCTTGTGGCACACGTTTTTCCGCAATATCCAATTTTGCCATTACCTTGATACGCGAAACAATCAGCGGTGCTAATACCCGCCGTGGTGTCAGCACTTCACGCAACATACCGTCAACACGAAAACGAATCGTGAGTTTGGTTTCGTAGGGTTCAATATGGATATCGGAGGCACTTTCTTTAATGGCCTGGGTCAGCAGCGCATTAATCAATCGAATAATAGGCGCATCATCCGCACTTTCCAGCAGATCTTCTGGCCCTGAAAGCTGCTCGGCCACTGAGAACAAATCAGCCTCACCATCCAGATCGTCCATCATTTCCATCGCATGGCCTGAGCCATCTTGATAAGCCCGCTGCAACTGCGCCTCAAAAATATCCGGGGTGGTGACATCCAGTCTGACGGGTACACCAAGATACCGCCGTATCTCTGCCACAATTGGTTGGGAAATATCGGGGCGACACAACACCACAGCTTCGCCCTCGCCAACATCTTTCACTAACACACCGTTTCTTTTTGCAAAAGCAAAGGGCAATGATTTATGCCGCCCATCTTCGCTTAAAGCAGTGCTGTCATGGCCTTGCGTACCAGACTCCAGTACTGACCCGGCATTCGCCGCAGCTAACAAATTGGTTTCGTCACTGTTATTTTGAGGCTTATCTAACATAAAAATTGCCGGACTATGTCTGAATAGTGCGTGTCTGAATAATGCGTGCCTGAATAATACCTTTTTCTAAGGTGCACAATAAAAGACTGTTACTCGATACCTGGCACCACAAATTCTTCCGCACGCTCTCGTTGAAGTTCATATTGCAATTGTGTCTGGTTCTCTTTCCGTGCTTCTACATAAGGTGGTGGTAATTCCAAAAATCCTTCGAGTTCCGGTAACAATGGCGTAGTTTCACTGGACAACAAGGACACACCATTTTCGCTTTGCTCTAATTGCAGGTCACGAATATATTTGTATTTACTGTTAGTTAATGCCATACCGTCCTTTTCATCCCTCAGGATGACCGGGCGCAAAAACACTAACAAGTTGGTTTTTACTTTTTTAACAGATTTAAAACGAAACAATGCTCCCAATAATGGAATATCACCCAACAAAGGTACTTTTTGCTCATTCTCAACCAAATCGTCCTTAATCAACCCCCCTAATACCAAAACTTTACCGTTATCCACCATCACGCTGGTATTAATTTTCCGTTCGCTGGTAATGATATCTCCCTGCCCCGCAGACCCTGCGGCAATGCTATCCACGGACTGATCAATATCGAGCCGTACCGTATCACCTTCGCTAATCTGCGGTTTGACTTTTAAACTGATCCCGACAGGAACACGGTCAAATGTGGTAAAGGGGTTATTGGGCGTGGAACCGCCAGTCCCTGTACTGGAAAAGGAACCACTGGGAATAGAAACCTGCTGCCCAATAAATATTTCAGCTTCTTCGTTGTCTAGTGTTACTAGGCTAGGGGTTGATAACACATTGGTTGAACCATCGCCCTCCAAGGCTTTAATAAGGCCGGCAAAGTTCAGTGTATCACTATCGAAACGCCCGAATGCCAAAGTGGCGCCACTATCGAAAAGCGACCCCAATGCCCCAACGGTACCCGCAGCAGCAGCCGACGCCGCGCCAACAACACCCGTAAAATCAACTGCACCCACAGGATTATTACCACCGCTGCCGTCCACCAGCCATTCGATGCCTAACCTAGCTTCTTTTTCCGAGGAAACCTCTGCAATAACCGCTTCAACCAGGACTTGCGCTCGACGGATATCTAATTGACGAATCACCGCTTCCAGGGAACGAAATAATGCGGGTGGAGCAGTTATAACCAATGCATTGGAGCTTTCATCAGCCTGAATATTCAGCAATGGACTGCGGGAGCTCTGCGCGCCGCGACGCGCACCTTTCGCCGCCCCTTTAGCACCGTTTGCGGCAATCACTTTAGTGCTATCCCCAACACCCGTTAATACCGGCACCAAATCCGCCGCATTGGCATACCGAAGATAAATTACGTGGGTATCGCCAACCACTTCAGACGGCGTATCCAGATGAGAAATAATGGCGCGTAATTGCAGGCGATCTGAACGATCACCGCCAATCAATATACTGTTGGTGCGTTCATCAGCAACCAAGGTGGGTTTTTTCGCCGCCCCTTTCGGTTTACCGGACTGCTGCAACGTCGACAACACCCGTACTAAATCACTGGCGGCAGCATATTCAAGCCGAACAATTTCGATCTCGCCACTGGTGGGTTGGTCTATTCGAGTAATAATGCTGAGCAAACGTTCAATATTGGCAGCACGATCAGAGATAATGAGCATATTACTCTGGGGATACGCCGCCAGGTGTCCTTGTGGTGGCACCAATGGCCGCAAAATAGGGACTAATTGCGCCGCAGCAACATGTTCCACCTCAATAACCCGAGTGATAGACTCATCACCCTTACCGGTTTTACCATCCAATGGTGCTGGAATAGCACTGTGTTTGGCATCCGCATCCGGTAAAATCTTTATAGTTTTTCCCGCCGGAACTGCCGTATAACCGTGCACATCTAACACCGATAAAAACACTTGATAGATCTCGCTGGCGTTCATGGCGCGCGATGAAATAATGGTCACTTTCCCTTTAACGCGCGGGTCAACAATAAAGTTCTTCCCCGTAATGTCCGCCACGCTGGTAATAACGGCGTTAATGTCGGCGCCTCGGAATTTCAATGTGATTTTTTCAGCATAGGCCACACTTAGATTGAATGACAACAAAATCATCAATGTAACGGTAAGCGCCAATTGAAATGAACGTTTGTTCTTATTAAGAATAGGAAATAACATTGTAATAGCCTGTTGTCTTAAACAATTCCACATTAACAATTCCATCTTTATTGCTTTGCTTTTTCGAGGCATATTCCCGATAAGCTAAAACCAATTTTCCCGATTATTTCAGGACATACCCACGCCTAAACAGCCCATAATTGAACAAGACCTGTTTTATATTTCATTTTCCAACAACATCGCCACTAAGCCGCCGCCTAACCCCAAAGCGAAGGGTCTACCAGAAGCAAACTATTGTATTTGAAAAGTAAAGGATTGCGGCGTACCATTTCGCTGAATATCCACATTCAGGGACGTCGCAGAGGACAAATCACGCAATATTTCCAATGCTTTAATCGGGTTGTTCATTGGCACACCATTCACCGCAGTAACAATATCGCCGGAACGTAAGCCAAATCGCCGCAACACAGTTCGGTCTTTACCTGGACGTAGGCGATAACCGATTAATCGACCGTCCTTCTGAAAGGGACGCACATTAATCAACCCCATCACACTTTGAGGATCATTTAATAGTGCGTTTCGGTATTGCCCCAACAACGCAGAATTATCCGCCGTGGAAGCCGATGCCGATGCAATATTAGTGCGGTTAATATTACGGTTATTAGTACGACGATTGGCCGTCGCATTTCGCGATCGGTTACCACGCCCTGCGATCGCGCCAGAATCCGCCGAATCCACTGGCAGTTTCAGTGTTTCCAAGCGGCCATTATGCTCTAAAATCACCCTATTGGCATAGATTTCATTTAGTATGGCGCCACCCGGCACCTCGTCGTTGATACGGTAGGAATCCTCTGACCCTTTTGCATCTGCTATAATAGCGCGCGCGGCTGCCATGTCTGTAGAGGCAAACACCCCCTTCAATTTCAGGTTAAGACGCGTTTCCGGAACAATCAATGGCTTATCGTTTTTAATGATTTTTTTTGGCTCAACCTTACCAAACAAATGCCATTGTCTGATTTTTTGGGCCAAAGGCTGATCTTGCTTTGCCTGTAGATTGTCTTGTTGAGGTCTTTGCAACTGCTGTTTTTCATCTTGCAACTCAGGCAGGGGCATCAAACTCCAGGTTAACCCGGCCAAACTATGCGTTAACAACAAAACGGCAATGATGGCGGCAACCACTGGTAAGCGCGGATCCAGACCTCCTATCAAAAAATGCTGGGTTAATTCTTGAGCCCAATCTTTCATTTTCGTAACAACTCACTTACTTTATATGCACGAGGACTTGTTTGGACAACCAATTTTAAGAGAATTTCATTTTGAATTTTAAAGAGTGGTGGCCAACCTCTCATAATACCGCCCCAAATTAGACATACTATTGTACCTGTAACGCCCCATTGTTGCCTAAATTATCATGGTTGCTTTAGTAATCATGGCGTTACAAACACCAATACAAAGATATATCTTGTCGCAAATATATCAATATTAGATAATGGTGCAGTTTTTACGCCATTGCGCGATTCACTGTTAAGGTAACCATGCAAAATAATCGAACAAATATCAAGCAATTATAAGCACGAATCGTCAAATGTAACACAACCTTATTTACAACAACTAATTCTGGCAACCACCAAGTCAGGTTACATTAATAAAAATCAGCGATATAAATATTGCATTCATCAATGCAGAGATCCTTACGGTCGCCAGTTTACACACTACTTGATACGGATAAAGAGAATTTTTTACATTTTACGTCAATTCATTCCATATATCGCCCTCAGTTTGGATGGCTTGTAACGTGCGCTTTTTAGATGACAAGCAAGGGCGGGCGATAAAGCCCCATCGGCATTGTTAGCCTTTCTCAACGTAGGTACTGTAACCGTCCAAAACAGCCGTCGAAAACACGCCGAACAGCTAAGTTTTTAGCGCTTTACTGAGTCTGTATTCTATTGAATACATGACGCTAGTGCTCACAAGTTGCATTGAACTGTATATCTGGCCAACGCTCCATGACCAGTTCAAGATTAACACGCGTACGGGCAATGTACGTTAAGTTGTTACCACCATCAATAGCGAGATTGTCATGAGCTTTCTTTTTAAATTCGTCCAATTGTTGCTCATCATCACAGCTTACCCAACGAGCCGTGGCAACATTAACGTTTTCAAATTGACATTCAACCCCATATTCATGCTTTAAACGGTGAGCCACAACATCGAATTGCAATATACCAACCGCTCCGACAATTAATTCATTGCTATTCAAAGGTCGAAATAATTGTGAGGCTCCTTCTTCGCACAATTCAAATAGCCCCTTTTGCAATGCTTTCATCCGTAGCGGATCACGCAGTAAAGCGCGACGAAACAATTCCGGCGCAAAGTGAGGAATACCAGTGTATTTCAAGTCTTCGCCTTGCGTAAAAGTATCGCCAATCTGAATTGTGCCATGATTGTGAAGACCGACAATATCGCCGGAATAAGCTTCATCGACATTGTCGCGATCACTTGCCATAAACGTAATTGCATTGGGGATTTTTATAGACCGCCCCAAACGCACATGGCGGACTTTCATCCCCTTTGTATATTGGCCAGAACAAATTCGCATAAACGCGATACGGTCGCGGTGCGCCGGGTCCATATTGGCTTGAATTTTAAACACGAACCCCGAAAAAGCATCCTCATCGGCCTTAACCTCACGGGATAAGGTTTTGCGCGGTGGTGGTGCTGGCGCATAGTCAACAAGCGCTTCCAGCAATTCCTTAATACCAAAGTTGTTAATCGCAGAACCAAAAAATACCGGTGTCAATTTACCCTCCGAATAGGCTTGCAAGTCAAATTGGTGGCTTGCCCCCTTTACTAATGCCACCTCTTCCCGAAAATCAGCAATCATTGGCCCAAACAATTCATCCAATCGCGGGTTATTCAAGTCCTCGATCACTTCACCTTCCTGAATCTTACCCCCATGTGCAGAACTGAAGAGATGAAGGTTGTTCTGGTAAAGATTAAATACCCCTTTAAATTGTTTGCCCATTCCAATCGGCCAGGTAATGGGGGCACATTGAATTTTCAGTATATCTTCAATTTCATCCAATAAATCCACAGGGTCCCGGCCTTCCCGGTCCAGTTTGTTAATAAAACTGATAATAGGAGTATCCCGTAGCCGGCAAACTTCCATTAACTTTATGGTACGTTCTTCCACACCTTTAGCACTATCAATCACCATCAATGTGGAGTCCGCCGCCGTAAGGGTGCGATAAGTATCTTCGGAAAAATCCTCATGCCCTGGCGTATCCAGCAAATTGATAATGGCATCCTGATAAGGAAACTGCATTACAGAGGTCGTTACCGAGATTCCCCGTTGCTGCTCCAAGGCCATCCAGTCAGAGGTTGCGTGCCGAGCGGCTTTACGTCCTTTAACAGTGCCGGCAAGCTGAATAGCCCGGCCGAATAAGAGTAATTTTTCCGTTAATGTGGTTTTACCTGCATCAGGATGCGAGATAATCGCAAACGTTCTTCTGCGCCTAATTTCATCAGCCAATTGGCCACCTGTCATATACTCGATTCCTTTAATATCTACATAAATATGTACACAATATTCAAACTACCCTCTTTATATGAATCTTCCCTCCTGAATTAATAATTTCAGGACTCTTCACAAGAGGCATTACAAAACTCATTATAATCCTAAATTAATCAATTGAACCTACTGATTAATTTAGGATTATAACTTAGATGTTAAGTTAGCCTTAAAATTAAACGCCATACAACCTAATAAATCGAATTTACCAGAACCACTGACATAGATAATATTGTGTTGTATTGAGTCAACATGTAAGCTATATATGTTGACTCAATACAACACAATAACATTATTGCTTAACCTCTCTTGCATTTTAGTAGCACGTTAAATTGAAACAACATACTTAATAATTAAAGTGAATCTAAAGAAACATGGCAAGAATCAGTAAAGCCGCTAAAGCACCGCCAGCCGCAGTGGAAGAAGCTCTGCTCCGACTTGGTAGGAACATCCGCACGGCTCGCTTGCGCCGGAAAATGCGACTTGAGGACTTGGCCAAACGTGTCGGAATATCCCGCTATGTCATGTCTGATATTGAAAAAGGCAAAAGAACCACTGCCGTGGCCTCTTATCTTGGCGCACTTTGGGCTTTGGGGCTTATCGATGACATAAAAGACGTAGGCAATCCAGATAATGACATCGAAGGCAAAACACTGGAAAAATCCCATACGCCCAAAATCGCAGCAAAACGCAGAAAGGCACTCGATAATGACGTCTGATCGTCAATGCTATGTCCATACCCGTAGCGTTTGAGATTTAGGTGATAACCTAGCTAAATATGCTCGTTCACCGGTGTATCCCTAAGTCTTAACACCTAAAACTCTAGTGCCACGGGTATGTATTGTCCCATCCGGAGAGGCAAGTTTTATTACGGCGGGTCGTTTTCGACAGCCATTATCTGGTGGGTACACCCAAAGGGAAACTGAGCAAGCTGGAGCAATCGTTTTTGCCATTGCCTTGGGGAAAATCAAAAGCTATGTTGATGTAAAATTACTTAAGCACAATGATGAGTTCTATGTATTAGCCAAAAGTGATCGCCGTGTTGGAAAAGAGCGTTCTATGTGTCAACGCCGACTAATACCCACCTTTACGACGACTCTCGGGAAGCCCACCGATACGGCCCGCCTGCTTGGATGGATTGCCTGGAAATAATGAATAGAGATATTTACTGTCAACGTTGACATTGGGTAATGCAGCAGCCATCGCTTTTACGATAGTGCGGTTATTCGGTTGGTTACCGGCGTTATTAATAAACTCATCCCGCAAATAACGGACCAACACCCAATGTTCGCTGGTCATTTCAATACCTTCATCTGAGGCAAGTACAGCCGCCACTGCTTCGCTCCAGTCTTCGATGTTCACCAGATGTCCATTAGCCCCGGTATCTACCGATTTACCATTCACTTCAATTGCCATTATACCTACCTCGCTTGTTATATGTTGATTACCAAACTTGGCCTAACATCACTGCCCACAAATACCCATTGACGAATCAGGTGTCAAACCATGGTTTCCCCAATTTCATTGATGCCTTTATGCGGTAAAAATATACCACAGCCCATCATACGATGAACCCCCAGTCCGTTTTGTTGCAAGACAATTGATTCCTCATACTTAAGATCTGCAAGCATTAAACTGCGTGGCTTCAGCAAGCCATGTGGTGTTCGCATCAGAGTTTCTTTACCACATAACATTTTACGGGGATAAACATTCATGGCTTTAAAGGCATTTAACGCAGACTCTAAAAACTGCGACTCGCTTTGCTCCGCTGATATAATCACATAGCGACAAAACAGCGTGGTGATAGCACTCAGCGGACGTTGCGACATTCGAGTAATCGTAACGGGGTTGCCGTCCACTTGCAGGGTTTTTCTCAACAAACTGGCGGCATCTTCAATACGGTGTTTTGGTATTCTCAGGATAAGCTTGGTACGCTTCGAGGGATATAATAATTGCTCAGGACTGTCCGGCCTGAACCAGCCATTACCCGACTCAGCTACATGAATGGTTTGTATCGCCGCCAGGGGTTCTTCTGCGAACCAACTTAATTCTGCCTGTATTGCTTGGGACAACGCGTAAGCATGATCAACAGGCAGCGCACGGCAGCTAATACTGTATACCAGGTCGACAACGCGATCGGGGATGACTGTAAATGTGTCACTTTTTTTATCTTGCTCCCAATACATAACATTAACCCTATCGAGAATAACCTTACTGATCTGGCAACGAGGCCCAAATAGCGTCACGGTCCAGCCACCAATCTTCCTGAACCAACACATCAATCACGTTTCTAAGCCGAGGCAGAAAAAGCGGCGGATGATTGAGTTCCAGTTTTTCAAACCAATAATCGAACTGCTGTTGATTTTCAACGTTGCTATGCCGACGCGCCACAGCTGCAACTAAATTATTGACGTAGAACGACACGTCTTCATGTTGCTTGCCATCAGTCCTAACGTCAATAATGTACTTAGCCACCACCGCAGCCACGGCAGCACCATCTGAATCGTCCGGTGTTTCATCCACAATATGATTTAGCATTAACACGGTTAACTCAGGATCAATGGGGAACGTCACGCTTAGCCATACGCCCTGCCCAAGCGCTGCCAATGACTGTGATTGGTCAGCCATAAACATGACATTACACGCCTTAACTGCACCTTCCCAGGCTTGCAGATCCCGAAAACAATCAAATGCCTGACGGGCGTATTCGAAAGCCTCCTCACCACGCTGCAAATCAACCAATGTACCCCCAATGCTTGTTTGTAGTTCCGCACGGATATCAAAGGCCACATCATCGGGCAGGTTGCTCAGTTCCTGTTGCGCTGCCGCCAATTGTTGTCTGATTTTCACTACTGAAACATCAGCGTCATCGGCACTGTCTGCATTCATTATACTTGGGTCATCTTTGAGGTATTTCATCGCAATGTTTGTATTCTGGCGGTTAGTGTCGATGAGTAGTGATTCTTTTTTGTGGTTTTGTAGCACTAAATCAGTGTTTGGGAAACCACTAAAAATCGTCTTCCGTTTTATAAACGTTGGGTCCCATCACCGAATGTGTTCCGGAGAAGGCACCTTCAACTTTGTCTTCCCAATCAGCCGGGGTATCAGGATAATTTGGTTTTATATCAATTTTCAAATGAATCTCATTCACTGCCGTCTGTTTAATGGTCATTAACAAATCATCAAAGGATTCCAGTTCCGCATGTTGAATCATTAATTCGCTTAAATAAAGCATTTTAGTATTCCCATTCCTTACTGTGCATCAAACACACTGGTGCCTCGTATACGGTCATAATAACGAGCCCGGTAAATCAAGCGTTGCTCCGTTGCGTGCGGTCCATTTTTAAATGCTGTACGACTATGCAACACGTTATTTGATAAAATGCCTTCATTCGGGCTCAACCGGTATGTAAAGATCGCCGGTAAATCAGACATCAGCAAGTCTTCTAAACAGCGAACGGCGCTTTGCACCATGTTATCCCGTTTCCAATGGATAGACCGGGTGCGTGACGTATAACGCATCTGTAAATCACCTGATAATTGATCGATGGAAAACACTGGCCCTGTTTGCGCCGCTCTAATCTCTTTGCCATCTTCAATGTTGGCAGGAATTGTCATGACATCCGCTTGCATGAGAGCGGCAATATAGCCGGGGTTAGCATCGCGCATTAACAGATAAACCACTTCATGATCCAATAACGTATTTTCCCCTCCTTGTCGCGCTGGCGAAACACAATGCAACACCATAGCCCGTATTTTGGCATCCAATTCATTGTAGTATCCATCAGTATGCCACTTAATGGCATTTTCACTATAGGGTATATAGTCGTATTTGCGTTGCTGGGTGGAAACCTGCAAGGCTGAAATGCCTTCCTGGTCAGCATATAAATTTTTGTCCAGCCGATTCAACCCAAAGGAGGCACAAACCACCTGCAAACCGTCTTTTGCCACTAACGCCTGTTGGCTTCTATAAATAACCATATTGGTCTTACGACAACAACGTTGCAGTGCAGCACGCTCGATGGGGGTAAGACAATTAATATCGTTAACATCCACGACCAATTCAGTGACATGATTCGGATATGCGTCAAGTTTTTGCTCACGCCAGTGTTGATAGGCCCAGGTGTTAGCCAATTCAAAAGGCTTCATGTGATGCTTAGGTGTCTGGCAGGAAACATGCTTCAACTCGCTAAAGGATTTTATATTTACAGTACCCAAATCGGTAATCTCTTCGCCTTACCATCACATTAGCCGATTGAATTTATTAATGAAACCATTAAATTCGCCGCAACCAATATAAATAGTTTACTATATTACTTCTTTTTAATACACTATAACGGTGCCTCGCTCAATTTGATAAATACGATGCACTTAACACACAGACTCGTTTCATTTAACCTTCTTTCATTAATACTGTTTATTACCACTATTTGTTTACTACTCAACATTTACTACGAAACATTTACTACGAAACAATAGTGTAGGCAATACCGGAGATCGACATGTTGATTTTAACTAATTTATATCAATTCATGTTAACTCCCTTAATCGACGTTATTAAGACAGGCATTGTTGAAAAAAAGAGTTGCAACAATCGCTATGAGAGCCTTTGCACAACATTAAAGATGAAACGATACGATCTGTTAATAAACGATTCAATATCTATAACGATACGTTTACACCGGGACAAAAGCAGCAACGAATATTACTTAAGAGATAGAATAGACCTTAAGTCTCTAACCCTTATGGCAACTTTGCACAGCGCACTGCGTTACATAGAATCATTCTTTATACTGAGCAACCATGATATTGAGCAATCATGGGTAACCGCAAAACGGGTATGGACGAACGAACGACACTGGTATCGTGGGGGTCGGGAGAACATTAGCCCTTGCTCACCACAAATATTGAACCCCTAGCACGCATATTGCAGATTCAAAAACCGGTTTAGCCGTAGAGCATTGAATTCACACGAGGAGAAATGGGTAATGGCCGAGCAAACACCGAAGAATCCTGACAAACACAGCACGTATCTTCCCACTAAGAAGACCTCTAGCAAACCGTTTCACGACACTCCTATGCTGGATGAATTGGAAAGCGGTCCCTGGCCTAGCTTTGTTACTGGCCTGAAACGCTTGGCTTATGATAACAATATGATGGTCGATTTATTAGGCCAACTGGAGCACTCATACAAAACCCGCCTGGGTTATTGGAAAGGTGGCACAGTGAGTGTATTCGGTTATGGCGGTGGCATTATTCCCCGTTTTTCCGAAGTAGCAGAAATGTTTCCCGAATCGAAAGAATTCCACACCCTGCGTGTCCAACCGCCTGCCGGAAATCACTATACAACCGATATGCTGCGTCAATTATCGAATTCATGGAATAAATACGGTTCTGGTTTAATTGCATTTCACGGTCAAACCGGCAATATCATGTTCATTGGCACCACCACCGAACACACTCAACATTTTTTCGATGAAATCAATGAATACGGTTGGGATTTAGGTGGAGCTGGTCCGTGTGTACGTACCGCCATGTCCTGCGTTGGCGCGGCACGTTGTGAACAATCCTGCGCCAATGAACAAAAAATTCACCGTCTGTTGGTCAATAATTTTATTGATGATATGCACCGCCCAGCCTTACCCTATAAGTTTAAGTTCAAAGTATCTGGTTGTCCTAATGATTGCATGAACTCCATTCAGCGCTCAGATTTTGCTGTGATTGGCACTTGGCGTGATGATATGAAGGTGGATCAGGCCGAAGTTCAGAAATATGTTGCCGAAAAAGGGCGCAAATACATTGTTGATAGCGTAATAAACAAATGCCCCACCAAAGCCCTATCCCTCAATGACGATGATACCCTGGCAGTGGACAACCGAAACTGTGTACGCTGCATGCATTGCCTGAATGTGATGACAAAGGCATTATCACCCGGCGATGATAAAGGCATTACCCTATTACTTGGCGGTAAACGCACCCTTAAAATCGGTGACACGATGGGAACAGTGATCATTCCTTTTATGAAGCTCGAAACGGATGAAGACTACGAAAAACTTCAGGAAATTGCAGAAGAAACCATCGATTTTTGGGCAGAAAATGCGCTGGAGCACGAACGCGTGGGTGAAACCATTGACCGCATCGGCCTAGTGAACTTTCTGGAGGGCATTGAAATTGACGTCGACCCTAATATGATCAACGCACCGCGTGTCAGTAACTACGTCCGTATGGATAACTGGGATGAAGAAGCCAACAAATGGAAACAACGTAAAGCGGCCAATTAATTCATGCAATGAGCAATACATTAGAGACAATATGCCCGCAGCAACGACAACGTCCCATCAACAACAAGGTTCAGGGCGTCTATTAGCGTTATTTTCAAGCAACAAAATATTAAGGTATCTGGAGGTTTTATCATGAGTGGACAGGCAGCGGAAAAACCCAAATTTCCAACCGAAACCGGTTGTCCTGATGGTTTTCAATACATGCACCCTGCATACATTAAAAACTATGGCAATTGGAAATATCACGATCGCCCGCGCCCTGGCGTATTGCATCATGTATCCCACAATGGTGATGAAGTCTGGACTGTGCGCGTCGGCACTCAGCGGCAATTAGGCCCCTACGAAATCAATCTGCTGTGTGATATTATCGACACATACGCCGATGGATACGTTCGATTCACCATCCGCAGCAACCTTGAAGTCAGTGTTACAGACGAAGCGAAGGTGGCACCGCTCATCCAGGCGTTTACCGACGCAGGTTATCCGGTAGGTGGCACTGGTAATTCAATCACCATGATTTCCCACACCCAAGGCTGGTTACATTGCGATATTCCCGGCACGGATGCATCCGGCGTGGTAAAATCACTAATGGATGAACTCCATGACGAATTCACTAATGAGCAAATGCCAAATCGAGTGCATATCACCACATCGTGTTGCCAAATCAACTGTGGTGGACAAGGCGATATCGCCATTAATGTGCAACACACCAAACCACCCAAAATCAACCATGATTTGGTTGCAAACGTCTGCGAACGGCCGTCCGTGGTCGCGCGTTGCCCTGTAGCTGCTATTCGCCCCGCAATCGTTAATGGCAAACCCAGTTTGGAAGTGGATGAAAAAAAATGCATTTGTTGTGGTGCCTGCTTCCCGCCCTGCCCTCCGATGCAAATCAATGATCCTGAACACTCCAAATTAGCAATCTGGGTGGGAGGCAAACATTCCAATGCCCGCAGCAAACCGATGTTTCACAAATTAGTTGCCGCTGGCATCCCTAACAACCCACCCCGTTGGACAGAAGCTGCTGACATTGTCAAAAATATTCTTCGTGTCTACAAAGACGACGCGCAAGACTGGGAACGTGTTGGGGACTGGATCGATCGCATTGGCTGGCCACGGTTTTTCGAATTAACAGAACTGCCGTTCACCAAGTTTCATATCGATAATTGGACCGGCGCCCGTAATAGCCTTAACGCATCGACACATATTCGTTTCTAAAAGAGGAATGACATGAAATTTGGCATTTTAGTCAATGAGGGTCCTTACACCCACCAGGCGGCTGATACAGCGTATCAATTTGCGCTCGCGGTCATCAACAAGGGACATGAAATAACCCGGGTGTTCTTTTATCATGACGGCGTCAACAACGGCACACGATTGACAACCCCGCCTCAAGATGACCGAAATATTGTTAGCCGCTGGAGTGAGTTCGCCAACACACACAATATTGACTTGGTAATCTGTGTCGCTGCCGCTCAGCGTAGAGGTATTTGTGATTCGGGTGAATCGAAACGAAACGGAAAAGATACTGACAATATTGCCCCTGGTTTTCGCATCTCTGGGCTGGGACAATTAATTGAAGCCAGCATCTTATCCGATCGACTGGTGGTTTTCGGTGACTAAATGAGTGGTTACGGACTCAAGTTACGGGCTCAATATACAAGGGTAATACGATGAGCGATAAAGGCGGAACAGTAAAAAAATTAATGTACATCAACCGTAAAGCACCATATGGCACAATTTACGCGCTTGAATCATTGGAGGTTGTACTAATTGGAGCTGCATTTGATCAGAACATCAGCCTCGCCTTTATCGATGATGGCGTTTATCAGCTTGCCAAAGGACAAAACACTGAAGCGCTAGGTGTGAAAAATTTCTCGCCGACCTACAAAGCCTTGGGCGATTATGACATTAACAAAATTTATGTCGAAAAAGAGTCATTGCAAGCACGCGGGCTAAACCAGGATGACTTGATGGCACTAACGTATGAAGACGAGGATGATGATTGGGCAGAAAAAAACTCAATACATATCGTTAGCACCAAAGAAATGTCTGACATATTAGAACAACAAGACGTGGTTTTCAGCTTTTAGTTAGCGACAGCAACAGTGCATTGAGGAACACAGACATGTCATTGATACATACGGTAAACAAATCACCATTTGATCGTAACACGTTGGATTCTTGCCTTCGTTTAGCCGCTAAAGGCAGCAGCGTACTGCTCATAGAAGACGGCGTCTATGGCGCCATAAAAGGCACCGAAAAATCCGATCTGGTGACGAATGCCATGAGCAGCATTGCATTTTATGTGCTCGGCCCAGACCTTCAAGCACGCGGCGTCAGCAGTGACAAGCTCATTAGTGGTATAAAAATTGTTGGATACGGTGATTTTGTTGACTTGGTTGCGCAACACAGCGCAACACAGGCTTGGCTATAATGTTGCTACCACGTACCCTTAGTTACACACACCTTACGCAATAGATATGAAGGATAAACGGCAACCATAGCACTCACCAATAACGTTAACTGTTAGCGTTTAATTAGTAAACATTTAACGATAAGCACTTAACGATAAAACACAGGAGAAAAAACATGGCATTAGATGTTGGCGGAAAAAGTGTAGAAACTGATGAAGAAGGTTACCTGACCAACCGTGACGATTGGGACGAAGAGGTGGCTAAAGCAATTGCAGTGGCTGAAGGTCTTGACATGAGCAACAACCATTGGGATGTTGTCAATTTTTTGCGAGAATACTACGAAGAATATCAAATTGCTCCTGCAGTGCGGGTACTGACCAAAGCCATCGGCAAAAAACTGGGCAAAGATAAAGGTAACAGCAAATACCTTTATGAGCTATTCCCGTATGGCCCTGCGAAACAAGCCTGCAAAATTGCCGGATTACCAAAACCGACAGGCTGTGTATAAAGCTAAATATTGATCACCCTCCCCGGCTATCATGTTGCGTAAAAAACTGCACCGGATAAAGCCGGGGGTGTAAACACCAAATAACCGTGAGGCGGAACGTTGTCGTAACAAATAATATGCCGCGAACATAGCGAAATAAAAGTATCGTAACACCATACTGTATTGAAATACTGTACTAAACAATGTTCGAACACGCTGTACCGCACCAAGACGCGGTACAGCCTTTATATAACAAGCTAACTTAACCCCTTCGGGTGCAAATACAAACAGCGCACAATATCGCAAACCGAGCCAAAAATTGTGCCGCAAAAATGTCGCATGGCATCGCAATGTTTACTGTTAGTAAACTATTTAGCGCCATGATATTTTAACACTGTATTGTGTACCACAAAGACTGTTAAGCTGGTTCCTAAGGCGTGCTTATGACTCTTACCGTAATCTTTGCAATATTATTCTATCTCGCAACGGCACTCTTTAGCATTGGGATTATACGTAAAATCGTTATTTATTCCAAAACCCCACAACCATTAAAAATTCCGACAACACCAGCCCCAACCACTAAAGCCGGTGTTGTCTGGCGCCTTACCAAAGAAGTCACGGTATTTCAGAGTTTATTTAAAGCCAACAAATGGATCTGGGTTTTTGGTTGGTTATTTCATGTTGGATTATTGTTAGTACTCTTGCGTCATTTACGTTATTTTACCGAGCCAGTCTGGTTTTGGGTCAATTGGTTACAACCGTTCGGAAAATATGCTGGGTTCGCTATGGTTGCCGGGCTGCTCGGGCTTTGGGCGCGACGTTTTCTGGTTGATCGAATACGGTATATTTCAAGCCCATCCGACCATCTAATGCTGTTATTGTTAATTGCCATTGGTAGTTCCGGGCTCGTCATGACATTCGTTTCTCATACGGATATAGTGGCTTTGAAATCATTTGTCATGGGGATGCTGTATTTTGACCTACAGATGCTCCCCTCAACAGTAGCATTATTAATTCACTTGGCATTGGTAATTGTATTAATGGTTATTTTTCCAATTAGTAAGCTACTGCATGCACCAGGCGTGTTTTTTAGCCCTACGCGTAATCAAGTGGATGATGTACGTGAGCATCGCCATGTTTCAGGATGGAGCGCAAAACCATGACCAAACAAGTAATCAATAATGGCCTCATTCGGGGGAGAATTCTGTATGGCGGCTGACATTCAGGCACCACCCTTGCGGGAATATCCCACGATCCCAGTTATCGTGGAAAACACAATGGCTGATAGCAAACCCTATATGGCAACACCTGCACATCAGGAAAGCCTGGGCTATCCTGGCGAACTGGTTGACAACTGGCAGGATGTAGCGGTGAAAAAGCTGGGCGAACTCGTGAGTGGCTCTCGGGCCTTACAAGTGTTTTTAGACACCTGTGTCAAGTGTGGGGCTTGTACCGACAAATGCCATTATTACCTAGGTACACAAGACCCCAATAATATGCCCGTCGCCCGGCAGGATTTATTACGCAAAGTCTACCGCCGTTATTATACCTTTGCCGGCAAGCATTTCCCTAAATTGGTGGGGGCTGTGGACTTTGATGAGGAGGTACGAGACCAATGGTATAGTTATTTTCATCAATGCTCCCAATGTCGACGCTGCTCAGTATTCTGTCCTTATGGCATTGATACTGCGGAAATATCCATGGCCGGGCGCGAAATTCTGGATGTTATTGGTGTCGGGCAAAAATACTGTAATGAGATTCTGGGTAAAGTTCATGTAATCGGCAACAACCTGGGACTGCCCGAACCGGCATTGGTTAATACGCTGGAAGGCTTGGAAGAAGACATAAAAGATGACACTGGCGTTGACGTGCGTGTACCAGTAGACGAAAAAAACGCAGACGTTCTGCTGATCACGCCATCAGCCGATTTTTTTGCTGAACCCCATATTGACGGCCTTATTGGATATGCCAAAGTGTTTCATCAGGCCGGCATTAGTTGGACTCTGAGCTCTTACGCTTCTGAAGCCGCTAATTTTTCCATGTTTATCGGCAGCAAAGATAACCTTAAAAAGGTCGCCATGCGTATCCGTGATGCTGCCCTGGATTTAGGCGTTAAACGCATTGTGGTCGGTGAATGTGGTCATGCCTGGCGCGTTGCTTATAATTTTTGGAACACCTTGATCGGACCTTTTGATTTTTTAGACCCTCGCTACCCGGCACCACAACACATTTGTGAAGTCACCTACGACCTGATTCAACGCGGCGCATTACGGCTCAACAAAGAGGCCAATGATCACCGCCGCATCACCTTTCATGATTCCTGTAATGTGGCTCGCGCATCACGCATGGGCAACATGCCAGGCGGACAATTCCTGATACCCCGCGAAATCATTAAAGCCTGTGCGAATCATTTCCATGATATGTCGCCGGAAACCATTCACGAAAACACCTTTTGTTGTGGCGGCGGAGGTGGCCTGCTAACGGATGATTTAATGAAATTACGCGTTAGAGGTGCACTCCCAAGAATGGAGGCTCTGGCGCAAGTGGTCCAGGATAATGACGTTAACACACTTATCGCCATTTGCGCCATTTGTAAAACTCAATTTGCAAAAGTACTTCCTTATTACAAATTTCAAATGGATATGATAACTAGTCTTCACCAGATCGTCGGGGATGCTATCGAACTGGACACTACCCATTAAGAGATAATGCATTTAACGCATAATTTACGTAGAACATAGACCATAAACATCAATGGAAAAAATTATGGATTTTAAATAGCAAAGAACTATCGCGAAGCAATAGGAGATTAAAGTATGGCAACGCCAGCAGATAAAGTCGACACCAAAACAGAGCATACGTTTCGTAAATTCAAAGACGACGATCATGCCCCGCCCCCCTGGAAAGAACAAATCTTTAACGGCGAGCATAGCCATAAATGTCCTACATATGTACATCAAACACCTCCCTGTCAAGGCAGTTGCCCATCTGGCGAAGATATTCGAGGCTGGTTGGATATCATTCGAGGCATCGAAAAACCCGTTGGCGAAATGAGTTGGAAAGAATACGCCTTTCGCCGTTCTACCGATGCCAACCCTTTCCCAGCGATTATGGGGCGGGTTTGTCCAGCCCCTTGCGAAGATGGATGCAACCGCAACCAAGTAGAGGACCGCGTCGGTATTAATGCTGTCGAACAGTTCATTGGTGATAATGCATTAAATGAAGGATACCAATTTCAGCCCGGCACGGAGACGGGCAAAAGTGTTGGCATTATTGGTGGCGGTCCCTGCGGGCTTACCGCAGCCTATCAACTACGCCGTATGGGGCATGCTTGTACCCTATATGATGAGCATGAAGAATTGGGCGGCATGATGATGTATGGAATTCCCGGCTACCGTACACCACGTAATGTATTGGGCGGTGAAATCAACCGTATTACCGATATGGGCGTTGAGGTGAGAACCAAAACCCGTGTGGGTACCGATATCAGCATGGACGAATTGGAACAAAAACACGATGCGGTTTTATTTGCCATTGGCGCACAGACCGGCCGAGGCCTCCCCATCCCTGGTGCTGATGCACCCAACTGTATTTCAGGTGTTGCCTTCCTCAGCGCTTTTAATCAAGGCCACCTGCAAACCGTTAGTGGTAAAGTCGTAGTAATTGGCGGTGGCGATACATCCATTGATGTCGTATCGGTAGCCCGCCGCTTGGGTCACATTTCCAATATCGCGGAAAAGGATCGCCCCGAAAACATTATTATGGGTCACACGGCACATGACGTTATCGATATAGCCAAAAAAGAAGGTGCCGATGTCATGTTGATTTCACGCCACCCCGTGGAAAACATGACCGCCGCACAACACGAAATTGACGATGCCAGCCGCGAAGGGGTTAGCATTCAGGGTTCACTAACGCCAGTCGCAGTGATTCTGGATGAGAATGGCCGAGCAAAAGCTCTGCGCGTTGCAAAACTCCACTATGAAAATGGTAACGCCAACGTAATTGAGGGCTCTGAATTTAATATAGAAACAGATTTAGTTGTTTCTGCTATTGGGCAATTCGGCGACTTCACTGGCCTGGAAGCATTTAGCAATGACCAAGGCTTAATCGATGCCGACAAGCATTTCCAAATCCCCAATAAACCTGGTTTTTTTGCGGCTGGTGATATTATTAAGCCACACTTGTTAACAACGGTTATCGGTCAAGCCTCCGTGGCTGCTGAAACAATCAATCACTATTTTAAACATGAAGAAGTGGCAAAACGGCCAAAAGTAGACGTGCATCATTTCAATTTATTAAATAAACTGCGCGAAACCGGACTGCAACCTGAACACTTTGATGCCGCAGGCGATAACGAAACGCGCCCCATTGATCGTGGTCTTCGCGGCACCAGTGAAGATAATTATGCAATACATAATTATGAAGATCGCTCGAAACAGCTTATTATTCCGGCCGACGAACTATTTCTAGGCCATTTTGAGCATTCGCCTCGCTATAAACGCAAAGAATCTGTTCCAACAGCCAATGAAGTATTAGGCCATTTTGAAGAGCGTGTCAGTGGTTTAACAGAAGCGGAAACCATCAAGGAAGCCGAACGCTGCATGAGTTGCGGGATGTGCTTTGAGTGTGATAATTGCGTAATATACTGCCCACAAGATGCTGTTTTCCGTGTTGAAAAAGACAAACACACAATGGGACGCTATGTTGACACCGACTATGAACGTTGCATCGGTTGCCACATTTGTGCCGACGTGTGCCCAACGGGTTATATTAAAATGGGACTTGGAGAGTAACGCAAAACCAGTAAGACGTGAGCTTGAGTAGTGACGTTGTTCATATTCAAAACACTCAAGCAGATGCAGAATGGGCTATTCAACTGAAGGATAACGCCACGGTTAAAGCAAGGGAAGGAAGTTAAGTCAGTGGAAAATCAGAAATGTAAAATAATTTTGTATGCACTCCTTGGGTCTGTAAAGAAATATAAAAGAGGCAACATAACGTGACACCTAAACCTATGCAACTGACTGTGTGGCATATCTTACTAACCATCAGGCCCAAGTCGCGGCGGCAGCACCGCCCTTTCTCATTTGTATTGCCGATTATGCCGATGACGACTCTGCCGCAAATAATACGACAAATAACATCACTCATTTCTTTGTTAACGATTATACTAAGCATGATTTTAATCCCGGCACATGCAAGGGCACCGATACCTGACATTCCAAAGGGAAAAGGAGATCGCTGCGTCGAAGACACGACCTTCATGAGAAAAAACCACATGGAATTGTTACTGCACCAACGCGACAAAACCGTACATCGTGGTATTCGCACCAAAAAACACAGTCTGAAAGAATGCATAACCTGCCACGCGGTAAATGGCCATGATGGAAAACCGGTCAACGCGGTTAATCCCAAGCATTTTTGTCGCCAATGCCATCGTTATGTCGCAGTAAAGATCGATTGCTTTGAGTGCCATGCATCCAAACCCCGCCCATCCAGCCTTTCAGCACAGCATTTACCAAAACAAAACACTTGGAATGGACGTTTATGAGTGAACTGGAAAACAAAGTTGATGAATACCGTCGGCGCTTCCTTGGCAAAAGTGCAGCACTTGCGGCCACTCTAACACTGGCGCCCGGCGTGATATTAAACAGCATCGCCAGCACCAGAGCGACCAATGAGGCTGTTAGCAGCAACGTTCGTTGGGGCTTTCTTATCGACACCAACAAATGTGCCGCCGGGTGCAATGAGTGCGTCAAGGCCTGTAACGAAGAAAACGGCTTAACAGGATTCGACCGACCGGAAACCGATGCCCAATGGATACGTAAAGTAACACTGCGAAATAAGCAAACCAAACACTCGCTGTCACTGCCCATGATGTGCCAACATTGCGAACATCCCCCTTGCGTGGATGTCTGCCCCACAGGTGCCTCGTTCAAACGCGCTGATGGCATTGTGTTGGTGGACAAACACATTTGCATCGGCTGCCGCTATTGCATGATGGCCTGCCCATACAAAGCCCGTTCATTTGTCCATGAAACATTAACCGATCAGGTGCCGGAAGTGCCAAGGGGAAAAGGTACGGTGGAAAGCTGCACATTCTGCGTGCATCGCGTGGATCGTGGTGACATCCCGGCCTGTGCTGAAGCATGTGCTAAAACCGACGGTGGTGCCGCCATCCTGTTCGGCGATCTTAATGACCCTGATAGCACAATTGCCAAACGGGTTGCAAACGAACCCAGCACCCAGGTACGCGCCGATTTCCGCTTGAACCCTGGAGTGCGTTATCAGGGCATTTAAAGTCACGAGGCGCCAGTTAATTACAACTAATTGCAGAATGCTCACTTTTAGAAAATTGATTTTTTACAAAACAATGAATAACCCACGGCAATCAAATCACAATGAACAGAACAATTCGCTATCGCGAAATACCGGGCAATAGTCGCGGTTATTACATTTTTCTGGCATTCCTGGGGCTGTTAATCGCAGCAGGACTTGGCGCAGCTTTCCATATGGAGCATGAGGGCCACCATGTTACCGGAATGACGAATCAAATCGTCTGGGGAATACCCCATGTCTTCGCGGTGTTCCTGATCGTGGCCGCCTCCGGAGCGCTTAATGTTGCCTCCATCTCTTCAGTCTTTAATAAAAAACTCTACAAACCCCTGGCGCCTTTGTCAGGATTATTGGCCATTGCCCTGCTAATAGGCGGCCTTTGTGTACTGTTGCTCGATCTTGGACGTCCGGATCGTCTTATCGTGGCAATGACCTATTACAACTTCAAATCCATATTTGCCTGGAATATTTTTCTCTATACTGGCTTCATCGCCATTGTGGCCGTCTATCTTTGGATGTTATTGGAACGGCGCTTCAATCGTTTTGCAAAACCCGTTGGTTTGCTTGCCTTTATCTGGCGTTTAATGCTGACCACCGGCACCGGTTCTATTTTTGGCTTTTTAGTGGCACGACAAGCTTACGATGCCGCAATTATGGCTCCTACGTTTATTGTTATGTCCTTTTCTTTTGGTCTCGCCATCTTTAACCTGATCTTAATTGGTACCTATCACGGCACCCAACGTGCGCTGGGCAACACGATTGTGGAGCGCTTACGAAAACTACAGGGATTGTTTGTTGCCGCAACTTTATTTTTTATCGCTATTTATCACTTAACCAACTTATATGCCACTGAGCATCATGGTATTGAGCATTTTTTGTTGGACGGCGATAATGTTTATACCGGTTTATTTTGGTTGGGTTTTATACTAATAGGCAGCATCCTGCCACTCACAGTCTGCTTTTTCAGTGGATTTAAACAATCCAAGGCCTGGCTGGCAATCGCTTCAGTTATGGTCATTGCCGGCGGGTTCTCTCAAATGTACATTATCATCATAGGCGGCCAAGCCTTTCCATTAGAGTTGTTCCCCGGGTATGATGTCAGTAGTCGTTTTTTCGATGGTGTGATTGCTTCATACTCGCCCAGCGTTTACGAAATCGGTTTGGGTCTGGGTGGTACAGCATTCGCAATCGCGATAGTAATGGTAGGTGTTAAAATTTTACGCTTTCTGCCACTCAGTCTGGAAAACGCGCTAATCGACCCAAACCACGCTGACAACATTGAGCACAAAAATTCAGTCGCCAAAGCAGTGCTCAAATAAACGGATCTCGGCCAATATTCTTTAAAATCAGGCAATGCGAAAAATAACCAGACTGAGATGCCGGCAAATTGTACCTTAGGGTCTGTAAAGAAATAAGTTGGACAGATTGCACCGAATATCGTTTCGTATTCAAGGCGTGGAAATGGGCCCATATTTGTTGTATGTAACCTTTCCCGCAACGCCGAAGACGCAAGCATAGACAAGCAAAATGTTCACCTTATTTCTTTACAACCCCTTAGGAGTGACAATAATACAAGCTTGAAAATCAAAGGTAACGTTAATTATGTTTTATGAAGAACACCCATTTGCCCAATATGTTCGCATCCTCGGAAAAGGCCGCAAAGGCTCTCGGGCATTAAGTCAGGAAGAAGCTTATGCATCAATGTGCATGATTCTAAATGACGAGGTAAGCCCTGAGCAACTTGGTGCATTTTTAATGTTAATGCGGGTCAAAGAAGAAAACCCCGAAGAATTAACCGGCTTTGTAAAAGCTGTCAATGAGCACATTGCCATTCCCGATACCGCAGCGACAGTTCAGCTAGACTGGTCTTCCTATGCTGGCAAACGGCGACAATTACCGTGGTTTATACTTGCAGCACTTACCTTGGTGGAAAACGGTATCAGCGTCTTTATGCATGGAGCAAGTGGCCATACTAATGGGCGAATATACACTAAGGATGCATTAAGCCAACTGGGCCTATCGCCTTGCAGCAGCATTGAAGAAGCCACCAGCACTATAAAAACCAGCCATTTTGCCTATCTCGATATTGAGTACTTGTGCCCAACATTACACCGCATTATTGAATTACGGCCATTATTAGGGTTACGCTCCCCAGTACATACCATTGCACGTATGATCAACCCTTTTAATGCCCCCTATTTAATACAAGGCATATTTCACCCCGGCTATCAACCCACTCATCAACAAACAGCACTGCGCCTGAAACAACCGCACATGGCGGTGGTAAAAGGTGATGGAGGTGAAATAGAACGTAACCCTGACCTGGACTGCCTGGTACAGAGTGTACATGATGGCGTCATGTCTGACGAAACCTGGCCCGCCATGTTTAAACAACGCCATGTCAAAGATGCAGAAATGAAGACTGAGCGCCTAGGCCAATTATGGCGTGGTAAAATTGACGACGAATACGCAAATGCAGCCATTATCGGCACTCTGGCCATTGCATTAAAATTAATGGGCAAAGCAAACTCCATTGACGCCGCTGAAAAACTGGCGACCGACATGTGGTATGCGCGCGCCAAAGACAAATACGGCAAAGCGGCGTAACACCCGCCTGCTGACGCCATGTCGCGCATACGCCAGGAAACGTATCAACACTATCCTTTTACGCCTAAAATTAATACGACTTAATGGATACCACTTGAAGGAACATCACATCACGATCTTGATATTAGAGTATCAAATATTATGTCTCACGTTCTTATTTCAGCTGCACATAAATCTTCAGGCAAAACCACCATTAGCATTGGCCTGTGTGCGGCGCTAACAACATCCGGGCTCAATATCCAGCCCTTCAAAAAAGGCCCTGACTACATTGACCCCATGTGGCTGGCAAAGGCCGCTGGCCATGCCTGTCATAATCTCGATTTCAACACCATGGAACGTGAAGAGATCCACAGCACCTTTTATCACTATAGCCAAGGTGCTGACATTAGCATTATCGAAGGTAATAAAGGACTTTACGACGGCCTCGACCTACATGGCACTAACAGCAATGCAGCACTTGCCAGTTTACTGTGTGCACCGGTCATTCTCGTGATTGATGCCCGGGGTATGACGCGTGGCATTGCACCGTTAATCCTTGGATATCAGGCATTTTCGCCAACAATCAACATTGCTGGCGTTATATTAAATCAACTGGGTGGCAGCCGCCACGAATCAAAGCTGCGCAGCGTAATTGGTCACTATACAGATGTTCCAGTGATCGGCGCAGTCCACCATAATACCGAGCTGAAAATACTGGAACGCCATCTGGGCTTGATACCAAGTAATGAAATGGATGAAACATTACAACGCATTACTATTGCAGGGCAATACATTAAACAACAAGTTGAAATGGACAAGGTAATTGAAATCGCCCATCAAGCCAAAACCCACGAACGGAATATGGTGCTGACATCAGCCCTTCTTCAAAAAAATCATTACTCGAGTGATGGCTCTAACCGCCAATACAACGACAAAACTAACAATGGTTTCAAACGTAGCCGCTGCCGTATCGGCATCGCACGCGACGCCGCATTTGGTTTTTATTATCCTGGAGACCTTGAAGCCTTTCAGCAGGCTGGCGCAACATTGGTTTATTTTGATACGCTAAACGACAATCGCTTACCCAACGTAGATGGTCTGTTTCTTGGCGGTGGTTTCCCAGAAACAAAAATGCAGGCGTTGACAAAAAATCGTAAATTACGCCACGCTATTTCGTCGGCCATCGAAGCTGGTTTGCCTGTTTATGCCGAATGCGGCGGACTTATGTACCTCACACGCAGCATTCAGTGGAATGGCGAAACATGTGAAATGGTGGGAGTAATACCTGCAGATACTATTTTACATAAAAAACCAGTTGGCCGGGGATACGTACGTTTACAGGAAACCAGCGACCACCCGTGGCCCAGCGACCCAGCAGCCGAATTTGCAGCCCATGAGTTTCACTATTCGAGCCTTGAAAATGTGGCAGAAAATTTAAATTTTGCTTATAGGGTACTCCGCGGCGAAGGCATTAACGGTACACAGGACGGTATTGTCTATAAAAACCTGCTTGGCTGCTATGCACACTTAAGAGACGTGCACCATAACCATTGGGTGCAGCGTTTCGTGGATTTTGTACTAAGCTGTAAAGACTCACAAAAAATTAGCATTGCCAATATTAATTGTTAATTCAGTGTTTAATTGACACTAACATTTCTCAGTGGCTACATTTAAATGTGACGACACATTAAGGCAATACATTTATAGTTTAACGGTATGAGCTCAATTATCTAAAAGGCAAAATCATGATCACCCTTTCCCCTGAAGCGGTAAAACAAATCAATTACTCTGCCAAGCAATCCAACAGTGAAAACATGTGTTTACGCATCGCTGCAAAAGTCAGCCCAGATGAGTCAATCGATTACGGCATGGGTTTCGATGATGCAAAAGACGATGACATACACGTAACCTCCCATGGCGTGGAGATCGTGATAGCCCCCAGCAATGCAGAGTTACTCAATGGCATGCAGGTGGACTATGTTGAATTGGAACCCGATCACTTTCATTTTATTTTTAAAAACCCCAATGACCCCAAGTACAAACCACCAAAAGAACAGTAATCCAACTGCCACCCCAACCCGGTACAGCGACGAAAAAGTTATCGGCTTAGCAATAGTAAGTACATAAAAAATAAGAATAAATCGCCCTGCTTAGCATCCTCAACCTCTGTTCCACGCTTGCCAGTTCATTTCATCCTTAACAATTTCCAGCATTTAAAAAACCAAAAAAAATAGAGGCTCCTGAAACCAAAAATAACCATCAATAATCATACTATACCCATAGCGTTTGAGATTTAGGCATATTACTCTAGAATTAACCCAAATCTGTTAAAATATAACCGTCTTTCATCATACCCATCAAAAAAATGCAACCAATTGTTTTATATTTTTGCTTGATGATACATACATTTTGGTGATATATACTGCATTATGCGCTTACTTCCACTAATCTCGGATTGGCACCGAAAACGTACAGGCTTGATCAGCGGCGATTTATTATTTCCATTGATCGGAATTGCTGCGGTATTCATGGCATTAGTCAGCGGTAGCCTTTTATTAATGGCACATCCTGGGCAATCATTCGTTATCATCGGCCTCGAATTTCTGTTATTGGCCTTTGGTTTTTGTATGATTTACATCAGTCAGCGGCGCATTAAGCAAAATCTACTGGAACCGCTCTCGCAACTTCGTCACTGGGCACATCGAATGCAGGGCGGTAACTTGTCAGCCCGCATTCCTGTACCTCAACAAGGCGAATTTGCCAAGCTCGCCAAGGATATAAATGATCTGGGAGAATCACTACGGTCACTAAGCCGAGAAATGGACGATAACGTCAAGCGGCAAACCGAACGCCTGGAACAAAAAACCCGTACACTGGAAATTTTGTATGATGTCGCAGCCAACAGCAACAACACCCACGACATCGAAGAATTATTAATTCGATGCCTCCATACACTGAATAATATTTTGCCTGTCAAAGCCGCCACAGCCAGGATATTAACCAAGGATAATCAGTTTCGTCTGGTCAGTTCCATCGGACTAACAGACATCATCAATGAGCACGAACGCATTGTCCCGGTTGAACGTTGTCTCTGCGCTCAGAATTTCCAGCAAAGCGTGATTCGTTGCCAGATTAATCGCCCACTTTGTGGCAATTTACTCTCGAAATCACTACAACTGGCGCCAGAAACCCACATCATTGTACTACCGTTACACTATCAGCACCGCACGCTGGGTATTTATCATTTGTTTCTCCCCAATAAAACCATCGAAAACGAAACAAACAACCTGTTAACCAATATCGCGCAACATTTAAGTCTGGCCATTGAAAAAAATCGACTGGATGATGAGTCAAAGCGTATAACCATTATGCAAGAACGTACTATGCTGGCTCACGAACTACACGACTCACTGGCGCAAACCTTAGCAAGTCTTCGCTTCCAGATAAGTCTCTTGGAAAAATCCATAGCCAACAATGTGACTGACGCTGCACAAAAAGAAGCTGCTCAATTGAAAGCCGGCCTGGATGAGGCCAATAATGAGTTACGAGAACTGCTAGCACACTTCAGAGTTCATATGGATGCACGCGGCCTAATTCCCGCGACTGAAGCACTCATCAAACGCTTTAAAAATGAAAGTGGTATTAGTGTCTTCTTCCAAAATCAATGCCAAGATCTGAACCTGCCCCCAATACAGGAAGTACAAGTATTGCACATCATTCAAGAATCACTGACGAATGCCCGCAAGCACAGCAACGCACAACAGGTGAGAATATTAATTCGCCAAAACAACAATACTTGTTACCATGTACTGGTGGAAGATGACGGCGTTGGTATTAGCCATAAAACCATCGACGGTCAACCCGGCGAACACGTTGGATTAAGCATAATGAAAGAACGCGCTAGACGAATAAATGGTATATTAAGTATCGAATCCGACCCCGGAGAGGGGACTCGGATCGAACTGGACTTTTGCATTGACGACGATAAAACACCCCTTGATAACAGTAGTAAACCATTGGCTTTGGCGACGAAAATATAAACTAAATATATAAAAGGTGTAGTTGACACACATGATAAATGTACTTTTAATCGATGACCACACCCTTTTCCGCCTGGGACTTCAAGGTCTGCTGGAACGCAGCAACATCAATGTCATTGCTACTGCGAGCACCGGCCAGGAAGGCTTGCAACGAGCAAATGAACACGCACCGCAAGTTATTTTACTGGACATGCGTATGCCAGACATGGATGGCCTAACGGTTTTAAGACAATTACGCGAACAGGGTATCACTGTTCCTATTACGATGCTAACCACCAGTACGGATGAAAATGACTTAGTGGAATCATTAAGGGGGGGTGCCCAAGGTTATTTATTAAAAGACATGGACCCCGAAGAACTGGTCGCCGCGTTACACAAAATCGTAAAAGGCGAAACAGTTGTAGCCCCCCAACTCGCAGGAACACTGGCCCGGGCACTGCAAGAAAAACCCGCACCACAACCCCCGTCGACACCACTATCAGTATTGACACCTCGAGAAACAGAAATCATTCAGCACTTAGCCGAAGGCCAAAGCAATAAGGCAATTGCACGTGACCTGGGCATTTCCGACGGCACAGTAAAACTTCACGTTAAAGCCGTATTACGTAAATTAAACTTACGCTCACGCGTGGAAGCGGCGGTAATTGCCGTTGAACAAGGCATGGGAAAAAACAACATCAACAGAAATTAACAATTAACCCGTTTTCTGTGTTGGCATTTTGGTAGTGAGTATTGCGTTTACCGATCTCACGCTTGCCGTTATCAATATGCCTTTCATAAAGCCCCCTGTCATCAGTATATACCCAAAGCGTTTGAGATTTAGGTGTTAAGTGTGTGTCATATTCATTTCATAGCACCAAAGGTAGGCGCTTTTAGGCGAGGCAAAAGTTTCTCTCCAGCCCTTACCCGATTAGGCATTTTCTTGGCTTCCAAAGTAAATTAATCCACTCATTAGAAAGCAGAATATCCACTGACCAAGGACTAGTACTTGCTTGTTGTTAGTTCTTGAAAAAGCAACTGTGCCAAGCCATACAACGCCACATAAGAAAAAATAAATACTTAGTAACAATGAAATTTCTGTTTTTGCCTTTATCATTTCAGTGGTCGCTAACAATAGAAGCAAAACCCCTGCGAGAAATAAATCGACACTCACCCAATGCCAACCACTTCTTACTTGCACCCATGTTTCCTTATTTTTGTTTGGAGAATTTTCGACTGGTTTTAGAGCTTTGTATTCCTTATCACCTACAAATGCGTGGGCGAAAAAAGCAACTAATGACAAAACTCCTGCGATGAGAATAGAAATATTCATATTTTTCCTTTTGTTAATTTCATTGCATAATAATTAAATAACCATTTTCGTTCATCCTAGCCACACCAAGATAGCAACACAGAGCAACCCCGCCCAACCAGGGTGCTTTCCTTTGGTAGCAATTAGCACCATCAGAGAAGCGATAAACATTGAAAACAGTATTGCATTTTCTACAAATACTTCAACGGTGGTTTGGGGAGAAGGAAGGGAAAGCCACAACAAAATCGAACCAAAACCCCACCCGAAAACAGTTACAATATGCCAGCTCGCCCACAGAATTCTCACATGTCGTTCTTTGAGAATAGTACCCCCATCTATCGGGATAAAAGTGTCCTTACGCATATGGCGAAAAATAAGTGTTTCACCTAAGGCAGAGTGAATAATTCCCACGACGATTGCCAGACAACCAGCTATAGCAAAATATGTATTCATAAATTCCCTCATGGATATTCGATGCTAAATATATTTCTACCTCATGCCAACATAACCGCGTGAGGTGCGAGCGTCCGGGGAACCTCCCCCGATTTCGCACACATAGCAGTTATACCACATGACCAATCAGATCACCCCTACTTCAAACTCATCTGGCGTCATATACCTCAGTGATGAATGCAACCTTCTTTGAATATATACCCATAACGACTGAGGTTTAGGTATACCTGCACGCCCTATTGATTTCATCACGTTTGTTAAACTGCCTTGCAATAGAGCGACTATTACGCGTCGTTTTGCCTTTCTTAAAAAACCTACTTTCGCCTAAAAACGCCTGCTTTTGGTGGTGCTATGCAATGAATATGACTCACATTTACACCTAAATTTCAAACGCTATGGGTATAAAAAAGCTGACATATTCACTAACGCACCGATATGTAGTTCAAAGCGACAGCAAGTACGACTGAGGAACCGGATGCGGGAAAACTGCACGTCCGGGACTGCGCGGGGGCGGGGTTCCTGGAGACAGGGGCTCCTACCGCAACAGCTATATATTAAGTCCTCAGTTTTTATCAAAAAACTTGCAAATCTCTAGAGGTAATACTACAGCAGTATTACTATTTGTGTGGAGGTGTAAAAATGCGAGTTACAATAAAAGGCCAAGTTACGATTCCCAAAGATATAAGAGAGGCTCTAGGAATATCTCCCGAAGCAGAAATTGATTTTATTGAAGATGATGGCCGGTTTTATATAGTAAAAACTGATGAATCTAAAATAACAGGAAAATTTCGTAAATTCAGAGGAATAGCTTCAAGCAAAATGTCTACTGATGAAATTATGAGCCTTACAAGGAAATCATAATGAACGGTATATTGGTTGATTCCTGCGTATTACTAGATTTATTCACCGATGATGAGAAGTGGGCTGACTGGTCAGAACATACTCTTGAAAAATTTAGCCAAATTAACTCACTGTATATCAATTCAATCGTATATACAGAGGTGTCTATAGGGTTCAATAAGATTGAAGAAGTTGAAAATGCTATTGAGGCATTGGGTATTAAGGTATTAGAAATGCCAAGGGAAGCTTTGTTTTTAACTGGTAAAGCTTACATCAAATACAGAAAAAATAAAGGCACCAAAATATCACCGTTACCTAATTTTTTTATTGGTGCTCATGCATCGGTAGCACAGTTTGGGTTAATGACTAGAGATCTAGCGAAATGCAAAACCTATTTTCCACAAGTGCAGTTAATTCACCCACATGAAAATTAAGCAGCTACCATCCCCCCCCCTGCCACAGGGGGAGTGAAACCGAATCTCATCAACCGCTCAACTTTTGGCAGTCCGGCTTGTGCCAAAACACGATCGACGATGGAATAATGAAGATTAAGTCGGTTCACGATAGTGCCTACTTTCCAGTGCGCCACAAAATGATAACGTAGGGCCCTTCATCGTTTCTCCTGCTGTTGCTTTCGACCGATAACGATATGTGCTATGTTTTTTTAGGAAACCTACTCGAAACAAGTCGCCACAGTGACGACCACAAAAATGACAGGCGTTGCATGGTCTCGCAACTTCGCTCCAGAATTGTAAAAAAAACCCGTAGTCACTTTGTCAGGTGAAGTTGAATTCAATGAAGTGTACCCGATTGCGGGCCACTAAAGGTCTCCCTGCTGCGGTCAGGGGAACCTGGTCAACCTTTTTGGCTCATACTGCCTCGAAAGCCGTGAGCAGTCGCCGGGCATCTAAATTTGAACTCTTTTGAATATTTCTTTCGTATCGTCATTTCTATCTCCCTCCGTTAAGATGATTATCCTTAACTGGGGTGTACAAATCTATTGGACCACGTCACCTAACACCAGCAGATATAAACTTTACAAAACATTTTACAACTTCAATAAAAAGCCCCTACATCAGGGGCGCTTAAGGAATATATTTTACACTTATACTCTCAGGTGACTCCTAAAACGGAATATCGTCGTCAAAATCCGCAAAACCACCACCGGATGAAGATGATGGGGCTGACTCTGCCGATGCCATAGCGGGTTGTGGTTTTGCACCACCAGCCCCTGTATTCATTGGGGCAGTACCGCCACCTCGGCTATCCAGCATTTGCATTTCGTTGGCAACAATTTCAGTGGTATAACGGTCTTGACCGTCCTGCCCTTGCCATTTACGGGTTTGCAAGCGGCCTTCTACATAGACCTTGGAACCTTTCTTCAGATACTCTCCAGCAATTTCCGCCAAACGCTTAAAAAACACCACCCGATGCCATTCGGTTTTTTCCACGTTTTCACCAGTGGATTTGTCTTTCCAGGTTTCGGACGTCGCAACGGTGATGTTACAAATAGGATCACCACTTGGCATGTATTTAACTTCGGGGTCTTTACCCAAATTACCGATCAAAATGACCTTATTCACACCGCGAGCCATATAGGTCTCCTTATTTTATCTTTCATATCAATATGTTATCAGTTATTTACATGGACATATGCTTATCGCCGATTTATTTCTCGCCCTGGCGCCTGATTTTATACCATTCAAGCCTGCCAACCTAGAGATTTTCACCTCAGTTAATATCGTGCTCAGCATCCTGCTTAGCCTCCTTTCCGTCTTTACTGCTATGCACTGATTTCGATCTAAACTGCAAGTGCACGATTAATAATCGAGCAGAGATAAATATTCTCATTTAACTTACAGAATAGTATTGTAAGGCATCTCGATCCAATGCGTTTAAATCCACTTTTAAATAAGCAATTTGGTCTTCAATAACAATCACCGCTTCCGCAACGCCAGTAATGCCCGTTAGCTCTGTCACTAGACGCCTGGCGCGCTGCTCATCGACTTCACCCACTTTTATCATGTGACTGCTAAGATAACGCGGACTTTGCATGGTGGAGGCGAAGAAGAACCAAACCACCGCCAATATCGCACACATACCAAAAACGGCCTCCATGCCAAAAGCACCGTGCAACCACCCGCCGAGGACTCCCCCGAAAAACGCGCCAATAAATTGCGAGCTGGAATACACGCCCATAGCAGTACCCTTACGGTCAGGGGACGCCATTTTAGCAATCAGTGATGGCAACGTGGCTTCCAAAATATTAAAGGCCACAAAAAATAAAAACAGTGAAAAGACGATCCCTGCCAACGTATCGTGCATTAGCATGAAAACCACTTCGGCAACTGCCAGTGTCATAATAGCGGCCGTAAACACTTCTTTTAGGTGCCGCTTTTTTTCGGCTAATATTACAAAAGGCACCATCAGCGCCATCGATACCACCATAACAGGCAAATAAACATACCAATGACTTTCTGCTACCAAGCCTACCTCGTCACGTAGCGCCAGCGGCAACACCACAAAAGTGGCGGTTAACATCATGTGCAATACGAGTACTCCAAAATCCAAGCGGAGTAGTTGTTTGTCTTTAATCACGGTTTTCAGCTGTTGCGGCGCAGTTTGTGTGTCACGATGAAAACTGCTTCGCACCGGGTTCGGCACTATAAACGTTAAAACAGCCACGGCCCCCAATGCTAAAACGGCGGTTAACCAAAATATACCTTGCACGCCTATCCACTGACTGAGTATGGGGCCTGCCACCAGTGATACCATAAAAGCAACTCCGATACTCATGCCGATCACTGCCATAGCAGACAATCGATTTTCCTCACGGGTTAAATCGGCCGTTAATGCCATCACTGCCGCTGCTATCGCACCAGCACCTTGCAGCGCACGCCCTAAAATCACGCCGCCCATGGTGTCGGATAACGCGGCCACTACACTGCCAACAGCAAAAATTAACAAACCGAAGGTAATCACTTTTTTGCGGCCGATTCGGTCGGACAGCATACCAAAAGGAATTTGCAGTAGAGCCTGGGTCAAGCCGTAAATACCAATGGCTATTCCCACTAACATGGGGGTCATCCCTTCTAAATCTTCAGCATAAAGCGCGAATACTGGCAAAATCATAAATAACCCCATCATGCGCAAGGCATATATACTGGCTAATGAAAATACCGCTTTTCGTTCGGTTCGGGTCATCCCGTCTTGATTTATTTTCTTGTGTGGCGGGTTTTTATCTATCACTCCTATTAGTTCCTTTGCGTAGAGTATGGGAAACGACGTATATTAGCAGGTTAAGCTATCACCGGAAATCAAGATGGACTATATTCAGTTACGTGGCGTTAGAACGCACAATCTAAAAAATATCGATTTAACGCTACCTCGCGGGAAACTTATTGTTTTTACAGGACTTTCTGGGTCCGGTAAATCATCATTGGCATTTGACACGATTTACGCAGAAGGCCAGCGGCGCTATGTGGAATCGCTATCCAGTTATGCCCGGCAGTTTTTGTCTATTATGGAGAAACCCGATGTGGATCACATTGAAGGTCTTTCTCCTGCCATCTCAATTGAACAAAAGTCAACGTCACATAATCCTCGATCCACGGTAGGAACAATTACAGAAATTTACGATTACCTGCGCCTGCTGTTTGCCCGCGCCGGGCTACCAAAATGCCCGGATCACAATATCCAATTAGAAGCGCAAACGGTTAGCCAAATGGTTGACCAGGTATTGGCATTGCCAGAGGGTAGCAAGCTCATGCTGCTCGCGCCTGTGATTCGCAACCGCAAGGGGGAACACCTTCATTTAATCAATGACTTACGTGCCCAAGGTTATATTCGTGCGCGCATCAACGGTGAAATACACGAACTGGACACTGCACCAGCATTAGAGCTTCATAAAAAACACACCATTGAAGTCGTAGTGGATCGATTTAAAGTCCGTGTTGACATACAACAACGCCTAGCGGATTCTTTTGAAACAGCCTTGGCACTAACAAGCGGCGTCGCGTCAATTGCATTTATGGACGAAACAACAAAAGCCGACATTGTTTTTTCATCGCAATTTGCTTGTGCCCAGTGCGGTTATTCTATCCCCGAACTTGAACCCAGGATGTTTTCATTTAACAACCCAAGCGGCGCCTGCGCTAGCTGCGATGGCTTGGGGATTAAACAGTTTTTTGACCCATCACGTGTGGTATTACATCCGCAACTGAGTTTGCCCGCTGGCGCTATACGTGGCTGGGATCATCGTAATGCGTATTATTTTCAAATGATACAATCATTGGCGAAGCACTATCAATTCGATATTGATCGTAACTTTAACAAGCTACCTAAAGGTATTCAGGAAATTATTCTTTATGGCAGCAAAGATGAGAAAATTACGTTCCAGTACCACAGTGACCGAACGGGCGCTAGAAAAAAGAAGCAACCCTTTGAAGGAATTATCCCCAATATGGAGCGACGTTACCGTGAAACAGATTCTAGCGTAGTGCGGGAGGAACTGGCCAAATATTTAAGCAATCAACCCTGCCCTAACTGCGCTGGTACACGTTTAGCCAAACCCTCCCGCAATGTCTTTATTGCCGATTATGCATTGCCGGACATTACCGCATTATCGGTGGAGAAAGCCCATGTTTTTTTTAATCACCTTGATTTACCCGGTCGCCGTGGAAAAATCGCCGATAAAATCGTCAGTGAAATCAGTCAGCGACTCAATTTTTTAGTCAATGTGGGGTTAGATTATTTAACCCTGGAAAGAAGTGCTGATACATTATCAGGCGGTGAAGCACAACGTATTCGACTTGCCAGCCAAATTGGTGCCGGGCTTGTGGGTGTAATGTACATCCTGGACGAACCATCCATTGGCTTACACCAACGCGACAATCAACGCCTGCTAGACACTCTGACTTATTTGCGCGATATGGGCAACACGGTTATTGTGGTGGAACATGACGAAGATGCGATTTTAGCCGCCGATTATGTGGTGGATATCGGGCCAGGCGCTGGCATTCACGGCGGGGAAATTATTGCGCAGGGAACACCACAGCAAATACTATCGGAACACGCCTCTATCACAGGCCAATATCTGTCGGGTAAAAAATGCATCAACATCCCAACACAACGAACACCGATCGACCATTCCAGACTCATCAAAATTAACGGCGCAGCAGGGAATAATTTAAAAAATGTCAATGTAGCCATCCCTATCGGGTTAATGACCACTGTTACTGGCGTCTCAGGGTCGGGGAAATCCACCCTGATTAACGACACCTTGTTCCGTTTTGCCGCCAAGCATATTAACGGTAACCCAAATGATCCCGCCGAATATAAAAGCATTAAC
This sequence comes from Gammaproteobacteria bacterium, assembly GCA_013152545.1. GTDB lineage: Bacteria > Pseudomonadota > Gammaproteobacteria > SZUA-152 > SZUA-152 > JAADGF01. Next base: position 39,973 of record JAADGF010000068.1, read on the forward strand.
GGTTTAAATGAATTTGACAAAGTGGTTGATATCGACCAAAGCCCCATTGGCCGTACACCACGCTCCAACCCGGCAACCTATGCGGGATTATTTACACCCATTCGGGATTTATTTGCAGGCACTCAGGAAGCCAGATCCCGCGGTTACAATCCTGGACGGTTTAGTTTCAATGTTAAAGGCGGCCGTTGTGAAGCATGTAAAGGGGATGGCGTGATCAAAGTGGAAATGCATTTTCTACCGGATATTTATGTGCCCTGTGATGTTTGCAAAGGAAAACGCTATAACCGAGAGACATTGGAAATAAAATATAAGGGACAAAATATTTACCAGGTACTGGAAATGACCGTGGAGGATGCCCATGAGTTTTTTAGTGCGGTTCCGGTACTGGCTCGAAAACTACGAACATTGATCGACGTTGGTTTGAGTTACGTTCGCCTGGGACAAAGCGCAACAACACTATCCGGTGGTGAAGCACAACGCGTTAAACTTTCAAGGGAACTGTCAAAACGCGATACTGGCAACACACTGTATATTCTTGACGAACCCACCACAGGATTGCATTTCCACGACATTGAGCTATTGCTTGAAGTATTACATCGATTACGCGACCATGGCAACACCATCGTTGTTATTGAACATAATCTGGATGTCATCAAAACCGCTGACTGGATTGTTGATCTTGGCCCTGAAGGAGGCGACAAAGGAGGCACTATTGTCGTTGCGGGCACCCCTGAGGATGTGGCTGCGCATAAAAAATCATACACGGGCCAGTTTCTGAAGGAAATACTCAACAAACAAATGCCCATCATAGCCTAGGGGTGTCCGAGAATAGAAAGCCTACTGCGAAAACGCCATATTGGCCCATTTTTACGATCATTTTCGTTAACTCAAGAGTCCCGAGTTTTCTGCAACTATTTGATTTTATTCATATTGAACATTTTTCTGCATATCCATGAATGCTTGATAAATCAATCAGTCACAAATACGCCATCGAGAAGTTCCGGGCTCTTGCGGGGAATTTCAACATCACCATGGAATGAAGACAGCGTACAATAAAACCGAAATCTCAAACGCCACGAGTATAGATACTATTCATCTAGATCACTTTCTTCCGTTCCGCTATCCAATCGTAAAGTTCATCAATCGGCATTGGTCTACCGTAATAATAGCCTTGAACCTGATCACAGTTCATTTCCTTGAGCAACGTAACGGTCTGACTGTCTTCTACACCTTCAGCAATGACCCGCAAACCAAATTTATGCCCCATTTCGATGGTTGTTCCTACAATCAATTTATCATCTTCATCGTTTGCCATATCTTTGATGAAGGCACGATCAATTTTCATTTCATTGACAGGTAATCGTTTCAGGTAAGCCAGTGAGGAGTAACCGGTACCATAGTCATCAATGGAAATTTGAACCCCCATATTATTAAGCCGATGAAGTACATTTAATCCCAGTGACGGGTCGCGCATCATCGCACTCTCGGTAATCTCCATAATCATCCGATCCGGAGCAATGTCATTTTTTTCTAATAACATTTTGGTATACCCCACTAAGCAATCGTCGCGCAGACAGGTTGCGGAAATATTCACCGCAATGGGGATATCTATAGCGGAACCGGAAAATTCCACTGACTGCCGCATGGCTGTATTCATAACCCATACTGTTAGCGGTTTTATAACACTATTTTGCTCAGCTAAAGGTATAAAGTCATTGGGTGGAATAAAACCATGCACGGGATGCATCCACCTGAGCAAAGCCTCCACACCAGAAACACAACCTGTTTTGATGTTTATTTTAGGTTGATATACAAGAAACAGTTCATTGGTATTAATAGCTTTTCGCAAATCAGAAATCAATGCTAACCGCAACGGATCATAGTGATCGATATCGGCAGAGTACACCACAACAGGTCGACCACTTTGTCTGGCTTTGTACAATGCTACATCTGCCTGGCGAAACAAACTATCAACTTCTGTGCTATGACGCGGCGCCAACGCAATACCGATTTGAGCCGTTATTTCCAGCACCAACCCCGGCAGTTCATAAGGAAGCGCCAGGGCAGATAAAATTCTGTGCGCCAACAACACCGCTTTCTCTTCCGAACTCAAGCCGCGCAGCACTATAAGGAATTTACTGCCATAAAAACGCGCCACAAAATGGCCGGATTGCCCTTCAATAGGACTATCCAGCGAAATTTTATGAACGGTATCACGAAGACGCTGCAAAGTCATTCCTAATATCGTGTCTGCACTTTCAGAACCGAGTGTTTTGCAAATATCACCAAAATTTTCGAACGAAAACAACAATACAGCCAATGATTGTTTAGTGTATTTAAGCGCCTGAAGGGAATCGGTTATTTTATGATAAAGTTGTGTGGAATTTTCATTGCCAGTTAATCCTGCATTGTCACCGCAGGATATCTGTTGATGTAACTCGCCGGAGGTATTAACACAGCTGTCTTTTTCTTTTTCAGCCACGACTGAAATTTCCGCCGCTTCTATCGCCCTATGACTGCATATGCTTTTTGTCAAAAAATAATGCTCTAATAATATCTGAACCCTACAAATAATTTTTATTTCATGAGTCGGCACCACCAAATAATCTTTTGCGCCAAGCTTTAACACCTGCTCCATTTTTTCGGTCTCACGTTGACGCGATAAAGCTAAAATAGGCACACCACCAAGATTCAATCGTTCTGTAAGGTTTTTTAACACATTCAAAGCGTTTACACTTTTCAGATCCACATTGAATAAAATCAAATCAGGCGCGGTATCCCGTAAACACTGATCAATATTCTGATTAGGCATTATGCTGAATATTTCTTTAAAACCTCGCCCATTTAGAATTTTTTTCAAACCATACAAATTTACGGCATCATCGTCAAACAATAAAATACGTGCGGTTTGTAATTGTTTCTGTTCAATCACCGTATATTCCAGTTACTCAATTTCCCGCAAAAAACCCATTAACATAAGCGTATCAGAGTATGTATCGAATCCAGCGGCATTTTTCTTTAAGTTTTTCGTTAGACGACGATTTCAATAAAACACGACACCCAAGTAAACTTTTGAAATATAGAACAAACATGAAGCAATAATAATGATAAAAAGCCATTAGCATTAAGCGTTCGCGAATATATTTGGCCACTTCAAAATCAAGACTTTACGATTTTGACCGTAACACTATACCAGGAAACTCGGATTATCCTGCGTTTTGGCCTAATCCCTGCCATATGAGCAGAACCAATAACGTCGGAAAATACCCGGCTACACAAAACATTAATGACTAGGCAATAGTAAATTCATCAAAATCACAAATGAATTACCATAAAAATTATTGATGATACAAAGCACACCGGAAGGTAACCAAACTCTGTTCGACCTAATGCCTGTGGAAATTTTATTGCAGTTAACCGCACTCGCTATTTTTACAACACATTATTGGGATATCCTACCAAGGCACGTTGTATTCGAGTTTATTGCTATTGTTATTAGCGTTAATTTAGTGCGGTTTTGTTTGGTATTTACTTTGCGCTATTTCGGCAACACTAAAGCTGACGGACTGGGGAAACATGCGACGATTAGTTTCTTTGCCGGAAACATTTTAGCCGGATTAAGCTGGGGTGCCGGCTTTGTTTTGTTAAGTATGAATCAACCCCAGTTTTCGTTATCAGACTCCATCGTACCGGTATTAATGGCGGGAGTGGTAATGGCAAGTCTTGCCGGGTCAGCGCTATGGTCAGGGTTATTCATTTCATTCGCAATTCCTGCACTATTAACCCCCTTAGCATTTTTAGTTTATCAGGCATCATATGCTGAAACAACGATCTGGGGACAGCTCATGCTGGTTTCTTTACTCATGTTTTGGGGGGCAACACGTTCTGAAAAATCCTTTCGCCGTTACCGCCAGTTGGGTAGACAGAACATTAAACTTGTACAAGCGCTCGCCGTCGCCAAGGAAAACTCCGAAGTACACGCTTTAGCGCTTGAACGTACGCACTGTAATCTTAAAAAAGAAATGCTTGAACGCAAAGCGGTGGAGAAAAAAATAAGAGCCTCCGAAAAAGAAACCGCTCGCATTCTCTACGACATGCAAGACACCTACTTTCAAGTCGACTCCCGTGGTCTGATTAAACGCTTATCCCCTTCTATTCAAACACTAACAGGTCATTCAACAAAATCCCTGATTAACAGCCGGTTTATTGATTTATTCACCTTGCCCTGGGAGTACAAGGCACTACTAGAGAAACTCAACATGCAATCTGGATCAATACAAAGCTATGAAGCACGCTTAAAGAATACATTGGGTCATGATATTTGGGTCTCTTTCAATGTACATTACTCAAGTAACGGTTCAGATAAAACACAAGGGTTCGAAGGCACTGCCAGGGACATTACTGACAACAAAAATGCTGCTGAAAATTTATTTCAAGAAAAAGAACGCTTACACGTCACGCTGGAATCCATCGGTGACGGTGTCATTACCACAAACATAAAAGGTAACGTCGTCTACCTTAATCCGGTCGCTGAAAAAATGACTGGCTGGGATGAGGCTGAAGCAAAAGGAAAGCCGCTCAATGACATATTAACACTGACAGACGAAAACAATCGCCGCCCGGTAACGATACCACTCACCAAGTGGTTACAGCAAAAATGCTGCGCACAACTATCTAACCCCGCAACGTTAATCAACAAAACCTTGGACAAAGAGTTTACTATTGAATTATCCGGTTCGCCATTGCGCGATTCAGAAAATACAACGATTGGTGCCGTATTTGTCTTTCATAACGTCACCAAGCTTCGCACCTTAACCAAACAACTCACATACCAAGCAACACATGACTCGCTAACTGGCTTGATTAACCGTCGGGAATTTGAGTCTCGACTTGAACAAGCGATTAAAAGTGTTCGCAAAAGTGAAAAAAATCACGCCATACTGTATGTGGATCTGGATCGTTTTAAAACAGTCAATGACACTTGCGGTCACCATGTTGGTGACGAGTTACTAAAAAAACTCACCGTAAGAATACAGGGGTTATTGCGAGAATCAGACACGTTGGCACGGCTTGGCGGTGATGAGTTCGGAATATTGTTAATTGGTTGCCCACCAAAAAAAGCAGCTAGAATAGCGGAAACGATTCGAGCTAGCGTGGAAAGATATCGATTCACCTGGGAGGAGCATACATTTCGAGTGGGCACAAGTATAGGTCTAGCCCCCATTACCACAAAAACACATGATGTAACTGAGCTACTCAGAGCAGCTGACTCGGCTTGCTATGAAGCTAAAGAAGCTGGCCGCAACCGAGTCCATTTATACCGACAAAGTAACAAGGCAATTGCTCGCCAACAAGAACAAGTGCAGTGGGTACAACGCATCCACCTAGCTCTTAAAAAACAATTATTTGAACTATACTTTCAACCTATTGTAGCGGTAAACAACGTGCAAGGTGATTTTATTGGTGGTGAGCTGTTGGTACGCATGGTTGATGATAAAAAACCATCACCGCACAACAGCATCCCACCGAACGCATTTATACCGTCAGCTGAACGCTATCAACTTATGCCGCTCGTCGACCGTTGGGTAATATCAAAGTCTTTCAGCTTATTGGATAAACATAAACACGTTTTAGACACCTGGAACATGTGCAGTATCAACCTTTCAGGTCAGTCGCTTGGGAACATCGGTGTGCTGGATCATATTATTGCATTACTGAAAAAAACGCAGATACCAGCAAATCGGCTTTGTTTTGAAATTACCGAAAGTGTGTTAATCTCCAACTTCGATCATGCACATGAATTTATGGCAACGTTGCAAAAACTAGGGTGCCAATTTGCGTTAGATGACTTCGGTACTGGCTTAAGCTCTTTTTCCTATTTAAAAAACCTGCCTACTGATTATGTGAAATTGGACAGCGAACTGGTAAGAAATATCGCAAAAGATAAAACCAGCTATGCAATGGTCAAAGCAATCAATCAGGTTGCTCATGCAATGAATATTAAAACCATTGCCAAACACGTCGAGACCACGAATACACTACAGGCACTTCAAAAAATGTCGGTAGACTATGCCCAAGGTTTTGTCATTGCGCCCCCAAAAGCGTTCCCGGTAATTCCCCCCAGTATCACAAAAGCATCATAACAACCCTAATGCTACCGAGTGCACCATCAAGACTTTGTTGACGATATGCTTGTACGAATTACTCCTGTTGCAATTACGTTTAAAAACGACGAGCATTACCCAACTATTGCTGTCATGATAATAACCGCCGCAATAACAGCCAAGCTACCGAAAAGAAACTGCTTCTCCTTAAACAGCATGAATGCTGCCCCAAGAATACCAGGAATAACCGAAAAGACACCCAATGCAATTCCCCCAGCCATCAGACCATTGCCAGTAAAAAGTTGCGACAAATACCAATGCCCATTGGGTTGAGCGCCAACAGCATCCGTCCAAATTTGTTCAACTGTTCTGCCTTCCCATATGGATGATAATAAATAAGAAGGATCGATGTAGTTATTGTCAGTAACAAAGGTCATAACAGAACCTGCAATAACAATAAAAGTTGCCGTAATCGTACCCCAATAGATAATATCACCATAAACTATCCCTGCGATAGGCACAACGGGGCGATCATCCTCATGGTTAATCTTGTGATTTTGTTCTTTCATGTTATTACTCCTATAAGAGCGGAATATCAATACCAAGCAATCCCTCAACACCTCGCACAATTAGCTTTAAACTGGTCAGAATCAATAACGCGATTAACATATTGCGTACGAAGGAAGCCTTAACTTTCGCCAATATATGCGCACCAAGAATACCACCGATGACCTGCCCAATCATCCAAGGTGCGGCAAACACCGCGATTAATGCCCCTTTCATAAAATAAGGCCAAATCGCTGCCGCATTGCCTATCGCCAATAACACTCCACTGGATGCCGCTGACACTTTCAGTGGCACCGTCATCACCAAATTCAACACTGGCACAACCGCCCACCCTCCTCCGAGACCAAAAAAACCTCCAGTAAAGCCAACAATTAGGAATAAAATACTTCCAAGACCAGCCCGTGTAGCATGGTAATGAACTGTTTTTCCCAATGACTCTTCCCAATACCCTGACTTAAGCTTCAGTTTTTTACTGAGCTTATCGATTTTTTTAGGTTTGGGATACTCCGTGTTTGCACCACCCAAAATAAACATCAAGGCAATAAACACCAATATTCCGCCTAATAACAAACGCACAATCGCATCGCCTGTCTCACCCATATTTTCAGAAAGCTCAATGGCCACCTGAGACCCGGCCATGGCACCGATAATAATGGGAATAGCGCAATAAAACACGATACGTATATCCGCAAGACCTTTACGCATGAAGGGGCCCGAGGAAACCAAACCACTGAACATGGCGACAACTAATCCGGTGGATCGCACCAATAAGGTATCAATCGATGTAAAGCCCAGCATTACCGGGGTAAAAATAACCCCACCGCCAACCCCGCCCAATACGGCAACAATGGCGATAATGGTGCTGAGCACAAACGAACCAATAACAATTGCCCAAGCCACCATTGGCGTTAACGTTTCAGTGCCAGACATTTGCGAAAATGCAGCCATGATGGTGTAGGCTAAAATTGTAACAAGAATTAGCAGCGTCAGTTCCGGAACCCGCTTGAGGAGCGCTGTCATATTATTTATTCCCCTCCATTATAATTAAGTTATTTTGTAACGACTCAGCTTACCTTTTATTTGTGCTATTACTACATTGAAAGTTGCGTTAAAATCACTCATTACATCAATAAACGCTACGCTTTTCTTTGTTTTCGAACCAATCAAAAGTACCTGAACATCTAAAAAATAAGACTGAGTAGTTACGTTATTTTTTAAAATATTAAACCACCCAGTATCCGATACAAATAAATCAGTGGAGTTCACTTTGTTCATTGCTATCACTGAGTTAATACCCTTATTCATACGCCAACGCTGAAACAGTTAACGGCCTAGGGAGGAGCCTGTCCGAGAATAGAAAGCCTGCACTTTAGGACTTGCATGTAAATCAATCACTACATGAGATTGGCCGTTGATGATTCAAAGACTAACCACCAATGCACACAGCAGGTTTAACCGTTTTTGCATCCAAGTGGGGAGCAAACAACTGTATAAATTGGTAGACATAGGAGCGTAAAAAACTATTTTTACGCAACCCCAGCCAGGTAGTGCTGGGGTTGAACAAATGGCTCAGATCCACCATTCGGAGTGAGCGATCTTTTTTCGGGTCAAACGCCATCCTCGCCACCAAGCCAATCCCCAACCCTAATTCAACGTAGGTTTTAATAATATCAGAATCCAGTGCTGTAAAAACTATGTTAGGGCTTATGCCTGCACTCTCAAACGTCTCGCTGACTAACGTTCTACCCGCAAAAGCAAAATCGTAAGTAATCAGTGGATATTCCGCCAACTGCGATAATGTTATTTTTTTCTTCCGCAATAATGGATGTTTGGGCAACATCAAAGCACAACGATTCCATTTGTAACAAGGTAAAGCAACAAGTTCTTTGGTATGCGATACGGCCTCTGTGGCAATAACAATATCGGCCTCCCCCTCAACAACCATGTCAACGATTTCTTCGGGGTAACCTTGCTTTAAAGATAATTTAACGTCTGGAAATTTTTTCAAAAACGTTTTAATCACCTCAGGCAAAGCATACCGCGCTTGTGTATGCGTCGTGGCGATTCTTAGGATACCTGATTGCTTATTTTTATATTCATTGCCGATTTGCTTGATACTATTCACTTCTCTCAGAATATTACCGGCACAAGATAAAATCTCCTTACCAGCTGGTGTTATTTGCGTCAACCGTTTTCCCTCACGCAAAAAAATAGGCACACCCACCTCATCCTCCAAAAGACGAATCTGTTTACTCACGCCCGGTTGTGACGTATAAAGCGCATCCGCCGCATCAGATACATTTAAATCGCGGTTAGCAACTTCGTAAATATAACGCAATTGGTGTAGCTTCATGTCGCCTCCATATGGCGATTAGTTCTAATTTCAATTTTTTTTATTCTGTTTGATTCTAAGCTAATAATAGCAAACCGTGCAATAAAATACGCACCAATAAACCTTATAATTCAAAATTAACTCAAAAATTACGCACAATTGCTCCGAACCTACCGAGCACCACACAAACAACAGCGAGAACTTGGTGCCACGACAAACAAGCAAAGGCCATCACACCTTATTCTCGCGTCATATTAATGCGCAAGATGATATAAAAATATTCAATATAACAATACGTTACTATTTTTTTACTGCCACAGTTCAAACCTTTAGTTTTGCGTCCGATAAGTATCTAGGAGGCTGTCCGAGAATAGACTAACCGACTACCGACAAATTTGATGGACCCGTTTTATGAGCATGTTCGTTTTAGCGCTCACTGATTCGTTCTAAATGATCATAAAAACGAGCCTATCAGCCTTGATCGCATAACGATCACTAAAGGCGTGTTTTCAATTATTCTGGCAGCTATTCTAGTCTTGCTGGATAAAAAAAGAGCGTCAGCAGGCATGCAAGAATAATTGAGAACACCTTGAGTAATAAACTATTTTTTGGGAAAAAAATTTGACGCAGATAATGGAAACCACACACGGTCCAATTACCCCAGATCCGCTATCAGACACGCCTGTAAAAACGAAGCCACGTGTATTGATCATTGATGACTCCCGCTTAGTACGCATTTCAATTAAAAAAGTACTAATGGAAGAATTCGATATTATTGAGGCAGTTGATGGCGAAGAAGGTTGGGAAAAACTCCTAGAGGACACGCAAGTGCAAGTGGTCATTACCGACCAGGGCATGCCGAAACTAGACGGTTTTGGCCTCATTGAGCGTATCCGTAACACGGATGCTGCCCGTATTAATGAAATCCCCATTATGATGGTTACCGGAGCAGAGAAAGAACATACACACCTTCGTGAAAAGGCATTAAGACTTGGTGCAACAGATTTCATCACAAAACCCTTCGATAAAACCCAATTATTAGCCCGTGCCCGTAGCCATGCAAAACTGGATCAAACAAAACGCAACCTTGATGAAACCGAAGAAGCACTCAATAAACAATCCGCCATTGATCCGCTCACTAAAGTGCACAACGAGCGCTATTTCAAACAACGCGGTGAACAAGCAATCTCATTCGCTAATAGACATCGCCAGGAACTTTCGTTATTTAATATTGAAATTGATAAATTCGAAGAAATCAGATCTACCTACGGTCAAGAGACTGCCAACCAAATCCTCATCTGGATCGCAGATATTATAAAAGATACCCTAAGAAAAGAAGACACCCTGGCACGCGTTGGGCAATCATGCTTTGCAATTCTTACCCCTGCGGCAGGGCGTATGGATGCTGCCGTGTTATGTGAACGTATCCGCAAGCGCATCGTCGAAACAGAATATAATAAAACTGTCATTTCCCTAAAACTAACAGTCAGCATCGGTCTCTCCACGTTACGCCGTGATCGCACTAATAACATAAACGAATTTTATGGGTTTGCTAACAACCGTTTGAACAGCGCTATACAAACTGGCGGTAACCGTGTAGTCGCATGCGACCAAAAAACAGCACCGCAACCACCCAGCACCAAAAAGAAATTACTAAGCCTGGATTCTGTGATGAAGGTCTTTCGGAGTGGTAAACTAAACCTGTTAACGCCACACCTGAATGACATTGCCAATAACTTAATGCCATTACTTGATTTGTGCAACAAAAAACTGAAGTGGGGATTGGACACCGAGATCCAACGTATTAAAAATAAAATAAATGACTAGGGGGTGTTCTCAATCATTCTGGCGCTTTTTTAGGTGCAACCCGAAGGGCCGAGCTCATTTTTTCACCCAGCGGCGTTGTCGCTTGTTTATGTGGAATAACCACACGACACTCGCTCCGCCTTGCTGGATAAAAAAATGAGCTCGGCAGGCGTGCAAAAATGATTGAGAACACCCCCTAGGAGCCTGTCCGAGATAAGTGTAGTAAATTGATATTCCTTAGACTTACTGAACGACGACTTACACACTAGCGGCTTGTCATTAACCCGCCACTTTGTTTGCAGCGTCGCCCTGATCCAGCATCGTGGCGCTTGGTTCGGCTATATAATAGCCCTGCACATAGTCTACCCCCACTTGTTTGAGTTGCTTGAGAATTTCTGCATTCTCCACAAACTCAGCCACTGTCCGCTTCCCAACCGTATGTGCGATCTGTACGATTGAACTAATGATGGCTTTGTCTACTGTGTCATGCATCATACCCTGAATGAAAATACCATCGATTTTAATTTCATCGACAGGTAAAAATTTAAGGTGTGAAAATGAACAAAATCCGCTGCCAAAATCATCCAATGCAAACTGATACCCTAAGTCCCTCAGTTTGGAAATAAACGCATTGGCCGCTTCCAGGTTGGCGATTGCCGATGTTTCGGTAATTTCGAACAGCAGCGATCCGGGGCTCACTGCATACTGTTGTGATATGTTATGAATGTATGCAGCTAGGTTCTCATCCTCCAGGGTTTGTCCCGACAAATTAATGGACAAACACATATGCGCGCCATTATTGTCTTGTACTGCCAAGGACTGGATAGCGCGTTTGATAACCCATCGATCAATCGCCGCCATCATATTGAACCGTTCTGCGGTGGGTAAAAACGCATCCGGCCTAATTAACTGGCCACGGGAATCCTGTAATCGTAATAACACCTCATAGTGATATATACCATCAATGGTTGGTCGGTTAGATACCTGTTCCCATATTTTCCCGTCCTCCTGGGGAAGCGCATTGATATCCAAATCTGCCAACGCAACAATCGGCTGAAAATTAAGTACAAACTGATTCTGCTCCAGCGCGTCATGCAACCTAGCGGACCAACCTAGCTCTATGTCCATCGCCGCTTTTTCATCGCTTTCAGGGCTAAAGATATGGGTCTGGTTTCTCCCTTTTCCTTTTGCAATAAAACAGGCAATATCGGCGTTCGCCAACACTTCACCTGACGACTTTATGCCGTCATCAATGAAGGCCACTCCGATGCTGACATTAATTTTATACGTCTTTCCAGAATAATTGAATCGATAAGTATCCAGTACTTCACGAAATTTATCAGCCGCAGTAAAGGCTGATGCTGAATCAATGTTGCGCATAATAATGGCAAACTCATCACCACCAATGCGAGCCAAACTATCCGCTGCCCGCAGCTTACCAAGCAGTTGCTTACCGACAGCAATCAATAACTTATCGCCAGCATTATGCCCCGCTGTATCATTAAGATATTTAAAGCGGTCAAGATCCAAATAAAGCAAACAACTGGATTCCTTGCTACGCTTAAGTCGTTTAACTTCTTTTAATAACTGCGTTTCGAAATAGCTTCGGTTGGGCAACTTTGTTAGTGGGTCATGGGTGGCTTGCCATTTTAATTCTTCCAGTAATAACCGACGTTCAGTGACATCGCGGAAAGCAACAACCGAACCGTGCAGATTTTTATCCAGATACAAGGGATATACCGTGCATTCAACCGGTATAAAATTTCTGTCTGCATGAATAAACATGGTTGCCCAGGCACGAAACTGTTTACCATTCTGGTAAGCTTTCTGTAACTGACAACTTGCAATAGGATTCGATGTGCCATCTTCCAAAGTATGATGAAACAGCTGATGTGCCGACTGACCAATCATTTTATCGGAATCCGAATAACCAAGAATTTCTTTAGCCGCCGGGTTTATAAAAGTAATCAAGCCCTGGCGATCCACACCATAGACCCCATCACCCACGGATGTCAAAATACCCTCAAGACGTTTATGGTCATTTTGCACGTTACGCATGGCGTTAATAGAACGGCTCATGGCATCAATGCGCGAAAGAAACAACTCTTTGGCCTCATTTTTAAACATGCACTCCACCGCACCTGCACCAAGAGAACCTATTATCGCTTTATCTGAATACGTACCAGTAATAATCGCGGTGGTAATATGGTTAGTATCAGGGTTATCCCGAATCATACGGCATAAGGTATCCCCTGTTCCATCTGGCATATAATAGTCAATAATGCCGATATCGTAATAATTGGCAACCGCCTTTTCCATGCCTTCTTCGACACACGAAGCGGTATCCGTAATATATCCAGCCTGGGTTAACAAACGTCGATAAGTAACGCGAACAGTAGGGGAGTCATCAACAAACAAAACCCGCATAGGGGTGGTTTCACCGTGCGCAATACTTTCCCAGTTGGATGCTGGTTGTTTATCGACGGTTAAAGAACTAATAGCATCAATGATTTCAGAATAATTTTCCCACAAAACCAACGCTGTTTTACTGCGTTTTGTAACCCATGCCAGTTTGGCGGTATCGGCTTCATGCGACAGAACAATTACACTTAGGTTTTGGTATTGCGGCTCCTCAAGCGTAGCAAACAATTCGTCTGCAATATCATCGGTTTTAGCCGGCCACCCCAACAGTACAATATTGCACTCAAAATCATGCTCAATACGCGAAATTTTCGCAAAACCATTGGAAAAACTAGACACCTCAGTCACATCGTAACCACTGTTTTCCATCAGTTTTTTGGCGGCATGACGTAAAGTTGCCGACAACTCAATGAGCAAAACTTTTTTCAATATGCCCTCCAAAGTTAATTATTCATATTTTTCAATAAACTAAGCAATTGCCGCCAAGTTGATTACCGAATTATGACATCTAACCAGGATTTGTAGCTATTGTCTATTTCTCTAAGTATCGGCCAACAAACAGGGAAATTAAGCAGGCGACTGGAAATAGCATTGCTAACTGATTATCAAAATTAAAATGATCAGTTCAGCAGTATGCTGTCTCACCTACCGCGACATAAACGATAGAAAACAATACTCAAGTTTATTGAGAACAATTAAGCATCGAAATAGGGTAAAGGCTTGCTCAACACCAAGGTTTTAACCGGGAAAACTCTAGTTAAAACAAAAAAATGTGCAATACATTGATCTTAATCGTAAATTAAAAAAACAACATAGTTATTGTGTGCACGTTCCTGATAAGCTGGTTATTGAATTTGTGAGGCACAGCAGCGTATTGTCGAGTTAATCATCTGATGCTACAACATGATCATTAATTAATCCGTTAGAAAAAATACGTGTGAAATCATTTGATAATACAGCGTCCAAATTTAACCGATGTTAGCCCGTCCTCCCTATGAATAGGAAAATTTGAATAGAAAATGAGAGTCAGCTTGGGGCAAAAACTAAGATATAAAACAGGGGTGTTATTACCTACCCATGCCTTATTGCGAATCCATTCCTAAACATTATCCTATTCATGCCGAATATATACCCATAGCGTTTGAAATTTAGGCATAATTGTACGCCCTGTTCATTCCGTCGCTGCATCATATATTCCTCATAATAGCCGACTATTTACTCGTCATTTCGGATGGAGTCAGCAGCGTTACCATGAACGTGAACAATGATGAAGATAATGGTCGACCCAAAAAGTTTGAAAAAAGGCATGTACGTAGCCGAATTGGATCGACCGTGGTTGGATTCCCCCTTTTTATTTCAGGGTTTTCGAATCACTAACGCCGAAGAGCTTGCGCAACTTGACGCAGTTTGTGAATATGTTTTTGTAGACGCTAAAAAAAGCGTTGTCCCAGTATCCAGTCAATTATCAATCGTCCCCACTAAATCAAAAAAACAAACCAGCAGAGCCGCTAATTATATTAAACGAGCAGCACCCTATCAAACATCGTTTGAACAAGAGTATCCTCGCGCCAGAGAAATTTATAATATTACCTGCGAAAATGCCTCCAATTTTTACAATGATGCCAAGCTGGGTAAAAGTCTGCGAGTGGCAAGAATTAAACACACGGTAAGCTCATTAGTGGATAGCGTTATCCGTCACCCCGATGCGTTAATGTTATTATCCTCATTGCAAGACAAAAGCGATCAAGCCGTTAGCCATGCGATCAATGTCTGCGCTTTATCTGTCACGTTTGGACGCTTCCTTGGTTTTAAGAAGCAGCAATTAATAGAATTGGGAGCGGGTGCTTTACTGCACGACATTGGTGAAACTAAAGTACCAGATAAGATATTACAGGATTTCGCCAACTGTTCAACAGAAGAAATACAGCAGTACCAGGATCATACCACCTATGGCGCTGCAATTCTGTATAACAGCAAAGGATTACCCGACAGCGTAATTTCTGTCGCAAGAGACCACCATGAACGTGCCAACGGCTCTGGCTACCCTCAACATTTACAATCCAGACAACTACACCCATACACTACAATTGTATCCATTGTCGATGTCTATGATAGCATTACCAGCGACATGTACGGCAGGCCGCCTATGCCATGCACGGATGCACTTAAAAATATTTATGCCTGGAGAGAGGATTTTTTTGACAATTTACTAGTGGAAAAATTTATTCAATGCCTTGGCATATACCCTTTAGGCAGTGTGATTGAGCTCAAGTCAGGCCATATCGGTATCGTCATTTCCATCAACCCTCAAACTCGTTTATTACCCAAAGTTTTGCTGGTACGCGATCAGCACAAACAACCGATAGAACAACCTAAAATAATTAACTTGTCGTTATTTGTTAATAATAAAAACAAACACCATTATGAAATAGCACACGTTATCAAGGCGGAAGAGTACTCGATCAATGTCCGCCACTATTTATTACAAGAATTGCCGCTTCAGTCGATTTGATATTGATGAGAAATAGTTTATAACGTTCATTTTTTTTATTAAAAGAATTGATTAAAATAGCTCACCAGCTTGCTGCTTTCCCTGAAAACCAACAACGTTACGGTGGCGTTCAGTTGTCCGCGGAGCTGCACCATATACTTGCAATGCAACAGATTTTCCTCGAATATTTTGTTTTCCAAAATTAACAAAACGGCTCTTCATGTTATGACTAAGAAACTCATAAACATCCCCGGAAATGATGATTTTGTGATTAAGGCGTTTACTTAAACCATCCAACCGACTTGCCGTATTCACTGCATCACCAATAAAAGTATACTCAAACCGGTCTACTGAACCAATAGTACCCGCCGCTGCACGCCCTTTATGTACACCAATACCAATATCAAATGTTGTGCCGTCCCGCATTCTGGCTGAATTCGAATGCTGTAGAATATCCCACGCGGCATCAACCGCCTGCTCAACGTAACCTGTTTCACGCCCAACACCGAACACCGCCAAAATGGCATCTCCCATAAATTTATTCACTATGCCATTATGCTCCGCCACTACGTCCGCTATTTTAGTAAAATAAGCATTCAAGAAAAAAATCACCTCTTCGGGGGGGGTGTTTTCAGCATAAGTGGTAAATTTCCGTAAATCACAAAATAGTATTGCGATCTCATGTTCTTCACCCTGTTTAAGTGCAGCAGCGTTACCGTTAAGCAGCTTATTCATAATATCAGGGCTGACGATACGCTCCAGAGTCTTTTGAATTTTGTCTTTATCCCGCAGTTCTTCGATCATTTTATTGGTTTGTTGTGCAATAATACCAAATTCATCACGCGTTAATACCGGTATATTATCATTGAAATCTCCACGTTGAACTTTGCGTAATATATCCATTTGTCGACCAAACAAGTTTTGCACATTCAGGGAGTATGAAAAAATAACGCGTGTTGTCAGGCTCACAACAATCCCTAATATAAACAAAGTATCCACAAGAAAGTTTTGGCGTACATCCACGGTCTTATTTACCAGTGTGTCGGCACTAATACTCATGTAACTGTAAGCCGACAAAGCCACTGCGATCGCAACAAACAACACCGTTAAACTCAGGAAGATATTCAAGCGATGGGCGATCGATACTGTTTTTTCTTGCAATTCAGTTTTAGCTTCCTGTTGGCTAAAACACTTCCTTACTCGGTGTAGGGCACTATCAATACTGGCAAAATAGCCAATTATCATTGTCCAGATAAAAATTTTCATTGATAACAATAACGTGGATTCTTGGAATACTATTTGTAACACCACAATTGCTATCGCAGCCACACCAAACAACACAAGGTCCAACAACAATTGTCGTTTCGACTGATCAATAGCGCGTTGATTGATCACCACCAATGCTTCCAGCTTTTCACGGATTATGCGTAATAGAACAAAAGGTAATGCAACTAACAACACAAGAAAAAAACCGGAATCCATCAAGTGGGTATCAAAACTTCGAAATGCAAATACACACAACACAATCACGCTGAGTAGATAATAGGCGGATATTTGAAATTTACTGGTTATATTCATACTACGATTCGGTTAATGCTATTATTTTCCCCATAAAGTATTTCGCCCACAAACACTTTATTTTTAATACTAACACCTAAATATTATTGTGATGCAGTACCGCAAATACCCCAGAACGTTGTCATTCTGTGACTTGATTCACTCTGTTTCGAGAATAATCGTGGGACTGGCAACTATTTTCAACCTAAAGTCATCAATTGAACAGCATATACAGCGCTAAGCTGAGTCGTTACGTGAGCATTACGAACTTAAAGTGTTTGTGAACTTAAGGTTGCTGAACTTGAGGAGGCTTGGAGGTATTTTTTTGAATGTAGGGCAATGCATTGAGTTTTGCTTGCAAACCAGACAATTGCTTCTCCAATGCAATGCGTTGCGCCGTTAACGCTTTATTTTTCACGGTTAACGTCTCAACCTGTTTCTTTAACAGGTCTTCATTTTTCTGCCTAGACTGCTGTTCCTCGATGGTTGCTGCTATTGGTTGTTGCGGGTTTTTTTTCTGGGGTGGTTGCTGCTGCTGAATCAAAGTAGCTTCATTGATGATATCACTGGAACCTTGAGCGACACCTGATGCTGGCGCTTCATTTTCAGCATTACTCTCCACTGCGATTTGGGCACTGCTCAATTCGGCTATTTTCAAGGCAAAGTCTTCTTTTTGCTTGATAACTTTTGCAGCTGTTGTCGCTAATAAAATCATTTGAGCATTTTGGGATTTATTGCGTATATCGCCTAATTTTAACGCCTTAGAAATTTTAGTGAATCCTTTTTCCTTTTTCAGCACATAATTTTCATGCTGATTTTTTTCTATTTGCAATATATCGCCAACGGCTCGCGTAATATGTAATAAACGAAAAGCAGCAAACTCAAAAGTATCTGCGGCTAATTTAACACCCTCAGTGTGCCGTAAATTTTTTTCGATATAAGCAAGAGCATCATCTCGCGCCTGAATTGTTTCACTGTAAGTTTTAGGCGCATTGTCTTTTGCACCATATTGCTCTGCCTCGGCAAATACAGCTTCACCCCGGCTTAAATATTTGGATTTAACAATACGAAGGTGAAACTTTCTCAAATCAACCAGCATGTTATTTTTATCTTTTACAAAATCCGCCTTTTTTTCGCTGTCGTCAAACAAGCTTTCCTTATGTTGCTCAATACGCTCAATTAACATCGTCATATTGGAAACGCGGCCGCGATATTCCATGGGGAACAAACGTTTTGCATTAAGCTCCTCCAGAATAATGCGCATTTCAATAAGTTCAGGCATCTCTCGTTCAACAATTATTTTAGTCTGAAAACCATTATTAAGCGCATTTTCTACTTTATAAAGACTTTGCAGTACATCTGTCTTTTTTTCGGGGTCGCGCATATTTACCCGCGCCCGCTTCATTGCAGACCGAGCAGTACGATAATTATTCGGTGAAAAAAGGGGTAGCACTTCGTCCCGGGCTTTATTGAACAGCTTTTGCGTATCACTAAAAATTTTGTCTATCGGTATGTCTTTATATTTGGCGACAACCACCTTATCAGGTACCTTTTGAGGAATGAGTGAGGTTAATGGACTACACCCGGACAAAACCAACATTATCACTACACCCAAGACGGCTGCCCATTTTTTAAACATTGCTATTCTGCCCGAAAATACCATAACCGCCTCTAGCCTCTAAGATTCAATCTATCAATGGAATTGTTTACCTAAATTGCCCAAGCATACCAGTACCCTATCAGTATTTCACACTAAATTGCAGTGACTAAAACAACAAAAAATCGTTGTAATCGCTCACTGTTATACCATTTCGGACCTATACTTAGGGGCTGTTGGCACCGAATACTTCACTGGCATAGCGCGCCAATCAGGCTGTCCTGGCTGTAGCTAACCACGAAGACCTTCTTCTTCTGTCCGCCTCGTACGCAATGCCGGGCACATAAATCACAGGGATGACTTTTTTCTTGATGGGTGTATTCCTCAAGATACACTCACTGGCAGGGGCTGTGAGCGCCAGTATTTGAGAAAAAACTGTATTTTCTTAGTGCGATGCAGCGCGCCTGACGAGCCCCTTCATTCGTTTAGTGTTTTCAATCCAAGTTATAACGGGTAGAGGCGAGGACTCAAATCCGATACACTCCAGCGATGCAAAACACCACATCATCACCTATTGAAAATCACACCCCCATGATGCAGCAATACCTGCGTATCAAGGCTGACCATCGCCGGTTGTTGCTTTTTTATCGAATGGGGGATTTTTATGAACTCTTTTTCGACGATGCAAAAAAAGTCGCGAAACTGTTGGATATTACCCTGACCGCACGGGGTAAATCCAATGGCAACCCCATCCCAATGGCGGGTGTACCCCATCATGCGGCTGAAAATTATTTAGCAAAATTGGTTAAAATGGGTGAATCAGTCGCGATTTGCGAACAAATTGGAGATCCAGCAAAATCCAAGGGGCCTGTTGAGCGTAAAGTAGTACGCATCGTCACGCCCGGCACAATCACTGATGAAGCATTCCTGGAGGAGCGAACCGACAACCTGATTGTCGCCATTCATGCTCAAAATAACCACTACGGCATTGCCGCATTGGATGTTGCGAGTGGTCGTTTTACCGTTTTAAACGTTGATGACGAAGAAAGCCTGCTGGCTGAAATTGAGCGACTGCATCCTGCTGAGCTACTGGCAAGCGAAGACGCACAACTACCGACCGGAGTGACCACTCGCAATGGCGTGCAATTGCAACCGCCATGGTTATTTGACAACCAGAGCGCCGTGCGCTTATTGACCTCACAGTTCAATACTCATGACTTATCTGGATTTGGCTGTGATCACATGGCACTGGCGCTTTGTGCTGCTGGCTGCATATTGCAATATGTTAAAGATACCCAACGTACCGCACTTCCACATATCCGCGCGCTTATCCCAGAAAATCGTGATGAAAGCATTATCATTGACGCCGCCAGCCGCAGAAACCTGGAACTGGAAACTAACCTTTCAGGCGGTGCTGACAATACCTTTTGCGCCGTCATCGACCGCACCGCAACCCCCATGGCGAGCCGCATGCTACGCCGCTGGGTTAATCGGCCCATTCGTAATCGCACAATACTAAAACAACGCTATCAATGCATCCGCACGTTGGTTGACAATCGTCATTTTGAAGAATTAGCAAATGCCTTACGAGGCCTAGGAGATCTGGAACGGATACTGACACGAATTGCGATTCGCTCAGCCAGGCCCCGAGATTTTGCTCTACTAAGAGACACACTGGAGCGCATGCCCTTAGTACGCCGGGTTATTGCATCAATTTTAACCTCAGCAACCTCACCGTTGTTACTCGCACTCGATCAGCAAATTGATGAGTACCCTGATTTGCATCAACTCCTGATGAAGGCCATTATCGACACACCGCCTGCTTTAATACGTGACGGCGGGGTTATTGCTCCAGGTTATGATGAAGAACTGGATGAGTTGCGCACACTAAAAGAAAATGCCGGGCAGTATCTGGTGGACTTGGAAATACGTGAACGACAGGCTACGGGTATCGCAAACCTGCGGGTAAGCTACAATCGGGTGCACGGATATTATATCGAAGTCAGTCGCGGCCAATCCGACAATGTACCTGAACATTATATTCGTCGACAAACCCTAAAGGGTGCCGAACGTTACATCACCCCAGAACTAAAATCCTTCGAAGACAAGGTATTAAGCTCATCAGAACGGGCGCTTGCCCGGGAAAAAACGCTCTACGAGCAACTTTTTGATATCCTGGCCGAACACATTGGCCCGCTACAGGCCACCACGGCGGCGCTGGCCGAAATAGACGTGCTCAACAATTTAGCTGAACGTGCAGATACTCTGGATTTTTGTGAACCCTTCCTGAGCGATGAGCCAGGCATCAATATTGAAGCCGGTCGGCATCCTGTCGTGGAACAAGTATTGGATGAGCCTTTTATTCCTAACGATGTAATGATGCAAAATGACAGGCGGCTGTTAATCATTACCGGGCCCAACATGGGCGGTAAATCTACCTTTATGCGCCAAACGGCATTGATCACTCTGCTGGCCCACGTTGGTAGTTTTGTACCCGCAAAACGTGCTCAACTTGGCCCTATTGATCGCATATTTACCCGTATTGGTGCAGCGGATGATCTCGCTGGTGGCCGTTCGACGTTTATGGTAGAAATGACTGAAACCGCTAATATTTTGCATAATGCCACGGCGCAGAGCCTGGTACTGATGGATGAAATTGGGCGCGGCACCAGCACCTTTGATGGTTTGTCGCTGGCCTGGGCAAGTGCAGAGTACCTGACTCAGAAAGTAGCTGCCTTTACGCTGTTTGCCACCCATTATTTCGAGCTAACCACATTACCGGAAACCTTATCCAGTGTTGCAAATGTGCACCTTGACGCCATAGAGCACGGCGATAAAATAGTATTTATGCATGCAGTGAAGGAAGGTCCTGCTAACCAAAGTTATGGCTTACAAGTCGCTGCCCTGGCAGGCGTACCAAAACAGGTCATTACACAGGCAAAATCCAAACTGTATCAGCTGGAAGAAAGCAATGTATCCGCTAATCAATTTAAAGCATTGCAGCCAACACCAAGTGGTGATGAACCCTGTCAGCAATTTTCTCTGTTCGAGAATGCGATACCCCATCCTGCGCTAGAAACCCTAAAAGACATGGACATTGACGCGCTGAGTCCACGTCAGGCACTGGATACGCTCTATTTATTAAAAAAATTAGCGGAGGATGGGGGGAATGCGGCTAATTAGCATTCTAAAAGCAGGGGCTATTGATGGCGTTGATGGAGACATTCCGCCGTACCCTGACCCTGATGTAAATTGCTATCAAGCAGGTTAATCGAAACCGATGATTCGTCGCGTAAAAATTATGAAACCAAACAAGTGGGGCGCCATCAGCTAATACCCGCAAAACCATTGAAAAGTAAGTAGAGCATATTTTTACCACCTCTGGGCCATTACGGACCAGTGTAATAGCTCGCCATTACGTCTCATCGCGCCTTGCCAGTCTCGATAATTTATCGTAAAAAAACGCATGCTACATATCGTCCAATTGATGATTTTAGGTTAAATCATTTTTTATCAAATTAACCCGACAACAGTAATTAAAAGTAGCGAAATTTTTGGAGAATATAATGACATATGTCGTTGTTGAAAACTGCATAAAATGCAAATACACCGATTGTGTGGAAGTCTGTCCGGTCGATTGCTTTCATGAAGGACCCAATTATCTGGTCATTGACCCGGAAGAATGCATTGATTGCTCATTATGCGAGCCCGAATGTCCAGCAGAAGCTATTTTTGACGAAGATGATGTGCCAGAGGATCAAAAACAATTTATCGCGTTAAACGCTGAGTTGGCGGCAATATGGCCTGTTATTAATGAAACCAAAACACCACCGGCAGATGCCAAGGAATGGGATGGTGTTAAAAATAAATTGAAGAACCTGAAACGATAACAGCTGCCAGCACGCATTTTTTATGTGTAACAGAAAGCGTTAATGCAGAAAAATGTAGCAAGGAGTTAAGCGCAAGCCTGAAACCGCATCACTATCAAATGAGCAATCAACAAGAATATAGAGTGACTTAAAAATAGGTGAAGGCGACTGCTTCTAGCCGCCTTCTGTACCTCCATGCCGGACTTTTCCCTGTCCGCGTCTAATCCCTATGACGAGTTTACTTCCTTCTCTGCTTCCCTGATGCCTTCCCTGTTAAATTAAGCTAGCAGAGGTTTCAGGTGTTAATTTATCAAATTCAATTATTTTAGCAACCCCCCGAAAGTACACTAACAAAAACACCCTTATTCCCCAAGAAAATGATCAATTACTCTTTAATTCAGCAAGTTAAAGTTTATTAATACCATATAGCACACCGCAACACTACATTAACGCCTCATTTAATCTGACATTCATATAGGATTTAACCTACAAAATGACAAAACACAGGCGCATTGTTTTATCCAACCGTAGTAAAATTACTCGATGCAAGCTATGTTGTCTCTGTCGTCTTATAATAATTTACAACTGAAACACGCCCCTTATAATCATGAAGTTATATAGCGGCACCTGAGCTTGCTGATAATCCTATAAACTTGCAATGTTAAATCTAAATTCACGCTATAATCGCACCGAAGTGGCATCTCGTCCTGTTGTTATCCTCACTGTATCGATCAGTTATTCGGAATTAAAAAGCAACCTTAATCATATATACTGCATTGACATTGGGCATAAAGACAATGCCAGGCACTCAATAATCATGAATATAATTCAAGAATAATATTATAAGCTTCAGCAAGCCCTATCTGCAAAAGCCCTAAGAGTAAAACTGTGTTTCATAAATAAAATCTATTATGGTCATAACTAATCTACGATTGAATATCCCTAACAAGCGTAGAATACTATGGCAATAGCGGGGCAGAAAATTTAACGTAGCTCGTAACCAGGCTACTGAGCGAGCACACTTATTTTCAGCATATTTGGGCACATACACAAAATATACACAAACAAGAAACTATACCCAAAGCATTTGAGATTTCGGTATAGACTACGTTGCCATCATAAATAAACTTATACACTATAACGATGACCTGACACAATGAAGACCAAAACTTAACGCAACCACTAACTTGCTTTAATGGTTGCCAGTATAAAACAACAACGCTTAGAACCTGTAAAGCAATAAGTTGGACAGATTGCGCCGGATGTCGTTTCGTCTTCAAGGCGCGGAAATGGGCTCCCCAAGGGGACTTCTTCCAGGGCGCATACTCGTTGTATACAAGCTTTTGCACAACGCCGAAGACACAAGGATAGACAAGCTAAATGTTCACGTTATTACTTTACAGCCCCATTAGTTACGCTATTAATAGACAACCGAAAAATTGAGTTACCGTAAAAATGCACCATGAAAATTAGCCTATTCAGAATCATCACTTTCACCAGATTGTCAGGCTACGCCTGCATTACGGCTATACTACTGGCTCCCGGCATAGCACGCTCAGTAGACGATCTCCCCACATCAATCGACTATACAATGTATAAGCTTGCCACAGAAATGAATGATTCTGCGGCACAATACTTTATTGGCCGGAAATATTATATCGGCACCGAAATAAAGAAAGACAAAGCTGAAGCTGCTAAATGGTTTGCCAGAGCCGTTAAAAAGAACCACACAAAGGCATTATATATGTTAGGTAAAATGTATATGAACGGCGACGGCATTCCTAAAAATGTCGGCAAAGCAGGTGAACTGCTTACCAAAGCGGCCGACAAAGGCCATGCAGACGCTCAATTTGAAATTGCAAATTATTATTTTTATGGCTATGGCAATAACAAAGATGTCAAACTCGCCGTAACGTATTATAAAAAAGCCGCAGAGGATCGACATATCGGCGCACAATTTCAACTGGGTAAAATACTGTACGCTGGTATTGGCGTTGATATTGACAAACAAGAAGGTAAAAAATGGTTAGAAACCGCCAGCGACAACGGAAGTAGCGAGGCCCTGGCCTTCCTAAACACGGACTCGCTGCTTACTAAACCGGCCAAGACTAAAACGCCAAAACGCCAAAACAAAGAAAAAAACAATAAAAAATCAAAACCTAAAAACACCAACGCTATCATTTCTAAAATAAACCAAGAAATCAAACAAGCTGAAAACGGCAATGTGGACACACAATACACCATTGGTATTCGTTATCTTAATGGTGAAGACGTTAACAAAAACCCCAGCACGGCTGTTATGTGGATACGAAAAGCCGCAGAACAAGATCATGCTGGTGCTCAACACCAGTTAGGCATTATGTATCGGGATGGCATTGGCGTCCCCAAAAGCGAAGGAGAGGCCGTAAAGTGGCTACGATTAGCATCCAGTTGGGGGATCAGTAAAGCTCAACGTGATTTGGATGCCCTATTACGTAAACAACTACTAACAAGCGAAGGCGATTTTTCAGCTAACCCTGAACTATCAAAACCCGAAGCTCAATATGCGCTTGGGTTAATGTACATTGATGGTAAAGATGTCGACAAAGATGTAAACACAGCAGCCCAATGGTTTTTAAAAGCCGCCCGACAAGACCACCTCGAAGCACAATACCGCCTAGGCGAAATGTACAAAAATGGAGTGGGCGTCAAGAGCAACTCACAAGAGGCCAAACTTTGGTTAAGCAAAGCAGCAAATGGCGGCCTGGACAAAGCTAGCGATGTTTTGCAGAGCATCCTTAAAGCAGAGCAAAAACGCATATTGGATAGCGAGGTCAAAAAGCTGCAATCATCGTCTATATACCCTCTTTTGGATCAAGCGAAACAAGGCGATATTGATGCAAAATATAAAGTTGGCTTAATGTTTTTAGAAGGTGATAACGTACCAAAAGATATATACGAAGGCATTCGCTGGTTACAAAGTGCCGCCAACAACAATCACATGCGGTCACAAATGACATTGGGAAATATTTATTTTAGTGGCGCATACAACGTTGAAATAGACTATTTAGTTGCTGCCAAATGGTTTCGCCAAGCCGCAAAAAACGGGGATGCTGAAGCACAGTACCAACTTGGCAACTTGCACGACAAAGGTCTGGGCGTTAAGAAAAATAAGGCTAAAGCCAAAATATGGTTTAAACTCGCGGCAAAACAAGGACACATTCGAGCGCGTACTCAATTAGGTAGCTGCCGCGAATGCTAACCCAACCAACATATATCCATATTCCATCGCGTTGTTAAAACGCCTTGCAATAGATCGACTATTACGCGTCGTTTTGCCTAGCCATGAAATTGAAATGACACACATTCGCACCTAAATCCTAAATCTCAAACGCTATGGGTATACCCGTGGCGACTTAGAAAACAACCGCAAAAAAGAGACATTAGCATGGTACCCATTCACTTGGCATCATTCATCAATTCATCTAACTCCCCACCCATATGCAGCTCAGTAAGCTCGCTAAAACCACCGATCCATTTACCATCGATGGTAATTTGAGGCACTGTCCTTGCCCCGCTGGTAATTTCCGACATCTCACGAAGAGCATCTTTGCTTTGATCAATTCGATAGTCCTGATAGGCAATATCCCACTTTTGCAGTAATGCCTTTGTTTTATCACAAATAGGGCAGTTACCCGTACTATAAATGTTAATTCGACTCATCATTTATTTTTTGTCATTGGCTTTATAATCGCGTTAAAGCAACAGAAATACATCAGTCGCATAACATCCAAGTAAAACGAAGCTTAGCCAAAAAACGCGCAGTTACCAATAAAGATTTTCAATCAACCCTTAACAAATTGATATACTTACTTTTACTATTTTATCAAACATTATTTCCATCAATACTTTACCCAAAAACTAACACTTGAGCAAACATTAACTTTTACTGATAATTGGTTTATTAAGAATTTTTTCCACTAAGAATTTTTATCAATCGATCCGCTGGCACGTAACCAGGAATAATTTGGCCATTTTCCATAAATAATGTTGGTGTGCCGGTCACACCAACATCTCTAGCCGTATTGGAATGTTTTTGCACCGATTTTTCACAAGCCTTGCTATCGTTAACTTGCGCCACTTTTTGCAGTTGTTCCAATTTTGCACCACCCTTAGCAAAATCCATGGCCTTACCACGATCTTCAGCACACCAAACTGAAACAGCTTTAAAATAAGAAGTGGTTTGAGGCCCTGAACGTGGGAATGCTGCGTAACGTATCTCAATACCGAGGTCATTATAATCACTGATTTCCGCATGAAGTTTTCGACAATAACCGCAATCGATATCAGTAAATGCGGTCACTACGTATTTGGTTTCTTTTGGTTTAAACGTGATAAGTGACTCTGGGTCAAGACTTTTAATCGTCCGTATACGACCGTCTTGACGTTTACCTTCAGTGAGGTTCACACGACGATTAATATCGTACACATCACCTTCAATCATAAATCGACCATCACCGGTAACATAAACCACTTGAGCGCCAAAGACGGCTTCATAAATACCAGGGATAACGGACTCAGCAACACTATCCGGCTTAGCTCCCGGCATTAATGACTGCAAAGCCGACTGAACTTTGGCAAGCCCCACTTCATCGGCATAGGTAAGCTGAAGACTAAAACACAGCAGCATCACGATCATTACGCATTTTTTCATTTAAAACCTCACTATAATTTGGCCTGTTTAATCCCTGAAATTCGTATACTGCAATGGTAACCCTAATTTAGCCTCTTTCAATACGGTGATCACCTGTTGGAGATCATCTCGCTTTTTACCTGTTATCCTTACCTGTTCACCCTGTATTGCAGCTTGCACTTTAACCTTGCTATCTTTTACTATTTTAACGATTTTTCTTGCTAATTCTTTATCAATTCCGTGCTGCACCACTACTTGCTGACTCACATGTTTGCCACTTGTTACGGGCGGTTTCACATCCAGGCAACCGATATCAATGCTTCGTTTGACCATTTTATTCTGCAAAATATCCAACATTTGCTGTAATTGAAATTCACTTTCACTCATTGAACTGACTTCTAATTCCTTTAATTCAAACCTTGAATCGGTACCTTTGAAATCAAAACGATTCCCCACTTCTCGATTGGCTTGATCCACAGCATTCGCCAACTCATGGATATCCACCTCTGAAACCACATCAAAAGAAGGCATTGCACTATTTCTCCCTAAATTGATTCTAAAGCCACGAGGAACCTGTCCGAGAATAAAAAGCCTACTGCGAAAACGCCATTTTGGCCCATTTTTATGATCACTACGTTAAATAGGCTCAATATTCGTCTCGAATGCCAAAAAAAGTAGGTGCCCGATACAATCGAAAAAATGGACTCAAAATGTGGCCTTCTCTCGCGACGGCTGCTATTACTCGGACAGGCTCCCTCGCTCACTGACGATTAACGACCACCGATCATGATCAACGCCCCAGAGTTTATCATGATTACAGCTCAATCATATCGACATTAACGATACAAGCATTACCATGCCCAACTATTTGACGGGATTAATTCCACACATTTACCCACGTTAACCACGAGGATGGTGCTCGGCATGTAAGCTACGCAATCTTTCCGTCGCGACATGGGTGTAAATTTGCGTAGTAGATAAATCACTGTGTCCAAGCAACATTTGCACCACTCGCAAATCAGCACCGTGGTTAATCAAATGTGTCGCGAAGCAGTGACGCAAGGTATGCGGCGTCAAGTGTTTTCGTATACCAACCTTCAAAGCATAACGCTTAATTAAATACCAAAAGGCCTGCCGCGTCATCCCTGAACGGCGCCGGGTTATAAATACAACGTCACAGGTGGTGGGCGGCGCAATTTCGCCTCGCACCGTCGATAAATAACGTTCCAACCATAAAACTGCATCTTCCCCCAACGGTACTAGGCGCTCTTTATCCCCTTTACCCATAACCCGCACAACACCCTGGCGCAAATTAAGTTGTCCCATGCTTAGATTTACAAGTTCGGAGACCCGTAAACCAGTTGCATACAACAGTTCCAGCATGGTTCGGTCACGCACACCAATGTTATTCGACAGGTCCGGTGCTTCCAGAAGCGCTTCAACTTCCGTTTCAGACAAATATTTTGGCAAGGAACGCCCTAGCTTAGGCGCAACAATGCGATCACTTGGGTCTTCAACAATGAGTTGCTGACGAATAGCATGTTGAAAAAAACGTTTCACGCTGGACAGAAAACGCGCAGCTGATCGTGATTTTGTGCCCTGGTGAACACGATAACTGAGGTAATCTAGGAGTTGACTACGTGACGCTAATAATAATTCAGTTTGGGCGTTGACATTAAGCCACTGCGCCAACCCCAGCAGGTCAGCACGATAGGCTGCTAAGGTGTTCTGACTTAACCCCCGCTCCATCCAAATTGTGTCAAGAAAAGTGTCGAGTTGCTGCTGGTTTGCAGCCACTCTATTATCATGTTGACAATTAGATGGCCGACTCATGCGACAACAACCATTTTTTCAACACCATATTCACACCCGTTGTCTGGCCCGCATACCCCCCCAAACCTTGCTTCGCTACCACGCGGTGACAAGGCACAATAATCGGTATGGGATTATGGCGACAAGCGCCGCCTACCGCTCTTGGCGCGCTGCTAATAATATCGGCCACATCGCCATAGCTAGATGTCATGCCACAGGGACACGCGATTAAAGCATGCCAAACACGTTTTTGAAAATCAGTACCTTGGAGATCCAGGTTAATCGAGAATTGATGCGTGGCATCAGCAAAATACTGATTAAGTTGTAAAACAACGTTTTCGCCGAACACATCCTGAGGCGCTTGGAGTTGATGAAATGGAGTTAAAAAAACCAGTTCGCGCAATCGATTATTATGTAACCGGAGGCCTAATCTATTACGCTGAATAGGGATTGGGGAATCAATAACCGCATCAAAGTGTGAAGACTTTAATTTAGCACGCATAAAATTTAGCACGCATAACAATTGAATCCCTTACTTTAACTGCCCCGGCGGCACTCGTAACGCCCTGAAAACACAACGGGTGTAACTACCTGGCCGAAAACAGCGGCCGTCGCGAGGGAACACCATGTTGAGTCTGTTTTTTCGATTGCATCGGACACCTACTTTTTTTGGCATTCGAGACGAATATTGAGCCTATTTAACGTAGTGATCGTAAAAATGGGCCGATATAGCGTTTTCGCAGTAGGCTTGCTATTCTCGAACAGCCCTCGTCAAACACCCGTGTGTAATAATGCTCAGAATCGAATTAGGGCTTAAGCTAGCTGGGTGTACACAGTACACAGCAAACTTTTTCGGGTTGGCCCTGCGCTTACAACTTTTCCTTAATACGGGCAGCCTTACCTTGGAGATCACGCAAATAATAAAGCTTTGCACGACGAACAGCACCACGACGCTTTACTTTGACATCTTGAATACTGGGGCTATGGGTCTGAAATACACGCTCCACACCCTCACCATGGGAGATTTTTCTCACCGTGAACGAAGAATTCAAGCCACGATTGCGTTTTGCAATCACAACCCCCTCAAAAGCCTGCAAGCGCTCACGAGTGCCCTCTATTACTTTTACTTGCACAACGACAGTATCCCCGGGGTTAAACTGAGGGACCTTGTCCTTCATTTGCTCTGCTTCTAATTGTTGGATAATGTTACTCATAACCTGCTCCATATCTCGATGCGGCGAATTATACCGAACAATTGCGCCAATAACACCTCAAAATTGCTTGTTTATGGCAGTTTCTGATCGGGAAACGCGGTAGGCTTCCCAACTAAAGCCAATTCTTTGTGAACAAATGCGATGAAAAAACGCACTCAACCTATGGCGGCCTGCTCATCCATTCGATACGGATAGGAAAAGCACCATTATTTTCAGACCAAAGCTTGAGCACCATACAAGTAAGTTGTTTAATTTTCTTTCCTTACTCCATTCCTTCGCTTCAATTTATTTGCGCAATTAATGACAAAAAATGACAAAACAGGTAAATACTCACTGCTGGGTATTCTGCTCACGGATAAATTCTTCAAGTAGTGTTTTTTGAACTTCATCAAGCTGTCGGCCTGCTAGTAGCGCTGGCCGACGCAGCCAAGTACGCCCCAATGCCTGCTTCATCCGCCAACGCTCAATTGCCTGATGATCCCCACTGAGCAGCACGCCAGGCACTTTTTCACTCGCCACCATTTCTGGCCGCGTATAGTGAGGATAATCCAACAAACCGTTCTCAAACGAATCCTGTTCCGCAGATTGCTCATGTCCTAACACACCCGGCAGCAAACGGCTAACACCGTCAACGATCACCATGGCGGCCAACTCACCACCGCTCAACACGTAATCACCCAGTGAACATTCCTCATCCACCTCACACTGAATAACACGTTCATCGATACCCTCATAACGCCCGGACAACAGAATCAAGCCCTGTAATGCTGCATATTCTTTTAGCTTGCCCTGAAGCAAAGGCTGGCCTTGCGGGGACATGTACACGGTTTTAACTGTTTTACCAAGTGTTTTTTGGGCTGCGTCCCGCGCGGCGCGAATAGCGGCTTGCAGCGGCTGCATCATCATCACCATACCAGGCCCACCACCATAAGGCCTGTCATCCACGCTGCGGTGGTTATTGGTGGTAAATTCGCGGGGATTCCAAACATGCAGATCGAGCAAACCAAGCTCAATGGCCCGGCGCGTCATGCCATAGGACCGAACCGCATCAAACATAGGAGGAAACAAGGAAATGACATCAAAACGCATGATATTCTGGCATACCTTCAGCTTGACTCAACTCAGCCACGAGCACTACTGAAAATGGCATTAATTATATCGAATAAATTGATTTAAGCACTAAAAATCCGGATCCCAGTTCACTGTTATCTTACCTGCATGTAAACTCACATTCTCGACAAACTCACCAAGCACATAGGGAATAAGGTACTCTTTCTGCCCCTTCACGATTAACACATCATTAGCACCTGTTGCCATTACATGATCAACAACGCCTAACAACTCGCCCTTTCGAGTAACAACATCTAGACCTTCAAGATCAAACCAATAAAACTCATCTTCACCAGTTCCCGGTAATTGATCCCGAGTCACCGCAATTTCCACACCTCTTAACACAGCAGTGGCATTGCGATCGTGGATCCCTTGAAATTGTGCGACAAGCTGATTGCCATGCACCCGCGTCGATAACACTTGCAATGGCGCCCATCTGCCGTGTTGTTTTAGAAGCCAGGGGCTATAATGAAGCAAGTTAGTGAAGGGGTCTGTGTAGGAATAAACTTTTACCCATCCTTTGACTCCGTAAGGACTGGTAACTTTCCCTACAATCACCAGGTTAGACACTGCTTCTGTCATGCAACGACGAATCCTGCCTAGAATACCAACTTACTAAGGATAGGCACGCGATGCATATTAAAGAAAGCGGACTATTTTTGCTTTTTAATGATACTAGCAACGCGCTCAGATAATTTTGCACCCCTTTCGACCCAATAATCAACTCGCCCTTTATCAAGGCGCAGGGTTTCTTCCCCGCCACGAGCCATTGGATTAAAAAAGCCAACACGTTCGATAAAGCGACCGTCGCGTTTATTGCGATTATCAGCTACGACAATATTGTAAAAAGGACGTTTTTTCGCGCCACCGCGTGATAAGCGAATGGTAACCATTGATAATGGATCTCCGTAAAATTCTGCGTGTCAATATGGCTCCAGCCGGTTGTTGGCAGGAACACACGCCAAAGTGAGCGCGCATTGTATGTAAATTTATCGAAGAATGGAACATTTATATGATGCTCCAACAGTAAATGTCGCATTAAATGTGACTCAACCATTAAAATTAGCTTAAAACGGCATTCCCGGTGGCATTTTACCCTTCATCGCACGCATCATTTTTTTCATTCCTCCTTTTGACATTTTTTTCATCATTTTCTGCATTTGAGTGAATTGCTTCAACAACCGGTTCACATCTTGTATCTGGGTGCCAGAACCTACCGCGATGCGTTTTTTGCGGGAACCGTTAATCACCTTCGGAAAACGCCGCTCATGGGCTGTCATAGAATCGATAATGACTTCTAGACGCTTGAATTGTTTATCATCTACCTGGTTTTTCATGGCGCTTGTCATTCCCGACATACCGGGCATTTTACCCATTAACGCAGTAATCCCCCCCATGTTCTGCATTTGTTGTAATTGAGAACGAAAATCCTCTAAGTTGAAACCTTTACCCGTAGATACTTTTTTAGCCAATCGTTCCGCCGCTTGGCGATCAACTTTTTGCTCCACTTCCTCAATAAGGCTCAAAACATCGCCCATACCTAAAATCCGCGACGCCATACGGTCTGGATGAAAGGGCTCCAGGGCAGTGGTTTTTTCACCGACGCCTAGAAATTTAATGGGTTTGCCAGTAACCTGACGAATCGACAACGCGGCCCCCCCTCGGGCATCGCCATCCGTTTTAGTGAGAATCACCCCGGTTAGTGGCAACGTATCATTAAAGGCTTTCGCTGTATTTGCCGCATCCTGGCCGGTCATGCTATCCACGACAAACAGCGTTTCCACCGGGTCAACTGCGGCATGCAAGCGTTTGATTTCAGACATCATTTCTTCGTCAACATGGAGCCGACCCGCGGTATCGATAATGAGTACGTCTTGGGCCTGTTTACGCGCCGCATCAAGTGCATTTTGCGCAATAAAAACGGGGTCCTGGGTGACATCACTCGGAAAAAACGTCGCCCCCACTTCAGATGCCAGGGTTTTTAACTGCTCAATAGCGGCCGGACGATAAATATCAGCACTGGCAACCATCACCGATTTTTTTTCTTTTTCTTTCAGCCAACGTGATAATTTCGCAACACTGGTGGTTTTTCCTGACCCCTGCAAACCCGCCATTAAAATCACTGCAGGTGGCCGCGCACTCAAATTCAGCGTCTCATTCGCTTGCCCCATTAAAGTCACGAGCTCAGCCTGAACAATTTTAATAAAAGCCTGGCCAGGACTCAGGCTTTTAGTAACATCCTCACCCAGGGCCTTTTGTTTAATTTGCGCCACAAAATCACGTACGGCGGGCAACGCAACGTCCGCCTCCAATAAGGCTTTACGCACTTCTCGTAAGGTATCTTTTACATTGTCTTCTGTGAGGCGGGCTTGGCCACGAATTCGTTTAAAGGTCTGGGTTAGGCGATCAGTTAAGCTATCAAACATTTAATTAGCTCCAAGGGGTTGCAAATAATACCCGTAGCATTTGAGATTTAGGTGTTAAGTGTGCGTCCTTATTCATTTCATGGCAAGACGAAATGATGAGTAATAGCGGGCTACTGCGAAGAGTTTCAACGCCTCCATGGAATGAAGAGGGCGTGCAATTACACCTAAACCTTAATCGCCACGGGTATATAAAGCGATTAATCAATAAAACGCCGTATCTGGCGGTTGGCCTTACCGACTTAATACAGGTCGGGGCATACTCAATCGTACGTTATTAAATTATTATTACATCAGCGTAATAACAGGCTGCTAAGCTGCAATACAATTGGAATAAAAACACTTGGAAAACGGTGAAAAGAGTCACAACCGATGCCAGTCACCATTATAACGTGAATTGCTCGCCGCCGAACAATCGATGTAGCTTGCGATTGCTAATAGCAACTCGGCATTCGTTCACGATCACATCTTCCTGACCAGGTTTTGTGTGAGAAATAAAAATCTCGGGCTGATGCTTAAGCTTGGCGAGGTCTTCCGCAAGCAGATTTGGAGTGTAGTGACCAGCCTTCTTGCTTAACTCCTCCTCAGCATTGGAAAAGGCCGCTTCAACAATCAGCAAATCCAGCGCATCATAACGATTCAGCACATTCCAGAAATTGTCGTGATTTGTGGTATCGCCACTAAAGGCAAACGAACCAGTCCCGCATTGCACCCGATAACCCACCCCGGGCACAATATGGTTAACTGCAATCATCTCCAAAGTACGGCCATGTAACTTAAATTGACTGCCAGGAACCATGGTTTGGTAGGCCATAACGGGGTTTTCCACTGAGGGTAATTTCGCAAAATCCGGCCAAATAACCCAATTAAATATATGGGATTTTAGTGCATCCAGCGTCTCCGCCTGACCATGAACCATGATGGGATCAGTGATACTTTCAAAAATACTGTCCACCAATAACGGTAAAAAGGCGAAATGATCCATATGGGAATGCGTCAGAAAAATATGACGAATTTTACCTAATTCTTCTAGCGTTAGATCGCCAACACCACTACCGGCATCGATTAAAATATCATCATCCACCAATAGCGACGTGGTTCTCAATCCCACACCAACACCACCACTGCATCCAAGTACGCGTAATTTCATATCCCACCGTGCGGAGGTACTGTCGCTTAAAATTTAGCCTTCACTCAAAGAGTTCCTATACGTTCAATTACTTATTGATTGAGTACAGACAACGGCCGCAGTTTATAATACTTTATAATGAAGTTGTAATTATTAGCGTAGAATAGTGACAAATGACATGCATGTTATAAACAAATAAAAAAGCCAAGCTGATCGGTATAACCGCCTACTTTTCAACCAATTTCAGTATTATACTAATTAATAATAAACCAAAAAACCCGGCTCTTTATGGCGGTATTAGCATGAACCGCGCCCTCATGATATAAAATTCACTTTAATTATCACCAAAATTTGTACATAATTTCATTGTAATTCACTCACTTAAATCCATCGACCGATTTGATTTACAACAATAGCGGTCACTCGAAAAGCAGAGAACATTTGCATACATGACGAGTAATAGGAATAATCACTCAAGTGAACAATACATATTGTTGCAAACCATTCGCGCTACAAACAATGCTTTTTGCAACCAGGCGAGGCGTATTCAATTAATACGCTATAAAGCACCACATTCGAGATCGACGGCAGTATCGTTAGGATATAAACAGTTTAAATGTGACGCCCAATACAATCTTAAATTTTAGCATTAACACCAAAATAACGAAAACACTCAACCACTACAACAACGTTAGGTTTTGTATGACACTCATTGCAAACAACGCCATTCTCCAGCAAAAATGCATATACTCGTGATTAACTCGACAACAATCTTAATTTATATTCTCACTGGTGCCCTATTAGCTTGGCGTTTATTCGGGCGAAAAAACACACAGCAGCATTCCATTCTATTTGCGAAACGAAGCATATTGTTATTGGGTTTCATCGCTGTTTTACTACATACTGTTGTACTCTACAATTCACTGTTCACTCCTGAGGGGCTAAATCTTGGATTCTTTAATGCCGGGTCTTTAATAATGTGGTTGATTTCGATCACCTTAATTTTAGGTGCGCTTACCAGTCCAGTAGAAAACCTTGGCATATTTTTATTCCCATTGGCAGGACTCGTAATACTACTTGGCATTATTTTTCCTATAGAACATACCTTATTACCAGCTCAGGCCATGGAACTGAAAATCCATATACTAATGTCTATCATGGCATATGCTCTACTAAGCATCGCGGCAGTACACGCGATCGTATTATCCGTTCAAGACCGGCACTTACGCAATCGCCGCCCAGGTGGATTTATCCGCGCCTTGCCACCACTGGAAACCATGGAAACTTTGCTGTTTCAGATGATAGGCTTGGGTTTTTTCCTGCATAGCCTGTCACTTATCACTGGTGTGATTTATTTGGATGACATGTTTGCTCAACACATTGCCCATAAAACCATATTATCCATAGTAGCGTGGTTTGTGTTTGCCACTCTTCTATGGGGACGTTGGCGGTTCGGGTGGCGTGGCAACACCGCTATTCGCTGGACCTTGGGAGGATTTTCTGTGCTGTTACTGGCTTATATGGGCAGTAAATGGGTGCTTGAAATCATCCTTGGCCGTTAACCACATTCACTCTTAAACGATTAGCTTTTGCAACCACTGAACTTAATTTTTAAATATACAGTAACCACTCAAATAGCCTTTGATTTGTGTAACGTTGATTGAATTAGCACAAAAAAAGACATACAGCATGGCGTTTACACTTCTAAATGAGCATTTTTGATACCATCAGCGGACAAATCAACAACAAACCGAGTCGTTACTAATTTTTTTAATCAACCTATCAAACCATATGAGGTCGACCCTTCGTTGAACGAAATTCCCATAAGCGTACTTGCCGGTACGTTAGTATTTTTAATTTGCTTATCTGCTTTTTTTTCAGGCTCTGAAACAAGCCTTGTCAGCCTTAACAGATATCGTTTGCGCCACTTAAGCAAAACCAAACACCGTGGCGCACAACGGGCCAGCCGTTTACTGGAGCGTCCAGATCGACTAATCGGGCTAATATTATTAGGTAATAATTTTGTTAATATATTAGCATCTTCAATCGCATCCATTATGGCGCTACGCTTGTTCGATGAAGGCGCTATATTTTCAGCTGCGATTTTGCTCACGCTGGTCATTCTCATTTTCGCCGAGGTCGCACCAAAAACCTTGGCTGTATTGCACCCGGAACGCTTCGCATTCCCTGCAACGTTCATATTGGAGCCACTGTTAAAACTACTCTACCCGATCGTATGGTCTGTTAACTTAGTTGCCAACACACTACTTAAGTTAATTGGTACCTCAACAAACGACACTCAAAACGAGCAATTAACCTCCGAAGAATTGCGCACCGTTGTTAGTGAAGCTGGCGCCATGATCCCTCGTCGCCATCAAAAAATGTTAACCAACATTCTAGACCTTGAAAAAGTAACCGTTAATGACATCATGATCCCACGTAATGAAATTATTGGTCTGGACATGGATGATGACTGGGAACACATTACAAAACAGCTCACTCAAAGCCAACACACACGGTTCCCCGTTTATCGCTCGGATATAAACAATGTCATCGGATTATTACATGTGCGTAACACATTGGAAGTATTGTTTGATGCTGAAGCCACAAAGGAGGATTTAACACCGCACATTAAAAAGGCCTACTTTGTCCCCGAAGGCACATCATTGAACACACAATTACTACAGTTTCAACGCCAAAAACGCAGGATAGGCTTGGTTGTTGATGAATATGGCGACATACAAGGTCTAGTGACATTAGAGGATATCTTAGAGGAGATTGTTGGCGAATTCACATCCGACCCCGCCACCAGCAATCGGGATATACACATACAGCCAGACGGAACCTATTTAATTGACGGCAGTGTAACCATTCGTGAACTTAATCGTAGCATGAACTGGAACCTACCCTCTGACGGCCCTAAAACATTTAACGGTTTAATTCTTGAACAAATGGAAAGTATTCCCGAATCGGGCACAAGTATATTGATTGCAGGCTACCCCATCGAAATTGTGCAAATCAAAGATAATACTGTTAAAGTTGCCCGCGTAAACCCTGAATTTATCATAAAAGACAAACCCAATACTGGCAACACACCAGAATGAACACACGCCGATTTCCGGCCGAATGGGAAACCCAAAGCGGTATTATGCTCACCTGGCCTCACCAACACAGCAATTGGCGTGGTATGCTCGCCGACGTTGAAGCTGTATTTACGACAATAAGCCGGCATGTCTGCGCGGTGGAAAACCTGTTAATTGTTGCATTTGATCACGCACACGTTAAGCACATTCAAGCCACCCTTAACAAGGCAAAGGTAAATTGTCAAAAAATAATATTTATCAGCGTACCAAGTAACGATATATGGGCGAGAGATCATGGACCTATTTGCGTACTGGAAAACAATCAGCCCGTCTTATTAGATTTTATCTTTAATGGCTGGGGCGAAAAACATGCTGCTGAACTGGATAATAAAATTAGTCTTCATTTATTTAAAAATGATGCATTCGCCCATCACCCATTAGTGTCTGTTAATTTCGTCCTAGAAGGTGGCAGCATCGAAAGCAATGGTGATGGCACGCTATTAACCACGACGTGTTTATTATCCCGAATGCGCAACCCAGCAATGCAAAAACAAGACATTGAAGCCACACTCAAGGAGTTGTTAGGTGCTACACATATTCTCTGGCTAACACATGGTGAACTAATAGGTGACGACACCGATGGGCATATTGATACGCTAGCGCGTTTTTGCGATGCAAATACTATTCTATACACCCAATGCCAGGATGAGCAAGACCCGCATTATCAATCTTTAGCAAAAATGCACCACGAACTAACACAAATGCGCACCGCTGAGGGACAGGCCTATCAGTTAAAACCAATCCCATTACCACCAGCAGTATTCAACAAACACAATCACCGCTTACCAGCCACCTACGCCAACTTTCTCATTATCAACAATGCGGTACTATTACCAATTTACAACCTGGTCACTGACAACAAGGCAATCGATATTGTGCAACAATGCTTCCCCGACCGGAATATAATACCAATCAATTGCCTGCCGTTGATCGAGCAGTATGGCAGCCTGCATTGTGTCACCATGCAATTTCCAGCTGAAGTATTTAACCTAAATTCATCAGTTGAGCACTTATAAGTTTCACTGAATTTTTGAAACAATTGAAACACACCCATAGCGTTTGAGATTCAGGTGAAAATATGCGTCATCTTTATTTTATAGCACCAAAAATAGGCGCTTTTAGGCGAGGCAAAACGATGCGTAATCGTCGCTCTATAGCAAGACGTTTTAACAACGCAATGGAATAAATAGGGTATGCAATTAGACCCAAATCTTAAACGCTACGGGTATATAATACAAAGAGTTGAATATGACGAAAAATTTAACAGTGGGCTTGGTACAACACACTTGTTGCAACGATCCACAACAAAATCTTACCACAAGCATACACGGCATAGAACAAGCCGCAAAAAATGGTGCCCAGCTTATTGTGTTACCCGAACTCCATCGCAACCATTATTTTTGTCAAACAGAAGATGCTGGAAATTTTGACTTGGCAGAGGCCATTCCTGGCCCAACGACAACAACACTTTCAGTACTGGCAAAACAACTAAAGGTTGTCATCATCGCCAGCTTGTTTGAACGCCGTGCGGTCGGGATGTATCACAACACAGCAGTGGTTATCGACACCGATAACGGCATTGCCGGAATTTATCGAAAAATGCATATCCCCGATGACCCTGGTTATTATGAAAAATATTATTTCACCCCTGGAGATCTTGGCTTTACCCCAGTGAGCACCTCTATCGGCAAAATTGGGGTATTGGTTTGCTGGGATCAGTGGTTTCCCGAAGCCGCCCGAATTATGGCCTTGAGCGGTGCTGATATGCTTGTGATTCCCACGGCGATTGGCTGGGATCAACAGGATGTTGACGCAGAAAAACAACGTCAGTACGACGCCTGGATAACAATTCAGCGCGCGCACGCCATCGCCAATGGTCTCCCCATTGCAGTATGCAATCGAACTGGCCATGAACCGGACCCTAACGGACGCTCGGACGGAATAACCTTCTGGGGGTCTAGCTTCGTGGCAGGACCACAAGGAGAGCTACTCACCCAGTGTCCATCCGATAAAACACTCGTTCAAACGACCATCGCCAATATTGAACGTAGCGAACAAGTCCGGCGCAACTGGCCCTACTTTCGTGATAGACGCATTGACGCCTATCGAGATATCCTGTTGCGCTACCGCGACTAAGGCATCCAGATAAGCTTCAATGACATGTTTTATTTTTGTTTTTTAAACGGACGTATTCGCACTCGCTACCACTTCGTCCTGTATTCCACCCGACGTATTACTACTCTCAGAGTCTTGTGAGTCTTGTCCAACAACACGCGTGGTTTGCACGCCACGAGGGCTTTCTGAAGCTTCAAACTGAACTTCCTGCCCTTCTTTTAACGTTTTAAAACCGGTACCATCAATCGTCGAATAGTGAACAAACACATCTTCACCACCACTTACTGGAACGATAAAACCATACCCTTTTGCATTGTTGAACCATTTTACTGTTCCTGACTGCATAATAATCAACCCCTGTCCATGTACCAATTTTACTAAATAACAACGTAGTCGATAAACAACTTACACCCTGCTAAAGCAAGAAACGCTATCATTTAAATGACGACTAGACATTAACCTACAGGTTCAGGCAAACAACCGCAAACAAACAACTCTAACAAGCATTTTAATCAATGCTGATCCTGACCGACAACAACAAAGCTTGATCAGAGCGACCTACCGCAAAATTGTTTCACAATTGTAACCGCTGTCCATCACACACAAGTTACACATCAGCTAGAAGTTTTAATAGCATAACCCCAGTCAATCTCGCTAGCAACCACCCAAACTCTAGTCAATTGTTTGCATGTTTGCAAACGATTTTACAGGTTTATACGAATTTTTATTACGCTTGGCCTAATAAAGATAAATTAAGAAGTTTTATCAAATAAAACCATGAGTGAACGTAATAATATGGCTTATAATAATACGCAATACTAGAAAGATGTAACACTTTATTTTAACGCCGAAACAAACTTAGATTAAGTCTAACATCACACCCAAACACAACTTAGAACTCGTCTAAAAAAATAATGCAATAACACTATTTTTTACCTGTTATTCGTTGAGAAAAGCTCAATTTAAAAGCAGCCATAAACAATGCTGCAAACAATAAACGTAACCCGCCAGCCTACAAAAAAATACTCACTAAAAATTTTCTCAGGAAAAAATTAATGATCATTATACTTCAACCTAACATCGATCAATCCAGTGACATTTACAACAACGTGTTGCAACATTTATCTAACCTATCGAAAATTGAATTTAGAGTACATAACGTTGAAGGTGCCCACCAGACGCTTACAGAAATTTACCTCATTGGAGAAACAACCTCGATACCGTTGGAAAGCATCTCTGCACTCCCCGGTGTTGAGCGGGTAATTCGCATCGCAGATGAATACCGCCTCCTTGGACGCCACTATGATCACGCAAGGTCAACTTCATTTGAATACAACGGCATTGAATTCAGCCAGGAAAACCTACATGTTTTTGCCGGACTTTGCGCGGTTGATAATCGTGTCAATGTAGAGCGGATGATGAAAGCTTTAAAAGCAAACGGCCAGTCATGTACCCGCATGGGCGCCTACAAGCCTCGCACCAGCCCTTACTCTTTTCAAGGCCACGGCGCAAAGTGTTTACCTTATGTATTTGAACTGGCGGGCAAGTACGATATAAAAGTTATCGCGATGGAAATCACCCATGAAACACATTTGCTTGAAATACAAATGGCGTTGCAACAAACCGGTTACCCCACAGGTATCATGCTGCAGATCGGAACGCGCAACACTCAGAACTTTGAACTACTTAAAGCTGTAGGAAAACAACAAACGTTTCCCGTGTTACTAAAACGCGGTTTTGGAATCACCCTTGAAGAATCACTCAATGCGGCAGAATATTTGGCCAGTGAAGGAAACACTAAAATATTATTTGGGTTGCGTGGAATGAAAACCAATGCTGGTGACCCACATCGTAATCTGGTGGATTTTGCACACGTACCCGTTGTCAAAAGGCTAACACGTATGCCGGTTTGCATTGACCCGTCACATTCCGCCGGTACACGAGCAGCTTCTTCTGATAGTATCCTGGAAATATGTCACGTCACAGCCCAAGGTATTATTGCTGGTGCCAATATGATTTTAGTCGACTTTCACCCCGACCCTGCCAACGCACTTGTGGATGGTGCCCAGGCGCTGCTATTACACGAGTTGCCATATTTTCTGGAAGATATCCAAATTGCCCGACAAGCCTATAAACAACGCTTAGCATTGGCCAATCGTTTTAGGAAAGAGCACAACATAACTTAGCAACAGCACGTGATCATCTGACATTTAATAGCTTGTATTCACTCAACAGAAATAAGTTATTGGGGTTTAACGCTTGCTGCTGACATGAACCACCATAAACAACTCTTTTTATACGTTAATTATTTTTCTGCCCGTTTCGCTGAAAATGATTATTTTCTAGCCTACACTTAAGAGACATTAGGCAATATTTACATCAATTGTAACGACTCAGCCTGACGACTTAAATGTTCAGTAACTGCTCAAATTGCCTTTGATTTGTTTGGAAACAAGGAAAAAGTGCAGTATCTAACCGTGTAAACAAGTATTTTTGACGCCATTATCAAACGAATCAAAAATAAGCTGACCAGTTACGCATAATGCATTGTTAACCCAATATTAATTAATGATTGAGTTTACCGACGCATTGATTGCTCTCAACCAGCGAGGATACTGCTATGCATAAATTTATCGACAAAACGTTACAATCACCCAATGCACTGCAAAATATTGGTGCAATAGACCGAATGGCTCGAATTATT
This sequence comes from Gammaproteobacteria bacterium, assembly GCA_013152545.1. GTDB lineage: Bacteria > Pseudomonadota > Gammaproteobacteria > SZUA-152 > SZUA-152 > JAADGF01. The sequence goes on from JAADGF010000068.1 coordinate 83,039, forward strand.
ATTGGCATTACATTGATTGGTGTTTTTTTCATTTTCAATGTTTCACCGCTAACACTATGGCTGGCAATATTGCCATTAATTGGAATTTTACCGCTAATATCCGGTATTTTAGGTTGGTGTCCAGTATATGCGCTGTTCCACACCAAATCCTGCGGCATGGACGAACACAATGCTTGCGGCACATTGCCTTATCAACTTCAACGTTTGTTTCATCGCCACTAACAACAGATCTTTAGCGCACCTGAATCCCCAATCAGGTGCGCTTTTACTGCTTCCACCAAACCCGCATCGGTTATATACCCATCGGTGGCTGGCCACTCACACAATATCGATTAAACCTAAGAAATCCTTCGCCTAAGTTAATCAATCACGCGGCAATTGCTCCTGCACAGCTCTTATCACCTGCACATACACTATGTTAGCAGCAGAGTAACGATTCAACGGACGTGTTAAGCTTATCTTTTTGCGCTATAAACTAATTGGATTTCACGAATTAATTTCACTAAAAATAATAATGGAAAAACCCCATGCCACAACAAGTCAAATATATCGATAAATTCAACAAGCTGCCCTTGCATTAGCATAATTACCTTTTCCACCAGATGGGGTTGAGGCTGAAAAGGCGCAAACCCCAACACCAAGGCAGGCACTAACAATAACCAAATGGGTATTTTATCGAATAATTTCATTCCCAACGTTCCTAAACCAATGAATTGAATAAGATTATACCTTTTCAGTTATCGATAACGCTAATATCCACCCGTTAACAATGGTAAAAAAACCCTCGGTAAATCACTGATTTTATAAAAACGCCTGCATTTTTCTAAATAAATCTCTGTTAACAAGGTATAATCCCGGTCCCCGCTGCCCTAATAAATAAAACACAGGCAGCCCATTATATTAAAAAATGAATTAACACTGATTATTTAACTACCTAGGATTTAATGCCTGATGCTAAACGAATCTCACGATCAATCATTGAGATCGCTGGTAAAATTGCTCGGCACACTATTGGGCGATGTACTGCGAACACAGGAAGGTGAAAATGTTTTTGATGCCGTTGAAACGCTCCGACAAGGTTATGTCAGTTTGCGTAAACAAGATAATGCAGCAGAAAGGCATCGACTCGAAAAATTAATTGAGAGCTTAAGTCCGGAAAAACTCACTCACGTCGTACGCGCCTTCAGCATTTACTTTGGTTTGGTTAATATTGCCGAAGAAACGCACCTGAGTTATCTGCGCCATGAATCGAGCAAAGATGAAGGACCCAATTGGATTGGCTCCTTTGACAGAACACTTCAGCAATTGAAAGATTCAGGTATCAGCACTCAGCAATTACAGGTATTGCTCAACCAACTGCACTACCACCCTGTTATTACCGCACATCCAACAGAATCAAAACGCCGCACAATACGCGACTTGTTACGCCGCATTACCTCCGTGAATAAGCGCTTAAATGAAAACAATTTAACCAAACATGAATACGATGACTGCCTTCAGCAATTCACCAATTTAATACAGGTATTGTGGAAAACCGACGAAGTACGTACCGATCGCCCCAAGGTTAAAGATGAAATTGCCTACGGTTTAACATATTTTAGCGAGTGTTTATTCGAAGCCGTACCGGCCACTTATCGTCAACTGGAAAATGCTATTGCCCGCACCTACGACAAACACAATGACGAAAATATACTACCATTAGTAAAGGTACCCAGCTTTTTACATTTTGGTTCCTGGGTTGGAGGGGACCGTGATGGCAACCCCAATGTTACACCTAACACCAGCGTAACGGCCCTGTACCTGCAATCGCGCGCAGTGCTTGCTGAATATCTCGAACGCATACAAAACCTCATTGCCACACTGACCCATTCGATAAAATTTTGTACCCCTTCAGACGAATTACTGCAAAGCCTCGAGCAAGGAAAATCCTACGTCAACCTACAAAATTTCGCCCAAGAACCCTATCGTCGTAAACTCGCTATCATACGCTATCAACTAAAACAAAACCTCGCCTATGTAAAAAATAGACTACAAAACCAAATACCAGCAGCAGAAGAAGAATCCGTCACATTACACAAATATAAAAATGAACAAGCGTTCCTGGCTGATCTCTACCAAATTCGAGATTCACTGATCGCCCACGGTGATTTCAAAATTGCAAACGAAGGCCTGCAGGATTTAATCCGCTTGGTAGAAACCTTCGGCTTTTACTTGTTACAGTTGGATATCCGGCAGGAATCAACACGCCATACCCAGGCGGTAACTGAAATACTCAAACAATACTCAATCGATTATGACAATCTAAACGAAGTCGCACGCTTAAAAATTCTGTCCCAGATAATATCCGAACCCACACCTAAGCAATTTGACATTGAAGCATTTAGCGACCAAACCAAAGAAACCCTGGAAGTATTGCAAGTCATTTCGCAGATGCGCGATGAACTTGGCGAAAAAGCTATTGGCAGTTATGTTATCTCCATGACCCACCAGGCAAGCCATATATTGGAAGTTATGATGCTTGCACACCATTTGAATTTAGCCGGCAAACACAACGAAAAATGGTTTTGCAATATTGCCATATCACCCTTATTTGAAACCATCGAAGACCTGGAGCACATTGAGCCGGTGATGACCAGCTTGCTGGATAACGAGGTTTATGCTGCATTGCTAACAGCATCTGGCAACTTACAGGAAGTTATGCTGGGTTATTCAGACTCCTGCAAAGACGGAGGAATTCTGGCATCAGCATGGAACCTTTACAAGGCACAGAAAAAAGTAACAGATTTAATGGGTTCGCGGGGCATTGCCAGTCGTTTGTTTCATGGCCGCGGCGGCACCATTGGTCGGGGCGGTGGCCCGACGCATGATTCTATTCTGGCGCAACCGGAAGGAACAGTACACGGTCAGATAAAGCTTACCGAACAAGGCGAAGTACTGTCATTTAAGTATGCCAATGTTGATACGGCTATCTATGAATTAGGCATGGGCATCACTGGCTTGTTAATTGCCAGCAACAACTTAGTGGTAACCACGCAACCTGAGCGCAAGGATTATCTGGCCATTTTAGATGAACTTGCCAATAACGGTGAACAAGCCTACCGCAAATTAACCGACAGTACAGAAGGTTTTCTGGATTATTTCTACGAAGCCACACCCGTTCCTGAAATAGGATTGATGAATATCGGCTCTCGCCCATCACACCGCAAAAAAGCTGACCGCTCCAAGTCATCGGTGCGGGCAATCGCCTGGGTATTTGGCTGGGCACAGTCCCGACACACCCTACCGGCGTGGTATGGCATAGGCACCGCCCTGGAGACTTGGCGCAACAATGATCCGTTACGATTGGTCAAACTGCAAAAAATGTATCTGGAATGGCCATTTTTTCAAGCAATGCTCAGCAATACACAAATGGCATTATTTAAAGCGGAATTAGATATTGCACGGGAATATTCAAAGTTATGTGAAGACAAATCAACAGGCGAAACGATTTACCAGCTTATTCGAGAGGAGTATGAACGAACGACCGTGCAAATCTTAAATATCGTCGGACGTCAAACCCTATTAGAAGATAACCAAGCTTTAGCATTATCGCTGACGCGACGGGACCCTTATCTCGACCCACTTAACTATATTCAAATGACCCTGTTAAAGCGCTATCGCAGCGACTCAATTAGCGATGAGGAAAAAGATATGTGGTTAAATCCATTATTACGTTCCATCAATGGCATCGCAGCCGGAATGCGCAATACCGGCTAAGCCTCTAAATATTATCATTGATCAAATTTATATTCACGAAAAAAACAGGGGTTAAACGGCCAGATTATCGATTAAACGCGCCTCCCCTAACCAAGCAGCTGCCAGTACGCGCATGTTTTTAGTGCTCGTGGTGGCAGGTGTTAGTCGCGTGGCATCACAAATTTGAATATAATCCGGCTTAAAATCGAGATCGCTTAAATATTGTAATGATTGCTGCTCAATACACCGCAATTCATTATCTGATAGTGCATTGCTCAACCTTAGCGCCTTTATTCTCCGTACAATACCCAATAACACCTTATATAAATTTATCGCGTTTTCGTGCTGATCCTGCGTGAGATACTGATTACGCGAACTCATTGCCAACCCGCCTGACTCTCTGATTGTCTCAACCCCCAGAACCTTAGTTGCAAAACTCAAATCCGCTACCATGCGCTTTATAATGACTAATTGCTGGTAGTCTTTTTCCCCAAACACGGCCACATCCGGCTGTATGATATTAAATAACTTGGTAACAATTGTTGTTACACCGTCAAAATGCCCGGGCCTAAACCGACCACATAAAACATTTGATAGTTCAGGCACTGATACTTTCGTCGTCGACTGTACTGCATTTGCAAATAGCGATTCAACCTCTGGGACAAAAACTGCGTCAATGCCATGCGAGACCAGCTTTTCAATATCATGATCCAAAGTGCGGGGATAATTTTCAAAATCCGTACCCGGCACAAACTGTAATGGGTTAACAAAAACACTGACAACAACACGATCAGCGTTTTTCTTTGCAACATCGACCAAATGCAAATGCCCACGATGTAAATTCCCCATCGTGGGTACCAGCGCCAGGGTCTCCCCAGCAACGCGCCATTGCCTCACTTGCGCCCGTATTCGTTGTATCGATTGATGCTGCAACATATCAACTTAACTCGGTAAAAAACGATCAGGACGTAAAACTCTGTTGTTTACTCGGAAAATCACCCTCTTTAATGGCTTGAGCATATGCCGCAATTGCTGCTTGAATACCATTGCTACCCTGTAAAAAATTCTGTGTAAAACGTGGTTGCTTACCCGGTGTAATACCTAACATATCCTGCAACACGAGTACCTGACCATTGCAATGTGGACCAGCACCTATACCAATCACAGGAACATCCAGAGCAAGGGTGATTTCTTCAGCTAACAACATCGGCACACATTCCAGTAACACCATATCCGCCCCCGCTTTTTCCAGCGCAAGCGCATCTTCTAATATAATTTTCGCCGAGTATTTATCTCGGCCCTGCACTTTATAACCACCTAATTTATGCACTGATTGTGGTTGCAAACCTAAATGGGCACAAACTGGAATACCAAAGGATGTCAGTTGCTTGATGGTATTCACAAGCGCCCGCCCTCCTTCAAGCTTAACAATATGCGCGCGCCCCTCTTTCATTAGACGACCAGCACTTTCAACTGCCTGCACTTCAGTGTTATAACTCATGAATGGCATGTCGGCCATAACTAACGCATTGACGGCACCTCGACTAACAGCTTTAGTGTGATAAATCATTTCATCCAGGGTCACGGGCAAAGTACTTTCATGCCCTTGGATTACCATACTTAAGGAATCTCCCACCAGTAGGACCTCCACACCAGCCTCATCAATGATCTGTGCAAATATTGCATCATAGGCCGTTAGGCAGGCAAACCGATCACCAGCCTGCTTCATCGCTTTGAGGGTGGCTATCGTAATTTTTGACATAAACTATCTCCGCACGTTGCTACCCTGTTGTCAGTATGCTTTGGTTTGGGTACGCTCTGGCTTCACAAAAAATGGAATAAAACAAAACGGCAGTATTGACGCACTTATTATTCAGCCCGCTACACCATACGCTTACCGTGAAAGGGGACTGGATTGAAGTAATGCCTACCACTGCGAATTTCATTGATACGTGCCAATAGTAATTCGAAATCCTGTTGATTATTAACCAGATCAATATCTGCGGCATTGACAATTAACAATGGTGATTCATTATAATAATAAAAATATCGCGTATAAGCATCGGAAAGCTGCTGTAAATAACGACTTTCCATAAAACGTTCAAATTTCCGGTCTCGTTTATTAATCCGATCTAATAAGGTTTGCACAGGCGCTTGCAGGTAAATGACTAAATCCGGTTGCGGTGCATCCAGCGTTAACGAAGAATATACTTGTTCATATAATCGAAATTCATCATTATCAAGCGTCAGTTGCGCAAACAAACGATCTTTTTCCATTAAAAAATCAGCCACCCGAATCGGCGCAAACAAATCGGATTGACGTAACGCCTGTATTTGTCGTGCTCGCTGAAACAAGAAAAATAACTGCGTTGGCAACGCCGATCGTTGCGGGTTTTGATAAAATTTTTCCAAAAATGGATTATCTTCCGCCTGCTCTAATAACAATTCGGCCTGCAACTGCTCCGCCAAACATTTTGTTAGACTGGTTTTACCCACGCCAATCGGGCCTTCCACAACAATATAGCGTGGAATCTCTTGACTGCTCATGCACTATAAACCTGTTAAATAATTTTTTAGTTTTTAGAGTTCAATCACCCATTGCTCAGTAAAAAAGACTACGCAACGATGATGGTCTTTACATCAGTCAACAATTCCAGATCACCTTTATCACACACCGTTAATAGCTGCGACAATGGCCCATGCCCTGGAATGACTAAATGCGGCGCGATTTCATGTAAAGGATACAGGACGAAAGCGCGTTCATACAGCCCAGGATGCGGTATTACCAATGTTTTAGAATTGATTATTTTTTCACCATACAACAATACATCCAAATCAATCGTCCTGGAAGACCAACGTTCGGAGGAACGGACACGGCCCAGAGCGGTTTCAATACGCATCAATTCCGCTAACAAATCCAATGGTGATAAAGAAGTAACAATTTCAGCAACTGCATTAATGTAACATGGCTGGATTTTTGACCCCATAGGAGCACTTTTATACAGATTAGACATCAATAACCGTTCAATACCAGGCACGGTTTCGATCTGTATACTTGCCGCTCGTAGCTGATCAACCGGGCGACCCAAGTTACTACCCAGACCAATATAAGCGGTAATCATTTTTCCGAACAACGTGAGAACAACACCTTGATTACTGCGCGCGGCGTCTGCGGCGGCTAGGCGATTGGATTTTTCTAACCATCGCCGCTTGGCCCTGCTCACTGGCTTCCTGGAACTTAGTCCACCATTGGCCCAACGCCATTAAATCAGGTGATACTGTTTCTGCCAATAACAATAAAAAATCGTAAGCGGCCCGAAAACGCGGCACTGTCAGTAGACGATTAGCTCTGCTACCACTACGGCCCAATAATCTGGGTTGCAAAGCCCAAATTTCCCGAGTCTGAACACTAAAGCGTTTGGGTAACGCCACGGTTTCTGCCTGCTGGGCAATAATTTGAGCACCTGCCTGCTGGTGCGCCTGCAAACTACGCATTCCCGATGCCTGGCTTAAACCAACCAGCCTTTGCACCGGTCCCCACAATAAAATGGCAAAAAGAAAGGCTGGCGTTACTGGTTTACCCTGTGCAATGCGCGCATCGGTATTCGACAGGCCCAGTTTAATGAAGCTGTCTAAGTCAGCAGCGCCACGGTCTTCGCCACTTAGCGCCGCCTCAGTGTGCGGGAATAATTTACCAAACAATCCATAAGTACGCAGTAATTCGTAGGTTTTCGCCGCCGAACCACCAAGAAACATTTTCAGCACCTCCTCAAACAAGCGTGCAGGTGGCACGGCGTTTATACGTTCGGCAAGTGAATAAATCGGTGCCTCGGTAGAAGACTCTATTTTAAAATCAAGTTTTGCCGCAAACCTGACAGCACGCAGCATCCGAACAGGATCCTCTCGATAACGTTCCGCAGCATCACCAATAATACGAATAAGCCCCTTTTCTAAATCAGCTAAGCCACCGGTATAATCAAGCACTGAAAAATTTTGGATATTATAATACAGAGCATTAATGGTGAAATCGCGACGCCAGGCATCTTCTTCAATAGTGCCATAGACGTTATCACGAATCAGCATACCATCCTCCACATGTCGGCCATTAACAACCTCGGTGACGGAAACATCGTGATGACCACGAAACGTAGCTACCTCGATATATTCCCGACCGAAGTGAACATGAACTAACCGGAAACGGCGCCCAATCAAACGACTATTGCGAAACAGCGTACTGGCATCTTCGGGTAATGCATTGGTGACAATATCGAAATCTTTAGGATGACGATCTAACAATAAGTCGCGCACACCGCCACCGACCAAAAATGCATCATAGTCCGCTTTTTTGAGCCGGTATAAAACCTTTAATGCCGCTTCGCTAATATTGGTGCGCGAAATAGTATGGGCGTCACGCTCGACGATAATAGGTGACAATATATTATTATGAGGTTCTTGTGGTTCCAACAGAGTTTTACTTCTAGTCATTATCCTAATACATCAGTTGAATTTACGGCGAATGGCTAACACACGGAACCTAACGTGTTTTTCAGGCCATATTGCTCACCCTATAGGCGATACGTTTTCATCCAAAATAACCTGAAAAACACTTTATCTTCCACACGTTAGCCGCTATCGCGACAACTCAACTGATGCGTTAGAATTATCCATTAATAAACATACGTTGGCTAACGCTAATTAGCCATCCTAAACCAATCGGTCACTGTGACGCTCATTGGCGCTGTTACACCGCTTGAATGGATTTACGACACCCCTCAAACTAACACACTACCAATTTGATATCATCGACAATTCCATTTTCAAAAAAACACCCTTTGAATAACCCGATCGTACCGTCATGTTCGCCCACAGCGTCAAGCAAGCGTGTTGTGAATCCGTGGTTAATCGTCTTCTAGCATTCTTTTAACAATCTGTTTCCCAATCAGAGAAAAGCCCCCGTACACAGTTACTTACTTAATAGTATCAAAATCCAAAGTGATAAAACCGCAGTAAATCCAATTCCTAATTAATAATCACAAGCGTTATTCCATCCCGCTGGGTAACGGTAATGCATAAGCTTTAATCAACCTTATCAATCAAAAACAAATAATATTATAGCAATTATATGATTTTTAAGTATATAACAGAAGTATGCCTAAGCTCCATCGCTGAAATAGCACATCGCTAAATGGTAAATACCATAAAAAATATCTTTTTTTGACCCAACACTCAACGAAACCAAGTTTGGCTATCGCCCAAAAAAACCATTGTCATCATACCACATTGTTTATAAAACGATAAAAACAACCTAACGACACCCTTACCCCTAATCCCAGCTGATATGGTTATTTTCTCAAATTGGCACAGGCAATGCTTGAATATAAGACTTACAGGGCAATTATCCTAAATTAATCAGTTGAATCGTAACAAAGGCAACCAAGGACTATATTCAAACAACTAAACATGGACAAAAAAATTGCTTCATTTTCATCTCAGGATGGTGAAATACAGTGCCCCAGTACGGGTAATGAAGCAACCAATATAATTCACCAATTTAGGAGCAAACATGGCCAGACATTATTCGGAAAAACGTAATTTTATCCGTATGCGCACTAATTCAAGAATCACTTATCGGAAACTGGGGTCTCACGAAACATTCGAGGGGCAATGCCTAAATTTAAGTGCCGTAGGCGTGTTGTTCACCAGCACACACAATATTCAACCCGGCACGATGATGGAAATTAACATTACCCCTGAGCACGCGCTTGTTGAACCGTTAGATGCAACAATAAAAGTAGTACGCACACAACATAACAGCCAAGGCAGATTCGATATTGCTGGTGAAATCAAGGCACTTAACCAGTGATTTCAGCAACAATTAAAGCGACGTAAAGTTCAACCTAAAATTATCCAGTGAATGTTTCCTAACGGGCAATAAGACTACGTCTAATTCGCTACGACTCAATATATACCCATCGCCTTTGCGATTATTTATCTCGATGCCGATACAGCTAACAAAAACCTACCAACTAAAGCGCACTATATCACCGGGTGCTAACTTAATATTGTCTGTTTCGACTTCTGCCATAGCAAACAAAGGCTGCACTTGCTTGACCACGACGGAAGTAGCGGGTGATTCACTAAACCCAAAAAACTGTTGACGCAAGGGATTAAATAACGCCTCTTCATCTAACTTAAAAGCCATAAAAACATCACCAACCTGAATACGGGATGTTGCCCCAACATCAAAATAAACTTTTTTACCCCGGGTTTGAAGCACACGTGCTACAAAGGGCAGAGCTTTCATCGTTTTTGCGGCTTCTACGATCAATCCGTTAATCATTCGGTGTATTTCTTTCCCTATCGGTGAAGCGAAAAACTTATCCGCTAATACGGGTGTCGAGACTGGAAATTGAAAAGGTTCACCTTGCAGTGTAGAACCGTTCATTTGATGACGGGAAATTAATGCGCCAGACACACCATCATGTATAAAAATCTCAATTTCAGCATGGCGTAGTTCAAAAAATGATAAATGTCTGGTGACGCCAAAATCCTTGATTAAACCCGATATCACAAATTGAACACCCAAACGAGCTGCCATATCCACGATAATCTGTTCTGGTGTATACCCTAATGCGGTATAAGACCCCATTGAGTCTGACAACAAGTATTGAGAAGCATCAATTGCATAAAAACCCTCATTAATTTGCAAACGGCGTACAATTTCCTGGGCAAGTAATATCTCGATATTTGGTAAATCATGAATTTGCAAGCGATCCGGCACCTGAAATTGGGTAACTGCCACTTTATAGCCGTACCGATGGTTATTTTTCTCCTCCATACCGGAATCAGCAGCAATGACATTGGCACGAATAAGCACATGATAGGTATCATTATCGTCATCAACCCATTCGTCCAAAACCACCACTTCACGCACAACACCAATAGCCCGTACCCTAACATTGTCGATAGTCACCACTGAATTGAAAGTTTCTGTTGTGGATTGAACACGGGCACCGGCTTGAATTGCCGCCTGACGCATAGCGTCTTGCATTGCTGATTGGCGTGCATTGACCCTGCCCTCATCACCAATCACGGCGTTGCCTTGCGCTTGCACTAATGCAGCAATACTTGTAGCACTAAACAAATAAACACCAATAATAACGCCCACTACAATAACTAATTTCATAGACATATTAACTTCATTGTTTTTTCATTGCCTGTTCAGCATTGAGAAGTGAATGGCGACACTTAGGGTCTAACAGATTACGCCGGATATCGTTTCGTCTTCAACCATCCATGGCTCGCGCCCCTTACCTACATCCATATAGGCAACGCGGAAATGGGCGTACCCCATCAGGGCACATACTCGTTGTCTGTAAGCTTTTGCGCAACGTCGAAGACGCAAGGATAAACAAGCAGAATGTTCACGTTAGTTCTTTACAGACCCTTAACTCACAACACTTATTCACTATAGTAAAAACTGGGGCTAATATTATTTGGATCATCCAGGGTAAACATTGCATTATTTATATTATCAGCACAATCAATATTGTTTTCAGAATTCAAAAACACCATCACTTGCGACAGAAAACGCTGGTTCACTTCCATTTCAACCACCGTTATATATGCGCCATCAGCCGTTGGCTGTACACTCACAATGCGTGCGCCTCGAACATAAGTATCGACAAACGAACGATAACGATCATGTTCCAATACCATGTCACCAATTGCCGAGCCACCCCAAATATGTAAACCACCCACCACTTCAGCCATTGCTCGGTAAGCATCAACTTTAGACGCTCGCATAGTCATTAAACGCCGCTGTGCTTCTGGGTAATATTTTTTAGGTGGTGCACCATAGCCCGTTGCCCCTACTTTAACCCGAGACAACTTCCCATCATTACTATCCGTTATTATAAAAAATTTCTGCCCATTACCCGTTTTCGAACAATGAATCTCAGCACCAACGTTGACAGCTGCCCCCGCCGTTGTCGCTGAAACCGCTTTACTCTGCGAAGCAGAGGGCTTGAAAATGCCACCACTAAGACAGCCGTAAAGTAATGTGAAAACACTCACAACTAAAACTATTTTTACAACGGCAATCATTCCGTACTGCTCCTATTCATTCAGAATTAGGCTTTTACACTATTTAAGCTGAGCACTTTGGTTTTTTGCCAACACAACACCCAAATCGTAACCACATTACACACCATACATTATGCACCAGCCTGCTCGCTTAACACTTGCAAGATAACACTTGCAAGATCGGCACCAAACTTGCTTTATTAATTACTATATGTCGGCATCCTGACCCAGACCCACTTCAAATAAATTGGCGTCGAACCATACTGAAAGTTCATGCATATTATTCAAGCATTCGCGGTTATGACAAAATTAGCACATTTTATACCCCATTCATCAATATGCACATTCTTGCTTTGCATGGTGCTGTTAACACAAGGCTTTGCTCAGGTTTTTGCTGGTACATTCTTAAATAGCTGTTATGACATACCTGGCATCGCCGCCCCCCCTAAACCCACCTCAAAAAAAGCTATTTATGTCTTTATAGATCAGACCATGGCCTTAACTATACCCATTAAAAAAGCCATTATCGACCTGGTGTCAGAATGGGGAAATCACGGTGAACAGGTCAAAATAATTCGTTTCTCCGCTAACATCAGCGGCAATTATACCGAATTAGTTTTCGACGAGACGGGCAATATTATGCCAACTGAGCCATATTTGTTTCATTTACGTCGCAAACACAAACAACAAATTTTGGCATGTATAAAAAAACGTAAGCAGGAATTTCACAACGCATTGGTAAACACCCTGACAAACACCTTAAAATTCAATGATGACAAATTACCACAAACAAACTTAATTCATTCCCTAAACACGTTTGCCAATCAACTAATCGCAGACCAAAGCATCAAGGACAAAACTGTGTTAGTGGTCAGTGACGGTTTAGAACACAGTGACTTATTCTCTTTTCATAAAAACGGAGTGATTCGCACCATTAACGCTAAACGTGCGCTAAACACAATCAGAAAAAAACAATTGATCCCTGAATGGTACGGTGCAAAAATTTACTTTTTAGGCTTAGGTTATATCGCTGATGAAAAATTCTACGCACGTCCCAAGGTTATCATACCCTTGAAAAATTTTTGGGAAGCTTATTTTAGAGAAGGAAACGGTGAATTAAAAACCAACAGTATTGGCACACCCATGCTATTGACCAAATCAATTTTATGACATGAAAAACAGATACCTGCCGTGTTTGAGATTCAGGTTATTATACCCATAACGATTGAGATTTAGGTGTAACTGCACTCACTCTTTATTGTTCAACATCGACTTAAGATCGGCAAACGGATTAAACGTCGAGCTAGCCTGCTGAGTATTATCAGTAGAGTTGTTACCCTGCCGCGCGTCCAGCTGACGCTGATGTTCATTGTCATGACAATAGAGACACAGCAACTCCCAGTTGCTGCCATCAATAGGATTATTGGAATGGTTATGGTCACGATGGTGTACCGTCAGTTCATGGAGGTTTTTACGGGTAAACTCGCGAGTGCAACGACCACAAATATGCGGATACATCTTCAGCGCCTGCTCACGGTAACTTTGCTCACGCAGATCGCGGGCACGCAATGAATCGGTCATCACCTTATCCAGCCTGTCATTATCCGGCTTTACCATATTAACCTCCACATCGGCGTTATTTAAAAATGACATACAACTCTATATTAAGGATTGTATACTAACTTGTAGTTCTATACCCATAGCGTTTGAGATTTAGGCGTTAACTTGGCTAAACATGCTCGCCACAAGTGTTTTCCTAATTCTTAACACCTAAAACTCTAGCGCCATGGGTATATAAACTCCACAGATACATAGCACTTATTGCTAACGCTATTGCATAGCCAGTTTATTTAAGTATAAACGATTTTATCAAAACCAGTATAAGTATGTCCATCGATACCCGTCATGCTTAAAAGATCAGATTAATTTCTCTCGTTATTTCGCTTTTCATAAAGAACCAGGGGTTAGTATCATAAAATGGAAATGACGAGTAATAGTTGGCCTATTGCAAGAAATTTTAACGCCGCTATGGAATAAACAGGGCGTGCAATTAACACCTAAACCTCAAACGTTTTAGGTATAATTTTTATACTGTGATGCACCCATGCCTCCGCGCAGATCACCACAACTTACCCAGAGGGAGGAATATAATTTCTGTCTTTTTAATTGCCACCTGGTTTCTATCCTTTATTTACTGCTAAACGCTTTTGATCAGCAAGCAAGCTAACCTTGATGAAAAACAATTGAAAAAATTTCGCAAAGAGCTGGACAATAATATTTATCTGACAACCGGGGCAATTATTCAGTATTTAGCCCAAGCATTTGGTATTGAATATTCGCCGAGTGGCAAAAGAAGTTATCGTTATCCTGAACAATGCACGATATCACTATGCTTATAAAGCAACCGATGTGGTTGAAAAAAGTTCAAGGTTGCAGTTGGTGTATCTGTCGGCTTGCTCGCCTGAATTAACGTTAATCGAACGATTGAGGCACTTCTTTAAGCAGAATGTTTTATATAACCCGCATTACAAAAAATACGGATGATTTTAGAAAGGCCTCAATAAAGTTTTTCCGAAACATTGAAAAGCGTTCAGCGCCCTAGTCGCTCTCGCGACGATTCAACTGATGTGTTAGGTTAAACGCTTTGGGTATATGGCGCTCAGGTTTAGTCTGTATCGGCGCATTCTAACTGAAAAAACTTGAAATATACTCATAGTATTTGAAATTTAGGTATAGACCAACTATTCCATCAAAAAATGGGTAATACATCACATCATTTAATCGACGCTCCCCTCATAATAACCCCTGAACTTGGTTGCATCAGCAACATTAATCAACAGCATTTTCAACAGTGGCTGCGGTATCGGCAAACTGGACAGCCTATCGTTACAAGTGCACATCAAAAATAAAGGAATATCGATGAACACATTAATAATTAAACATCCCGCCAGCAATGGCTTCAGCTTAATTGAGTTGCTAGTTGCGTTGTCCATTGCTGCAATAATACTTGCAGTGTCACCCTCAATAACCAGTCTTATTCATACAAACAAAACAACAGCCCAGATTCATGAGTTTGCGACATCATTAAACTTTGCCCGTAGTGAAGCCATAAAAAGGGGAAACGCAGTAACGGTGTGTCGAACACAAGGCAACCCTCAATGCGACGGCCCACCGGATATTGACGAACAAAAAGTGTGGAATACAGGCTGGATGGTATTTTCAGATATCAACGGCAATGGTCAGTACAATCCTCCTCAGGACCAGGTATTACGACAACACAGCGCCTTACCTGACAATTACAGCCTACGTAGTAGTACGAGGATACGCATAACGTACCAATCCGTTGGCATTTCCCCCGGCTTCATGGATACCTGGATTTTATGCGGCCCGGGCGGTAACCCAGTGTTTACCCGCGGCTTAGTCCTGGCTTATTCAGGCCGGGTACGTTTCGCACAGGACAGCAATGGCAACGGTACACGCGACAATGGTACAAGCTGGAATACAGTGCAGCCAAAGGAATTAATTTGTACTAGCTGAGAATGACAGCAGCCGAGTTATTATCATGATGTTATTCACATATAGCACGCGTTTTTTAGGGTAGCGGGTTACAATAAAATCTTACCAACAGGGCGTTACGATAATGCTTTCGGCAAAGAAAACACAACATTCTCCACTATGCCGTTATTTTCATGGGTTTTGCTACCACCAAATTGCTCAAGTTGTGCCACTACCTGTTGGACCAGTACTTCCGGCGCCGACGCCCCGGCCGTGACACCCACAGAGGTGGCGTGCTTCACCCAGTCATGCTCAATTTCACTGGCATTGTCAATCAAATACGCATGAGCACCGAGGCGCTCGGCCAGTTCTTTCAAACGATTGGAATTGGAGCTATTGGTGGAACCCACCACCAATACCACATCGCACTCGGATGCGAACTGCTTGACTGCATCCTGTCGATTTTGTGTGGCGTAACAGATATCATTTTTTTTAGGCCCTGATATAGCTGGAAAACGCTTTTTAAGAGCCGCAATAATCTCTGCGGTATCATCCATCGACAACGTGGTTTGGGACACATAAGCCAAATCAGTTGAATTTTTCACAACCAATTTTCCCACATCAGCAAGGGTTTCAACCAAATATATTTTTCCGCCGCGCCCTTCATATTGTCCCAAGGTACCCTCCACTTCAGGATGCCCCGCATGCCCAATTAAAATGCACTCCCGGTTAGCTTTTTCATTGCGCACAACCTCCATGTGAACTTTGGTCACCAATGGACACGTTGCGTCAAACACGCGCAAACCGCGTTGTTTAGCATCACGCTGCACCGCTTTCGACACACCATGCGCACTGAAAATCACAATCGAATCATCCGGCACTTCTGATACTTCATCAACAAACACCGCACCTTTGTCTCGTAAACCGTCAACCACGTAACGATTATGCACCACCTCATGACGCACATAGATGGGCGCACCAAAATTTACCAGCGCCCGTTCCACAATTTCAATGGCTCGATTAACACCGGCGCAAAACCCCCGTGGATTAGCAAGTAATATCTTCATGGTAATAAATTTGCCTATTATTCAGGTTCAATAACGCCGTTATCATCAGGCTCCACGGCAATAATCTCCACCTCAAAAATTATTGTCCGATTTGCAAGAGGATGGCTAAAATCGACCCTGACAATGTGCTCGTCCATATCCACCACCGTTCCCGGTATTTGCTCCCCGGAAGGGGTGTCAAAGCCGATCACTACGCCCGCCTTAAGTTTAATAGCATCGCCAAATTCGCTGCGCTGCATGGCATGAATATCCGATTCATCGCTAACCCCATAGGCGTTTTCCGGCGATAGTTGTACCGTTTGCTTGGCTCCCGAAGTAAGCCCCAACAGTGTCGTTTCCAAACTGTCAATTAAGGTGCCGTCGCCAATCACAAAACGAAGCGGTTCATGACAATCGTAGCTGGAATCCACTACGGTCGTGTCTTCAAGTAACAATCGATAATGCAAGCTGACCCGACTACCCGTTTGAATTTTTGCTTTAGGAATGAATACGCTCCCTTAATCACTAAAGACACCCTGCCCATCGCACTAATCGCATTTACACTTTTTCGGATGCCTGTTTTTTTTCATCTTGCGCTGTGCGGAATGCATCAATAATTAACGTAACCGCACCGACGCTGATGGCTGAATCCGCAATATTAAAGGCAGGCCAGTACCATCGGTCATAATAAACCTGAATAAAATCGACAACATAACCCAACGTAATGCGATCCCATACATTACCTAAAGCCCCACCCAGGATTAACGCCAACGCCACGGCCGTCCACCGTTGATTCCTTGCCAACCCTTTCAACCACACCACAATACCGACGCTTACCCCTAACGCAACAATGGTAAAAAACCATCGCTGCCAACCGGAAGCATCACTGAGAAAACTAAACGCCGCGCCACTATTGTGCATCAGGGTAAAATTAAATCCAGGAAACATTGCTACGGGCTGATGTAATATTAACTGATCACTCGCAATTGCCTTAGTGGCCAGATCAAGTATAACAACAACCACTGATAACCAAATCCATTTAAGCATAACGACGACGCTCTCCTTGACCCACAACATTTTCCACGCAACGACTGCATATGTCGGGATGTTCCGCATCACTGCCGACATCCTGCCGATGATGCCAGCATCGAATACATTTATTGTATCCACAAGCCTGTACAACCACCCAACATTCGTCACCAGTAGATAGCTCCAAGTGCATACCCGCATCTCCCCGTTCCGTATCCCGATGAACACGTGCATAAGATGTTATCAACACAAAACGCAACTCATCTTCCAATAAAACCAGTTTCCGGTATAACTCAGTCCCACAGTACAAATCTACCTCGGCACCCAAGGCTGAGCCAATTTCACCAGCAACCCGCAGCGCTTCCAATTGCTTGCTAACAGCTTCACGCACTTCTAGTACCAACCCCCAATACGCATCATCCATTACAGATGATTGTTCAACTAGTGGAAATGAATACCACTGCTGCAAAAACACTGAAGCATCACGCTTGCCGGGGATGGATTGCCAAATTTCATCGGCAGTAAAACTTAAAATAGGCGCCAGCCAACGCACCATGGCTTCAATAATATGATACATAGCCGATTGCGCAGAACGCCGTATCAGACTATCGGTTTGCGTCGTGTATTGACGGTCTTTAATAACATCCAAATAAAAACTACCCAGATCGACGTTGCAAAAATTATGGATACGCTGATAAATGAGATGAAACTCATAATCGTTATACGCCGTGAGTAATTCTGCCTGTAATTGTCGGGCGCGCTCGACCACCCATCGATCGAGTGGTAATAGTGCATCCATACCCACCATGTGTTGATCGGGCTCAAAACCGTTGAGATTCCCTAATAAAAATCGCGCGGTGTTACGCATTCGCCGATAAGCATCTGCCGTACGTTTTAGAATTTCATCAGAAACCGTCATTTCACCACGATAATCAGTAGCGGCAACCCACAAACGCAGTATATCCGCACCAAGCTGGTTAACCACTTTCTGCGGTGCAATCACATTGCCCTTGGACTTCGACATTTTTTGACCCTTAGCATCCACTGCAAAACCGTGCGTTAACACAGATTTATAAGGCGCGTGATGATTAAGAGCAATCGATGTGAGCAATGAGGACTGAAACCAACCACGGTGCTGATCGGAACCCTCTAAATATAAATCAGCTGGCACACGCAACTGCTCACGACGATCTAACACGGTATAATGCGTAACCCCGGAGTCAAACCACACATCCAATGTATCGTTGACTTTTTCGTAGTGCTGCACATCTTTATTGCTCAGCAACTCTTCAGGCTGGAGGCTAAACCAAGCGTCAATACCGGACTGCTCAACCCGTTGCGCCACCGCTTCTATCAAACGCTCTGTGTCAGGGTGTAATTTTCCTGTTTGTTTATGCACAAACAGGGCAATCGGCACCCCCCAAGTACGTTGCCTTGAGATACACCAGTCCGGTCGGTTTTCCACCATGGCCTTGATGCGGGCCTGCCCCCAATCGGGCAACCATTGTGTGTCGGATATTGCTTGTAACGCACTTGAACGTAACCCCTTTTGCTCCATGCTGATAAACCACTGTGGTGTGGCACGAAAAATAATGGGGGTTTTGTGCCGCCAACAATGGGGATAACTGTGTTGCAATGATTCATCATGCAGCAATGCTCCCTTGGTTTTCAGCACCTCGATGACATGATCATTAGCTTTAAAAACGTGCTCACCAGCAAACAATGGCGTACCTTCCCGAAAACAACCATTGCCGTCAACCGGGTTATCCACCTTCAGGTGGTAACGCATTCCCACAACATAATCATCTTGCCCATGCCCGGGTGCGGTATGCACAGCACCAGTGCCCGACTCAGTCGTCACATGATCACCCAAAACAACCGGCACCTCCCGATCATAAAATGGGTGCTGAAGCTTTACCCCATCAAGATCAGCGCCCTTACAATGGGCAATCACCCGGTAATGTTCATTACCATAACGCGCCAGCGCATTCTCAAACAACGCTTCGGCAAACACCAAGCGCTCAGCACCGTATTGCCCCTCGGTTTGCACCACCACGTACGCCAATTCGGGATTCAGCGCCACCGCTTGATTCGCAGGTAATGTCCAGGGCGTTGTGGTCCAAATCACAACGGACACTGGTCCCTCACCCACATGGCCAATATCACCGGTATGGTCACACCTGGCAAGCAGTGCCAACTCGTCCAACACTGTAAACCGCACGTCAATGGCGGGCGAGGTTTTATCCTCGTATTCAACTTCCGCCTCGGCCAGTGCAGAGCCACAATCAGCACACCAGTGAACCGGCTTCGAACCTTTGTGTAAATGCCCGGCATTGATAACACTGCCCAAGGCACGAATGATATCCGCTTCAGACTGATAAGACATGGTTAAATAAGGGTTATCCCAGTCACCGAAGATACCCAGACGCACAAAATCTTTACGCTGGCCATCCACCTGACGCTGTGCATAGTCGCGGCAAGCCTGACGAAATTGTGCAGTGGAAATTTTCAGCCCCGCTTTGCCTTTCTTCTTCTCCACCTGCAACTCAATGGGCAAGCCGTGGCAATCCCAACCAGGCACATAAGGCGCATCGTAGCCGCTCATAACTTTCGACTTTACAATAATATCTTTTAATACTTTATTTACTGCATGACCAATATGAATGTCACCGTTGGCATAAGGAGGACCATCATGCAGAATAAATTTGGCGTTACCTTGTGCGTTTTCGCGTAACTGACCATACAAATCCATCGTCTGCCAACGTTTCAGCATCTCCGGCTCACGATTCGCCAAATTGCCTCGCATGGGGAAATCGGTTTTCGGTAAATTTAAAGTCTCTTTATAATCTGCCACGGTTATCTTCTATACGGTTGTATTAGGAATATACACGTCCCTAATCATTAAAAGTTATTGTAATTTTCATGAGTTGTAGTTATCACGAATTATAGTTATCACGTTAAACAATTATCACGAATTGCCTGTTTTCACTACCCCGTGTCCCCCGTTAACACATGCTCAATCAATCGCCTCGTCTATGTTACCGCTTAGGGGCAAAATGCACTACTAAAAAACGCCCGCGCCGCCGCCGCATCCTTGTTTATCTGGACTTTTAACGTTTCAAACGACTCAAAACGCTGTTCTTCACGTATTTTTTCCAAAAAGTTAACGCAAACGTGTGCACCATATATATCACGATCAAAATCAAATAAATGGACTTCCAACAACGTTTGAGTTCCCTTCACCGTCGGCCGCACCCCCACATTAGCGACGCCATTAACAAGCGATACCCCCAAATCCTGCTCATCACCGAGCATCTGTACAGCATAAACACCGCTAACCGGCGTGGAACGTCGATGCACATAAATATTTGCAGTGGGAAACCCAATAGATCTGCCACGTTTGTCACCGTGGGCAACCCGACCGACCATGCCATATGAGCGCCCTAACAACTGTTCAGCTAATTTAGTATTACCGGTTTGCAGCGCCTCACGAATTCGGGTGCTACTGACCCGCTCGCCACCAAAATCAAACGTGCAGGTGTTTGCCACCTGAAAACCGAACTGATTACCCGATTGCTTAAGAAAATCGAAGTCACCTTCACGTCCTTTGCCGAAACGAAAATCATCACCAACCACGAGGTATTTAACCCCCAAGCCATGAACCAGCACCTTTTGCACAAATTCACCAGCAGTGAGACTGGCCAGATCTGCGTTAAAATGAAGGCACAGTAAATAGTCAAGTTGCAATACTAATACTGCATTTAATTTTTCCCTGAACTTGGTGAGCCGGGGAGGCACATCTTTCGGTAAAAAAAATTCCTGGGGTTGTGGTTCAAAAGTAATGGCCGTAGCCGGCAAATTAAGTTGTTGCGCTTTACGAATGAGTTGCTTAAACACAGCCTGATGACCCAGATGCATACCATCAAAATTACCTATAGTTGCGGCACAACCCTGATGCTCAGGCTTTAAATTTTGTAGGCCCCGAATTATGACCATTTTCTTTTATGAATCATCCCAGTTTTAACCTAAAATCATCCGTTGGACAGCATGTAGAGTACGTGTTTAATCATGACTGACGAGTATACTGTAACAGCTCAGCACAATGTTGATACACGGTTAACACATAAAAATGACACGGAGGCGTTAGCTGGAGGAGCTTACGTTTTGTGCCGAACTAATTCTTTTAGCTTCATTCCCATCAGCACTAAACTGGCAAAATACGCAATACCACCAACACTCACCCAAAGCAGCACGTTAAGTACCCGCTCATACACAGACCACTGCATCCAAACAGCATTGGACTCCACACCAAAATATAACACCAATCCCATAATGACGCAGGCTGCACCGATGCGCAGCAGGAAAATTGCCCAGCCCAGGTCGGGTTTATAAACACCATCACGCCTTAAACCTCTATAAAGCAAGGTCGATTGCAGTATGGCGGATAATGCGGTGGACAATGCCAACCCCATATGCGGTGCCTCGTAAGCCAGCATCATCATTGTTGACACTAAAATCACGGTAAAAACGACTTTGACTAACATCGATTGAATGGCAATTTTCATCGGGGTTTTGGTATTTTGCCGTGCAAAATAGCCGGGAGACAATACTTTAATACACATAAACCCCAAAAGCCCCACTGAGTAGGCAATCAACGCCAGTTGCGTCATGTATAAATCGTGCTCGCTAAATTTTCCATACTGAAAAATCGTAATAATGAGTGGCCCGGATAAGGCGACTAACCCCAGTGCTGCTGGCGCTCCAATCAACAGCGTCAAACGCAACGCCCAGTCCAACATATGACTAAATTGCTTAGGATCATCATTCGCATGCCGGACCGACAAGCTCGGCAATATCACCGTCGCAATGGCCACACCAAAGATACCAAATGGAAATTCAACTAAACGATCCGCATAATATAGCCAGGATATACTGCCAGCCACTAAAAAAGAGGCAATCCAAAAATCAAATAACAGATTAATTTGCTGCACAGAAGAGCTGAATAAAGCAGGAATCATTAAGGTCCTGACTTTTCGTACCCCGGGATCATGCCAGGCCCACCGCGGCAATGAAAATAGCCGCAATCGAAACAAAAAGGGAAATTGAAACACTAGCTGCACCACGCCAGCGATAAACACACCAATCGCCAGCGCGATGATTGGCTCCTCCATAACAGGGGACAACCAGACAGCCGCCGCTATCATGCAAATATTCAATAATATCGGTGTAATTGAAGGAATCGCAAACTGGCCGTATGCATTCAAAATACCACCGGCTAACGCTGTTAATGAAATGAACAAAATATACGGAAAAGTGAATCGCAACATCTCCGTGGTTAATTCATAACGCGAATCCCCCCCCGCCCAACCCGGCGCAAAAACCAGCACCAAAATGGGTGCCGCCACAACACCGATCACGGTAACGATACATAAGACGCCCCCGAGCGTACCCGCCACGTTAGCCGCTAATTTTTTAACCTCGTCATGTTCACGCTTGGTTTTGTATTCGGTGAAAACAGGGACAAAAGCCTGGGAAAAGGCCCCTTCGGCAAACTGACGCCGCAATAAGTTGGGAATTTTAAAAGCAACAAAAAATGCATCGGTAGTGCCGTCAGCACCAAAAAATCGTGCAAACACCACATCCCGCACCAACCCGGAAATGCGTGATAGTAGCGTCATGAATGATACAACGGCGGTGGATTTCAGCAACTTGCCACTCATTTAATTGAACCCTGTCCCATCAAAAAAATTGGATAGAAATAATAGATTTTTTTAATCCACTGTTATATAGGCTACTTTTCAGTTTCATCTAAAATAAAAACAGTAATGCCTTTTTGTTGAGCGAGCATATTAACTGTATTTATCAAGGACTTACAGAACTTTATCAAGCCCAACCAAATAGTTGACAAATAAACCAAAAACCAGCATATTATGCGCCCCGAAGAAAATCCAACGAACCACGTAAGCTTTTGAATAAGTTGTTTTGGGTGAATGTAAGAATGCCCGGACAGAATTAACGGTGGATTTATTTACAGAAGCACAGGAGCATAATATTGGCCAATTCCGCACAAGCAAGAAAACGCGTAAGACAAAATGAAAAGCGTCGGCAACACAACGCCAGCTTACGCTCAATGATGCGCACGTACCTCAAAAAGGTTATTAGCGCAATCGCTAACGGCGATAAAGACAAAGCAACACAAGCTTACAAAGAAGCAGTGCCTGTTATTGATCGCATGGCCAATAAAAACATCATTACAGCCAACAAAGCCTCCCGCCATAAGAGCCGCTTGAATACACGCATTCGCGCCATTACCTCTTAAATAGCAGTAACGAATAGCAACACGCTGCGAAAAACATAAAAAACACCGGCACTGCGCCGGTTTTTTTGTTGTCCAAGCGGGCGCCCCTCTCAAAGCAACACTAAATTATCCCGATGAATCAATTCCGGCTCATCAACATACCCTAATAACTCTTCTATTTTATTGCTCGCCTGACCTTTAATGACCCTGACCTCGATTGCTGAATAATTAACCAAGCCTCGCGCAACTTCTCTGCCCTGCTGATCCAAACAGGAAACCACCTCACCACGGATAAACTCACCGTTCACATCACTAACCCCTACCGCCAACAAACTGCGCCCGGATTCCCGCAATACGTGCACAGCACCGTCATCCAGCACCAATCCGCCCTTAGGTTGCAAGTGACTGGCCAACCATTGCTTCCTCGCCACAATGGGCTCCTGATCGGGTAACAACAAAGTGCCAATATTCTCTCCAGCACAAATGCGCGGCATAACATCCTTTTCAGCGCCAAGCGCAATCACGGTAACAGCGCCAGACCTTGCCGCTAAACGTGCGGCACGCAACTTGGTATACATGCCACCACGACCGAATTCACCCCCTGTTGCACTCACCATCGCATCCAGTGCTGCATCACTGGCCACTGCCTCGCTAACCAATGCAGCAGTGCTATTGAAGCGGGGATCGCGATCATACATACCAGGTTGGTCCGTTAATAAAAGCAGTGCATCCGCCTCAACCAAATTGACAACCAATGCCGCTAAACTATCATTATCCCCGAAGCATATTTCATCTGTGGCCACCGTATCGTTTTCATTAATAACAGGCACCACCCCTAAATTGAGCAATGTCCTTAGCGTACTTCGAGCATTAAGATAACGTTTGCGATTTGATAAGTCTTCGTGCGTCAATAAGACTTGCGCAGTATGAATACCATGTAGCTGAAAGCAGGACTCATAGGATTGAATCAAACCCATCTGCCCCACCGCTGCCGCTGCCTGCAACTCATAAATCGCATGAGGCCGCTGACGCCAGTCTAAACGCATCATACCTTCCGCAACAGCACCACTGGACACCAACAAGACTCGCTTACCGCTTCCATGAAGTTTTGCAATTTGCGCCACCCACTCAGCAATAGCGGCTTTATCCAGGCCTTGACCTTGCGCCGTTAATAAAGAACTCCCTATCTTAACGACAAGACAATTTGCTGTACAAACCTTGTTACGCATGAACTAAGCACTGCCATTCTGGTTCAGCTTGCTGATTAACACTAACACCATTAAAACTATAGCGTCGACTCATTTTCATCGACATCCTCGGTAGCTGATTCGAGATGCGCCATGATATCCTGCATTAATTTTTCAGTGCCCAATTGACTAATCGCTGAAATTTCATAAACACGGTGATTCCAATTCACGGCAGTTACAATCTCTTTACACTTTACTGCCTGCTCAGTTGCAGACATCAGATCCATCTTATTAAAGACCAACCAGCGCGCCTTGCCATACAACTTGTCACTGAATTTTTTCAGCTCATTTTCAATAGAGAGAATATTGCCAACCGGATCACCCGTCCCTTCCAGGGGACGAATATCCACCAAATGCAATAATAGACGGGTACGTGACAGATGCTTTAAAAACTGCAACCCCAAACCAGCGCCTTCCGCCGCACCCTCGATAACACCTGGTATGTCCGCAATCACAAAACTGCGATCCAACCCCAAGCTTACAACACCTAAGTTAGGATACAACGTCGTGAAAGGGTAATCCGCCACCTTTGGTCTCGCCGCAGAAACCGCTCGTATTAACGTGGACTTACCTGCATTAGGCAACCCCAACAAGCCCACATCAGCAAGCACATTAAGCTCTAACAACAAATTCCGACTTTCACCAGGCGTACCAGGCGTGCATTTACGCGGCGCACGATTTGTACTGCTTTTGAAACGGGTGTTGCCCAGCCCATGCACTCCGCCTTTCGCCACCAACAAGGTTTGACCTGACACTGTAAGATCACCGATGGTCTCCTGGGTATCGGTATCAATCACAACAGTACCCACTGGGACACGAATGAGCAAATCGTCCCCGGACTTGCCAGTTCGCTCCTGACCCATGCCGTTTCCACCTTTCATCGCCCGAAAAATTCGCTTAAAACGGAAATCAGCCAAGGTATTTAACCCTGTATCGGTGGTGAAATAAACACTGCCACCATCGCCCCCGTCACCTCCATTAGGGCCACCAAAAGGAATATATTTTTCACGACGGAAGCTCGCGCAGCCATTACCCCCATTTCCAGCTTCCACCCGAATTGTCGCTTCGTCGACGAATTTCATAAACGTAAACTCAAATTAAAATTTGCACAACAAAAATAACACCCTATATCGAATTCAGCCAAGCAATGCTGAAGACACTCGAAGCCCGCAAGAAAACCATGAAATCGTCCCGCTTAACCGTCCTTAATGAATAGACACGTTATTTTACACACCACAATGGCCATCAACTTACCCAAGTAGATCACCCACTTCAACCCAACACAATCCGCTAAACCTGACAATAAATGGTTTTTTAGGATATTGTTTATTAGCACGTGCACAGCAGCACATCACTCATACTGCAACAATAAATTCTAAAAAATCGTTTTGATTCAATGCTATGGGCGTTTCGCACAACCGAAAACACGCAGGAGATAGGCAATACAGACGCAATTGCGAGTAGGCTCGCTGATGCATTGGGTTACACATCAACGCTGAATGAGTCAAGCCAAATAAAAAAACCCCGCACGAGACGGGGTTTTTGGTAACAAAAAACCCCAGCAACTACATTACGCTGGCACCACCACACTCACAAATTGACGATTCTTGGGGCCTTTAATTTCAAACTTAACTGCACCACTTTCTTTAGCAAACAAGGTGTGATCTTTACCACACCCAACATTAATGCCAGGATGCACTTTGGTACCTCGTTGACGAATAATAATATTGCCTGCCTTGACAATTTCCCCACCATAGCGCTTTACACCTAAACGCTTGGAATTCGAATCACGACCATTTCGAGTACTACCTGCTGCTTTTTTATGTGCCATTGATCTTTACCCTGCTATCGGATGACGAGCCGATTTGCACGCCAACATGTAAAATGAATGAAACTACCTGCCAACAGCCTAATCACTACGCTCCGACCTAATATAGGTTCAAAATTGGCGCGTTTGCCATAGACTAATACAGCTTTACAATGAAATATCGGTAATTTCAATTTCAGTGTAATTCTGACGATGCCCCATTTGCTTGCGATGGTGCTTACGACGCCGAAATTTGACAATATCGATTTTTTTGCCACGACCGTGGGAAACCACGGTAGCAGTGACCTTGCCACCATCAACCATTGGCGTGCCAACAGTAACATTGTCACCATCAGCAACCATGAGGACGTCAGTAAGGTCCACAGAAGCCCCGGTTTCTACCGATAGCGTCTCTACCTTCAACTTTTCGCCTTTCACCACTCTGTATTGTTTGCCACCGGTTTTAATGACCGCGTACATCGCCTTTCTCCATTTCAGCCACAAATTTTGTGGAATAACTTTCGTTGAATAACCTATGAATAATGCCCAAATTCAGCTTAGATTCGAATCACCGCCTACATACGGCAAAAAACAGGAGATTCTAACGACTAACGCTACCCAGGTCAAACATTACCCGCCACTTTCTATCGACCGAACTGCACATTAGACGAGAACAATGCCATATCCTCTTGCGGCACAATCAGCATCACAGGGCATCGTAACGGTATCACCAACGTCAATGAACCATAAAAAATCGGTAAAACCCCATTCCACAATGGCCTTTAACACCAAGCTCAATACTCTAATAAAATCGCTTGGATTTTGCGCCATGGTCTTTTCATGCGACAAACATGGACGCGAGCCGTAGAGCAATGCAGGTGCAATCATCAAGGTTCAACTGATTAATTTAGGTTAAACCTTGACACCTTAGCCGCGCGCCCATAGCATGGCCAGATGCAAGAAACTGCAACACCGAATACTCCCTTAAACGCCATGCACTCTATCGACCAGGTCTATGAACTGATTGAGCATGACATGGGCCTGGTTAACCAGCTGATTAAAACACGCCTTCACTCTGAAGTCGCATTAATTAACCAGTTAAGCAACTATATCATTTATAGCGGTGGTAAAAGGTTACGTCCGGTACTCGTGCTATTATCGGCTAAAGCATTTGACTACCAGGGTCACCAGCACACTAATCTTGCCGCCATCATAGAATTCATCCATACAGCCACTCTATTGCACGATGATGTTGTCGACGCCTCCCAAAAGCGCCGCGGCAATGATACTGCGAATGCCATATGGGGTAATGAAACAGCTGTTCTAGTAGGGGATTTTTTATACTCGCGGGCGTTCCAAATGATGGTAGACGCTAACAATATGCGAATCATGGAAATTCTTTCCAATGCCACCAACACCATCGCCGAGGGAGAGGTCTTACAACTCCTTAACTGCCATGACCCCG
The DNA here is from genome assembly GCA_013152545.1 of Gammaproteobacteria bacterium. GTDB lineage: Bacteria > Pseudomonadota > Gammaproteobacteria > SZUA-152 > SZUA-152 > JAADGF01. The sequence goes on from JAADGF010000068.1 coordinate 111,246, forward strand.
ATACTACCGAGCAACGCTACATGGATGTAATTCATTACAAAACCGCCAAACTTTTCGAAGCAGCGGGGCAATTAGGTGCAATCATCGCAGTTACTGCACCAGAACAAGAAATGGCCATGGCAAAGTACGGTATGCATCTTGGCACCGCGTTTCAATTGGTGGATGACGTATTGGACTACAGCGCCTCATCACAAACAATTGGTAAAAATATCGGTGATGACCTGGCAGAAGGAAATCCCACGCTACCGCTAATCCGTGCAATGACAACGGGCAGCAAAGCCCAATCAAACATTATCCGCCACGCAATAACACACGGCGGCCGTGAAAATATAGAACAAGTCATGGATGCCATTGCCTTCACTGATGCGATCGAATATACCGCCCACAAAGCCCGAGAAGAAGCTAACAAAGCCATCGACATGTTACGTAATATTCCCGATTCAACCTACAGAGACGCATTATCCTCTCTGGCAGAATTTTCGGTAAGCCGTACTTATTAAACCAACCTAAAACCCTTTACGCCAATGCATTGATGAAGATGAGAATCAACTGCCACCATATCGATAAAAACGTTATTCTCACACTTAAAGTACCACCGGAGTGTAGCTCAGCTTGGTAGAGCACCGCCTTCGGGAGGCGGGGGTCGAAGGTTCAAATCCTTTCACTCCGACCACTTCACTTCTAACACAAATAAAGCCCATCACATGATCCTAAATTAATCAGTTGGACGACATAATGAGAGCAACCACTCTATTTTTAGCAAAGATGGTAAAAAAATACTTCAAATAATTTCACACAATTTAAAACTGAAAAAATACTCGACGAATGAATTTAGGTTTAACCCAAAAAACCCGGTTGGATACAGGACAAAGACAGGCCGTACTTGCGTCTATAAAAATTCACCAATAAACTTTGATACCGGTTTCGTGAAATTATTGTCAGTCCAATAGGCGCTGTGACAAGCCGGATTCCAACCTGAAAATAAACCACCCACATTAATTGCAATATCATCATCAACGGTGTTGGCATAATCAGCATTTATAGCCTTCAAAGGATAACCGAGTATGTCATCAGGATCGTAATAATTTTTCCACTTCGCCTTACTTTTGTATTCATCACTCAAGAATTGCCCCGGAAAATCTATCGGTACCACTTTTTGATAGGCAAAAGTGAATAGCGGTATATTGCAACCAAAAGTAACCATACCCGCCAGGTACTTCATTTTTTCGAAAGCACTGATGTCATCATCGACTGTATTTTGCATATCCCAAATATAATTTGACATAATATGCCCACCCAAAGAGTGAGCCAGCACAATCAGAGGGCAATCATGCTCTTCCAGACTCACTCGATAAAGGTCACTTACTTTTTCTTTCACTCTTTCATGTATTCTCTCGTAAGCATTGTTTTCATTACCGCTTACCTTTTGATAGGCGGTTGCATCACCGAGAGCAGTCAACGTGAACTTTCTTAAATCAACAAAATCAATATCGTGATTTTTTTTTGCCTCGTTCAAGTATTTAGATTGCGCAGGTTCCAAGATATCTGCCCAATAAACAGGTTTCCAAGCAATCGAATTAGGGTCTTTAGATAAACGAGATACCCTATTATTTAATTCCTCTATCATCTCTTCGGCAAAATGCTGGCCTTGAGATCCCATTCCATGAACGACCAATACTGCAATTTTTTTTCTCATAACAATCTCCCTTATAATAATTATTGTAACTACTCAGCTTGATTTTTTAAATATTCAGTAACAGTTCAAATTACCTTTGATTTGTTCAAATATAAAGATGAAAGTGCGGTGTTTATCGCTATCAATAAGCATTTTTGACGCCGCTTTTTCACAGTAACCGGGCGAATTAACGCTAAGCTGAGTAAGTACTAATTAGTTACCTCAAAACACCACATAGCAACGAAATACGCAAAACAGCATAGCATTATTGGCGCTGTATCAAAATTGTTAGGTTTTCACCTCACATCCGGAAAATGAGCTAATTGAAATGTAACACAAACATAGCATCACATGCAGCCAAACACCGCACACCTAAAATGTAAATATTTAACACTATTTAGCCTTATCTCCTGAGTCGCCCCCTCGTTTTTTCTTCACCGACGTTGGATGTATAAGCGCATACTCCACGGCCATGTTAACCCAGTATCGCAACACTTTCATGTCAGTTAACATTGTATTTGGTAACACCACGTATTCTTTTTTAATTGGGCCCTTGGAAAAATAGCGTAATTTTTTTGCACCTTCCTCTTTCAACAATACCCCTCTTAATTGCTCAGGTAACTTTATTGCAAAACCAGCCGGGGTTAAGGAAACACAAATTCTGCCATCAGCATATACTGCCGCACCACTAAAAAAATGCTTGCACTTGATATCGACGCCGTTAAACTGACGGGCAGTTACCTGTTTCATTATTATCGACAATTGCTCCAAGTATTCCTTAGTCATGCCTAAATACACTCCTTATAATAACGTTCAGAAAACTGACGTGGCGCTTTTTCAGACCAACAGCACTGCCGTATTAATTGAGCCCTCCTAAGCTGAAAGACAGAAATATTCATGGGTTATTGCTTTTTTGAAGTATAACCGTCGCAGCAGCTGAAATTAAAATACCAGGAATAACAGTCGTAGAAATTAATGTTCCGTCAATCACAAACAGCAGTATTGCAACCAGTGCTGGATTCAAGTAAATGTAGGCATTCACTCGACTGGGGCCAAGAACAATTGTCGTTTTTTGATATAAATAAACCGTTACAAGTGTTGCCCCAACAATAAGATAAGTCATATGCAAGACTGCATAACCTTGCATCAAATCCCATTGCAGTGGTTGGCCTGAAAACAATAATGCAAGCACCATCCAAAACGAACCACCAACCAAGGTGCAAAACACCAAAACAATCAATTCGTCGTTTCGATAAAATAATTTCATGGTTATTGAATAGCAGCACATTGATAATGCACCAAGCAGGAAGATGACATCCCCCTTATTGAGAGAAAACCGCAACAACAATTCCAGCTGACCATCAAAAATAACCCAAATAGCCCCTAAAGCCCCCAGCAAATAAACCAACACTTGTTTGCTGGTAATTCTGCTTTGCAAAAAAACAGCGGACAAAAATGCAGTAATGAGAGGAACCAAGGTAAATAATGCCCCTGTGTTTAACGACGTTGTTGTATTTAATGATTCAAATAAAGCGATAAAAAATGCAGCATAGAATATGCTTATTATCATCGCTCTCGGTAACGTTGATAATATTTTTTCCCGCCATTTTTTCTTAAAAAAAACAATCGGAATTAATAGTAGGGAAGCGCCAACAAAGCGTAATAAGGTAAGCGAAAATGGGTTAATAATTCCCGCCAGCCTCGCAGACGCTAAAAAGGAACCTGCCACCAGAATTGTTGCAAGCAGAAGCAAAAAATGAGATCTAACTTCAGTAGTATTCATTTAGTGATAGTTATTCAGAAGTAAAACAAGTGGCTTTCAAAGTGATTGCGGCAATCAATAATAAATAGCCCCAACAAGAGAAAAAATACGGCTAAAAAGCTGTATCAAACAATAAAAGACGCTAGCGAGGCGTCAAAAAAATCTAAAGGCATTAAACCGTATTTTTATGCACTATCGATACAGCCTGGAAACCCATCGAACACAACTAGCCACTCACTCTTCGCAACAATTCAATTGAAGCGTCAACTTCCACTTTGCGAATTGCAACACTTTCAATGTTACACCCAACAGGAATTCCCTTTTCATCCGCAAAGGCTTTTAACTCAAGCCAGTTTTTCTCAGAAAAATCAATGGATTTTTGCAAAATATCATTTGAATGAATCAACTCATTTTCCAACCACTTGGGAATACTAATCCCCAACCATTTCATAAATTGAAGCGTTTTAAGAGAACCGCAAGGCGTTAACGTTAACAGTATTGGCACAAGTGGAATATTATGTTCTTGTCCATAATAATAGTATTCAGACAAAAAATTCTTTGCTGCATTTACATCATAAACACCTTGTGAAACAAAAAAGGCACAACCCTGCGACATTTTATTAAATACTCTAACATGCTCATCACCTTTACGCTGATGTCGCTCTGGAATTGTGACCCCCCCCAAAAGTAGATCACCATTAATTGCCGCTTTTAGTTTGTAGGCATCGCTCATTGACAAAGTAACAGCCTGAGACTTGGATGCTGCACCAACAAATACAGCCAAATTATCTTCTGAAGATGCCTTTACAAGAAACTGTGATAACTCTGATTCACTATACTTTCCCACCGACCGGTAAATGATTTTAGGAATAGGCAACGAATAGAGATATTCATTGCTATAAGAAAATGAATCCAACGTTTCCATAAAAGGGAACGGCCGTTCTTCCGTTGTACGCGTTTTTTCATCCTGGATATCATAGAGGATTAAACCATCGATATTAAGCGATTGTAATCTTTGTAGTTGTCGAGACGCGATTTCCTTTATTTTCTCTGAGTTCGTACCCTTTTTAGGCGGAGTAATACCGTAAAGAACAATTCCACTTTCTCTGTTTCTTATTTTATCAACTAACATAAAACCTCTGTAATAGGAAAACCCGTCTATGTGAGACGCTTTGCTACAGCGACCCTAAGCGATTACAATTCAATCATATAAAATCGATTATTTCATGTTAAGCACATCAAAAACGGGCACTGCGACCAAATCTTTTTCTTCGATACCTCAGCGAAGCCATGAAAAACCAAACGCGGACCGCCATTCCCATTGATGCCCTGTCACCATCATCAAAAAACGCCTCGACATGAAAGACCAAACTCTACACAATAACGCTACCGATTGTAAGCCTCACCCGAGTACTCGAAGAACCCGGAAAAAGCAGTTCGACGTATCAAAAAACTGTACTGACATGCTTTGTAAAGCAACTGATTTTTTCAGGTTTAACGACAAATATGGTATATTTTCATTTCCAGCTGACCGCTGGAAGTAATGATCTGAGACACCAATACCGCACTAAGGAATGCACAATGTCGCCGCAAAGACTTAACATCCTCGACCTGAGCAAGCAAAACATCCGTATCCTGCACTACACATGGTTCGCCTTTTTCATGACCTTCGTGGTCTGGTTGGGGCTAGGCCCTATGATGCCCTTTATTAAAGAAGCGCTGAATCTCACGGATCAACAGGCCAAGGTACTACTAATCCTCAATGTCGCCATGACAATTCCCGCCCGCATTGTAGTCGGTATGCTGGTGGATAAACTGGGGCCTCGTATCATGTACACCAGCATTCTGATGCTGGGTGGCACGATCAGTATCGCCTTTGCTTGGGCAAACGACTACCAGACACTCTCCATATTGCGTTTTCTTTCAGGTTTTATCGGAGCAGGATTCGTGGTGGGCATTCGTATGATCGGTGAATGGTTTCCGGCCAGACAAACAGGCCTGGCACAAGGCATCTATGGCGGCTGGGGTAATTTCGGCTCTGCTGGCGCGGCATTTACCTTACCCTTCATCGCCGCCAACCTGGGCGGTGATGACGCTTGGCGCTATGCCCTTACCCTTGCCAGCCTAGTCGCCATCGGTTATGGCATCGTTTACTACTTTATCGTCAGCGACACCCCCAAAGGTTCAACCTATTTCAAGCCAAAAAAAACGGGCGCCATGGAAGTAACCAGTGGTGGCGACCTAGTGTTATACATACTCATGAATATCCCCCTGTTCCTAGCCCTGGGGCTGCTAGCCTGGAAGCTGTCTCCTAGCAACATGAACATGATCGATAATATTACGACTTATGTCATCTATGGAGCACTGGCAAGCATCTATGCCGGCCAGGTATGGAAAATCTGGCACATCAACCGTCATGTACTAAAAACCCCGGTACCAGAACTCCACCGCTACAAATTCAAACAGGTGGCTATTCTCGATTGGGCTTATCTGGTGACTTTCGGTACCGAACTGGCCGTCGTATCCATGCTGGCCATGTTCTACGTTTCCTGGTTCGATGTACCAAAAGTAACCGCTGCCTTACTGGCCGGTATTTACCCCTTCATTAACCTTTTCGCCCGTCCAGGCGGAGGCTGGATCAGCGACAAAATTGGCCGCCGCCGCACCCTGATCATCGTCTTTAGCGGCATCACTGGCAGCTTTTTACTACTGGGCACTGTCAGTGAGGCATGGCCAGTATGGCTGGTAGTGGGCCTCACCATTGTCGGTGGCATCTTTTCCAAAGCTGGCTCAGGTGCCGTCTATGCCATGGTACCCCTCGTACAACGACGCATGACCGGACAAATCGCCGGCATGGCCGGCGCCTTCGGTAACGTTGGTGCCGTCATGTTCCTCACCGTCAATTCCCTGGTGAATTACGATCAGTTTTTCCTGTTTATCGGGATCGTGTCCGCCGTGGTATTTGCTCTTATTTTCATTTTTCTGGAAGAGCCAAAAGGCACGATGACAGAGATCATGCCTGATGGTACAGTGCAGATGCTTGAAGTAAACTAGCCAGAGAAGCCCCCTGTAAACTAAGAGAGGCCGTACTCCGGCCTCAGCTTTTCGCTTTACATCCTAAATTAATCCGCTTCGGTTTGATGTTTAATGGTCTGTAAAAAATAAGTTGGACAGATTGGTGACGACAAGAAAGTTTAGTAGTAATTGCATATCCTCTTCTTTGCTATGGTCATATTGCTTTTCTTTTCATTCCAATAAGTACAATTAAACCAGCACCAAATAACCAAACTGTTGCTGGAATAGGAATTACTGAAACAATACCGTGACTTTGGAATTGAGAAGGCAATAACTGAACATCCCCACCTCCAAATGTTGCGAATATTGATGCATCACCAAACAAGTCAATATTTGTTGTACCACTGGCACTGAAATCTAAAGTCGGTTTAGTAGTATGAAAAGATACAATCCCATTAACATCTATTACTTCAAAAAAATTAGTCGTTGTCGAAAAAGAAGGCAACGAAATTATAAAATTTGTAGTAGCCGAAAGCACATTTGCACTGATAGCCGCTAAATCTGGAATTGTTGCGTCAAAACTATAATCAAATTGCACTATGGAAAAAATATCTGAATAATTTAAAAGATTAACAACCTCTCCTGTCCCAATTGCTGCCTGGTGAGAAATATCATCTGCCCCACTTCCTAAGTCTAAAATCATAGTTTCCGAAAGGGACATATTAAACCCACTAAAACTTTCTAAAGTAAAAATACCGCTAGTAACATTCTGTGAATCAATATTGAGAGAACTAGGAGGCATCAACCTAAACACCCCAGCATTTACTGACGAGTTAAACAAAAAAACAGTGAAAACCATAGCACATTTAACAAATACATTCATTTCATTATCCTCCTAGTATTTCGCTAACAAAGTTTTTATTGGCTATCACGAAATTAAAATAGTCAGTAAATCCTAGTCGAGTAGTGCTCAAGCATACGTGATCTTAAATAACTGATGTTATGTGTTATGCACCCTTGATTATGAATCAATGAGTTACGATTTTTCGTAAACACCATAGCCTGCATTCTTATGAAAGGTCTGCGTAGACACTCGTTAAGTAAAGAATTACCGACCTGTTGTGCTCTCTTTAAAATTCCGTACGTCGGGCTTTCCCCAGTACAACGTCAAAAACAGGATACAGATAATACCTGCAACTACTGGCATTATCATTAACCTAGCCAGCGTACCGGCTCTACCACAGCAAAAGGCTACTGGTTCTTTTTACCGAACCGGCGACTTATAATGACCATCGGTAATAATCCCAAGCCAAATAACACCAGTACCGTTGGTTCTGGCACTGTTACCATCGCAGTTTCAAGCCTTAAGTTTGAAACTGTCACTTTTGCTGTACTGCTCGTCCTTAACTCAAATTGCAGTCCTAACGTATCGCCAACCAATCCCGTTAAGTCAAATAACACGGTGCCTGAACCCGCACTACTTGTTAAAAACTCAAACCCGGCACCCGCACTTAACCCACTGTCCACATCCAGCACAAAAGCGACAAACTCAATAACGCTATTACCACTGTCATTAGGCTTAACAAACTCAAAATCAAAAAGCAGATTGGTGCCCACACCCGCTAAAATAACTTCTGGATCACCAAGATCCGGGTCGTTGAACAGAACAACCGTGGCTGCGGACAAATCTTCGGCTAGGGTTGCTGATGAGCCATCCGCGGATACAGTGACGGTGGGATCTGGAAAAAAATCATTGAGATCAATTGGAATAACGGCAGCCAAACTGGCATGGGAAAAGAAAAGGAAAAATATAGCCAATACATTTCGACATGTAATCAGCTTGCCACGAACACTTAAACACATGATAGCACCTCGGCTAATTTGATTTTTTATTGAGAACAGCAAGTACAATGCCATGACAAAATTTTAGTTATTTATTCAACAGTTAAACGACCCTCTCCCATATACCAAACAATGATTGTAAGATATACCGACATAAGATTTAATGATTAAGAAGACTGTGATCGCTATTGATCGATTCACTCAAAAAAACACTCATTTTTTAACCAGGTATTGCTAAAGCAGCTAACAAATAATGTATTTATCATTAAATACTGTAAAATTTTTCGACATTTAGCCTGCAATTTTGATGGGCAGTATAAAGCGTGGCTTAACAGTGTCACGGTATCATGATCAGAGCGCTGATCATGGTGTACCGGCCTGGATGAAGCTCAGTTGTAACAATTCAGTTTATTAAGTTGCAGATGCCAATATGCCTAACTAAACGCAAAAACATCGTTTTTAGAGACTGGCTATAATTGCTGCTGCATGCAATGATAAACGACTCAACCCCGAAATATTTTCGATCTCATGAATAGCTGCGTGGAGCCGCCAAAAAAACATCTCTTTTCCGATAAAAGGATTTAAATAGGCGCTGTTAGTTCACATTCAGCTTTGATTGGATAACCATTAACACAAGGGGCTATTGACGTTTGCATTTCCCCCCTGCCTGAGATACTTTTTCAGCCGCAACAGTAATGAAACCCAAGCGCTAACATATTCTAAACGCGTTAACATAACGAAATGGTAGACACAATGAAAAGCCTCTTACGAAAACCCTTTATGCTCTTTGTCGTGCTAGTACTTGGCATTTTAATTGCCGTGATGATGGTAAAGAACAAAGCGCCACTGGAACACACCGGCACAGAGATGCCCCGCAAGGTGGTTGACGTAATAACGGCAAATAAAATACCTTTTCGCGCCCGTGTTACAGCCTACGGTACCGTTGAGCCCTCAACACTATTGACAGGCATGGCAGAAGTCAGTGGTAAAATCAGCTACTCTCACCCATTGCTTAAGCAGGGCAATAGCCTTCCAGCAGGTACTACGGTGATACGTATTGACCCGGAAGATTATAAGGTAACCCTAACACAAACCCAAGCTGATCTTGCGACTAATCAATCAACCTTAAAACAACTTGAGGAAGAAGAAAAAACCGCACAACATTCATTGAAACTTGCAAAACGTAACTTGGTGGTGGGCGAACAAGAGCTAGTACGCATCCAAGGTGTGTTTGAAAAAAACTTGGTGGCACGTTCTGCCGTGGATGCTGAAGAACAAAAAACCCTTCAGCTAAAACAGCAAGTCGAAGAGCTACAAGGACAGTTAAATACCTTTGAGAGTCGCAAGGCATCCGTCAAAGCACAAATTATACGTGCAGAGCAGCAAGTCAAGGGCCAGCACACTACCTTGGGGCGAACAGAAATCAAACTGCCTTTTGATGCACGTATTGGTGAAGTTTCTATTGAGAAAGGTGAATTTGTCAGTATTGGAACCCCTTTGTTTGAAGCCCTGGATATTAAAGGTATCGAAATCAACGCGCAGTTACCTATTCTGCATATGCGCTCACTAGTCAGTCATTTGGACGGTGCCAAGTTCAACGTTAACTCTAATCGTAATATTCAAGACGTGCTGCAATCACTTGAGCTTACCGCAAACGTGCGACTAGTAGGCGGTATGCCAGATGCCCATTGGCAGGCTCGTGTGTTGCGCATGAGTGAAGCAATCGATCCAACACGCCGCACTTTAGGTATCGTCGTCGGCGTAGACCGACCCTATGAAAAAATAATCCCCGGAAAACGTCCACCGTTGTTAAAAGGCATGTACACCGCCGTAGAAATTTCCGGACCAGAACGAAAAGCGATGGTTATCCCTCGTAAAGCAATTCACCAGGGCCGCGTTTATGTTGTTAATAACGACAAAAAATTAACGATAAAACCAGTCAAAATACAGTTTCAACAAGGTGACCTTGCCGTTATCAGCAACGGAATTGAAGAAGGAGAACAAATCATTGTCAATGACATCATCCCAGTCATCGAAGGTATGCCGCTTGAGCCAATGCTAGCAAAAAAATACGCTGCCAAATTGCTGAAACAGGCAGCAGGTACAAATGAAATCTATAATGACGGGGGAGAATGAGAGTGATTCGTTATTTTACCGCTCACCCTACAGCTGCCAACATTTTAATGACGGTCATCATACTGCTCGGTCTTGTTGCGCTGCCCACACTTAACAAAGAAACCTTTCCCGAAATTAAGAAAAATAAGGTAAAAGTCAGTGTACCTTATCCCGGAGCAAGCCCAACTGACGTTGAAGAAGGTATTTGTAATCGCCTGGAAGATGCAACAGACGGTATCAGTTTTCTTGAAGAACAAACCTGCGAAGCCCGTGACAACATCGGCACACTCACCCTTGACATGCAGGAAAATGGCGATTTAAAACAATTTATCGATGACATTAATGCCGCTGTCGATATCATTATCGACTTTCCTGACAACGCTGAAGAACCCATCATTGAAGAACTGGGTCGTACCGAAGCAGTCGTAAGCGTCGCCATTAATGCAGTACTTACCCAGCCAGAGCTAAAATCTCTGGCGGAATATTATCGTAAGCAATTACTGCTGCTGCCAGATGTACCGATTGTCACAGTAGCTGGCTTTTCCACTCACCAGTTAAGCGTACTGATAAAACCGGAGACCCTACGGCAATATCAACTTAGCATTCAAGATATCGCCAACCTCATTAAAGATCAAGCCATTGATCTACCAGCGGGGACATTGGAGTCCACCGAGCAAACCTATCAAATACGCTTCAAGAACGAACGCACCACAGTGCTTGACCTCTCTGACCTCGTTATTCTCGACACGGAAAAAGGCGGACGCTTACGATTAGGTGACATAGCCACCATTCGAGATGATTTTTCCGACGAAGAAATGCGTACCGACCTCAATGGCAAACCAGCCGCTATCTTGAAAATCAGTAAAAACAGAAGCGACGACACACTAACCGTATTCAATGCAGTAAAACACTTTGTTGACACAGAAAATGCCCGCCTACCTGACAGCACGCATTTAGTTATTACGCAAGACTCAGCCTCAATTGTACAAGACCGTTTGAGCCTGTTGGTCACAAATGGCTTGCAAGGGTTAATGTTGGCAACACTGGCATTGTTTTTGTTTTTTAACTGGCGCTACACTTTTTGGGTGGCCTTGGGTTTACCCATATCGTTCATTGGCGGCTTAGTTGTCATGAGTGTATTTGGCGTTAGTATTAACATGATATCCATGGTTGCTTTATTGATGGCAATTGGCATTTTAATGGATGATGCCATTGTTATATCTGAAAGTATCGAAACCGAATACCGTAATGGCAAATCGCCTTTTCATGCAGCAATTGATGGCATTAAAAAAGTCGCCCGTGGCGTCCTTTCATCTTTTGCCACATCCGCTATATTATTTGGCAGTTTGCTTTTCCTTAAAGGTGATATGGGCCAGGTTATGGGTGTCCTACCCGTGGTGTTATTGTCAGTATTGACCATAAGTCTGATTGAAGCATTTTTGATCCTGCCCCATCACCTTAAACACTCCTTAGAAAAATACCATAACAACACCAAGCCGCAATGGCGCATTAAATTTGAATATTATTTTGAAAAACTCACCACTAATATTGGAAAATTGGGCGATAGCGCTATTCGCTATCGCTACCTAGTACTCGGTGGCGCATTGGCATTGCTCTTTATCTCCATCAGTTTGATTCCGGCAGGAATTGTTAAATTCAAGGCATTTCCAGACATTGAGGGAAATATTCTGGAAGCGAAAATTTTAATGCCCCAAGGAACCCCTTTTTCGCGCACCGAAGATGTCGTCAGTAAAATGTTGACCAGCCTAGAACAAGCCCGTCAGCAACTGTCCTCGGAAGACAATGGCGAATTAGTTAAAAATATCCAGGTTTCTTATAGCACCAATACCGATGCAGGAGAAGAAGGTGCCCATTTAGCCACGATTAGCCTGGACCTGCTCGACGCAGAAAAACGCAATACCTCATTAAATGAGTTACGTCGCCTTTGGTCTGAATCAAGCCCGACAATACCTGATGTCATTTCAATTCAGTTTAAAGAACCCACGTTAGGCCCTGCAGGGCAAGCCATATCGATACGGTTACAGGGTGATGATCTGAATCAACTATCCAAAGCCTCCTGGGATTTACAAAATTGGTTAAATGGTTATCCAGGAGTATCCAATGTAATGGATGATTTAAGGCCGGGTAAACCGCAAATTAGCGTTAGTCTTTACCCCGGGGCACTGGCATCCGGGCTTGATGCGCAAAAAATATCATCGCAATTACGCGCTGCCTATCAAGGCATAAAAGTCAGCGATATCTATCAAGGCCGCGAAGCTTACGAAATTAACGTCATGCTGGACACCGACCCTTACAATGCACTTAATGATTTTAGTAAATTGGTCGTATTTTCCAAGGCCGGTGTCGACATCCCCCTGACAGCAATTGCGGAAATTAAAGAAGAACGCGAATTCTCACGTATTATACGTGTCAACCACCAACGCACTGTCACCATTTCCGGCGACATTGATGCTGAAATTGGCAATACCAATGAAATTATCAAAGACACCAAACACCGTTTTTTGCCCGAGCTAAAGCTCAAATACCCAACACTGTTTATCAGCTTGGAAGGCGAAGTCAAAAATAGCCAAGAGACCAATACCTCCGTGCTTTCAGGTTTTTTACTCGGCATTGCCGGCGTCTATTTATTACTATGCTTGCAATTTGGCAACTACCGTGAACCTATCGTGGTTATGATCAACATACCATTGGCGTTGATCGGTGTTATTTGGGGGCACTTAATCATGGGACTCGACCTCACCATGCCGAGCATGATTGGCTTTGTTTCACTGGCAGGTATTGTTGTTAATGACTCGATACTCTTAGTGGAATTTGTTAAATTACGGTGCCGCGAAGGCATGATGCTACACGAAGCCGCAGGCCAGGCAGTGCGGGATCGTTTTCGCGCAATTTTCCTGACATCAATAACCACTGTTGCCGGCATGTTACCACTGCTGTTAGAAACTAGTTTACAAGCCCAGGTTTTGGTGCCCCTTGTTGCAAGTGTAGTGTTTGGCATGCTTTCGTCAACGGTATTAATTTTACTCGTACTACCAGCCAGCTATACCATCCTGGAAGATCTCGGCTTTGCTGAGCACAACACGGCCACAGCACGACATACTTTAGAGCCTTTGTGAAACCAGGCGTTTATTCGCGGTACAATATAATATAGGCTACTATTCCAAACCAACTGAGTAGCAACAACACCCAAGGCAACCAGTGTTGCTTATACTGAATAGCGTCTTTGCTGTTAATGACTAAATTTTCTGTACTTGTTTGAAAATGAGTGGTCTTTTTAAGTTTTTTATCTAAATCCCTGGCTTTTGCTTTTTGCTGTTTCTTGTATTGATCAATACCTTTTTGAATACCCTGTGCAATCAGCTTTGTTTGTTCCTTGCTTTGCCCTGGCCGCTGCGTACCACGGGCAATGTTCATCCCTTCATCTTTTGTTGACTGCGATACAACACGGTTTTTTGAGTACTTTGCCATTATGATCTATCCTTAGACTAAATGAATCAGTTGAATCGACACGATAATTACGCCTGTATGCTCTATCTCCCGCGTCCATGCCATCGGCGCTCTCGCAACGATTTCACTGATTAATTCAGGATTATTAAATGTTACATTATTTCATCATCTACCTGGAAATAGTCCATTGACACACTCGAAAACCACAATACTGACTTAAATCAACGAATTTACCCAGGTATGTTATTAAATTAAATGACACGTTTACAAGGGTGAAAACAATGATGTCAAGCTCATTATATAGTGCACTGCTACTGAGTCTCACCGGTTTGTTCTGCTTATTAATTGTGTTAATACCGCTTTTTGAAAAAAACTACAAAAAGCACCAGGAAAGAAGAGCATTGCGTCGAACGGTTGCTCAATTTCGTTTATTTAAAATGTTATCTTATCTTGGTGTGAATTTCGATCAGTACATAAACAAAATACCACCTGCCATTATTTTAAAACACATTGCGGATTGCGAGACTTGCCCCAACACCACTACTTGCGATAAATGCCTAAGAGATGGCCAAATTATCAACGATATGGGTTTTTGTCCAAACTATCAATCGTTAACCGCTCAAAGCAAGACCCTGTTCCATACAACCAGCGTATTTGATTTGAAAGCAAACCCTATTATTTTAAAACGTTAGCTTAAACCTAGCACATCAGCTAAATCGTCGCGAGAGCGACTAGGGCGCTGAAGGTAAAAGACTTATTGGGATTTTTTGGACGACAGCGTATCACCCATACGGTGAGTTCAGAAAACCCCAATAAGTCTTTTAAGATTCTGTGCTATCGGCGTTCGCAGTAGATTCAACTGATGTTAGGTTAAAGCAAATCGGCTAATGTTTCCTTGAGTTGCTGCACTTCCTGGCGTAGTTCAACAACTTGCAACTCCAATGCAGCAAGGCGATCATTACTTAAAACGGTGTCCATGCCACATGCCATCACAGGAACAGATACTGGTGTCGCCTCAACCTCTATCGCATCCGTATTAAAAAGATGCGCATACCGCGACTCTCTTTTGCCCGCTTCGCGAGGCAGCTTAGTCACAAAAGGACCATCACCGCGCGCTGCTAACTGTGTTAACGTAATTTCAACTTCACCCACATCATTAAATTTACACAAACGATTAGCCCGGGAGCGCAGCTCACCAGGCGTTTGAGGGCCTCGCAACAACAATACACAAAGCACACCCAGTTCCTGTTCTGACAATTGCAACGAGCTGAACTCCGTATTGCAAAACCGGTGTTGGTATTTAGCAATCCGGCTACCAAAGCCTGATTTCCCATTCACCAAGTGGTTTTTCACTAATCCATCAAGCGTTTGCTGTACCGTTGACTCATCAAGCTGCAACACTGGCTCACGGTTACTTTTTTGATTGCAGGCATTGGTTAAGGCGTTCAGCGAAAGCGGGTATTGTTCCGGCGTTGTAATCTCTTTTTCAATTAAACAACCAATAACGCGCGTTTCGTTAAGAGTAAGACTAATATCCACTACAAGCATCCTTTTAAAATAGCATGAAGAGTTCAAGCTAACATTTTAAATGGCTCAACATTGTTATTCATCATAAATATCTAATCCGAACTCAACTTAAATGATAAATAATCCAATGACAGTATCTGCATTTTTTCCAACGTTTAAAAACAGATTGTGGCCTGTCCAAGAATAGAAAGCCTACTGCAAAAACACCATTTTAGCCCATTTTACGATCACTACGTTAAATAATGCCCGCCCGAAAACTACATATAAATTGAATCAGGCCATCGCGCCTGGTTATTGTTTAATCGATTTATCGTTAATGTCTTTTCAAAAATTGCAAATAACGACGCTTACTGGCAGAAATCAATTTTCTTTTGCTATATTTTGATAGTTAAAGCATAGGCAACTCTACCAAACAGCATCAACACATCATCGTTGAGCTAGAGCGAAAGCCTAGGCCGCTTTTTTTCGATGCTCAGCTTGCCTCAACTGCACCAAGGTTTTGCGCTGAAGCAGCAGGCCAATGCGATGCACATTGGTGGCGACAATGGATAACGCGACATGACGCTCAAATCCGTCCCGCCCATATGAAAGACACCGATCTAATCCACGAATTTCTAAATGATTAATGCATGCTTCAACCGCTG
>JAADGF010000007.1 GCA_013152545.1 Gammaproteobacteria bacterium
GATCGATCCGGTTCTGGACACCATGAGTCGCGACCTCGAAGTACTTCAGCAACTGGATCTCACATTAGTATATACCCTCGAGACACACCATTAGTTAAGTTATAAAGTTACAGTGTCCCTGCATCCCTAGTATCTAGTATCAAAATTAATTTAGAAATAAATGTAATCAATGAAAAACATGCACTGCCTGTGGATAAATATGAGTGTTAGATACAAGTTGGTTACTGGCTACAGTCTGTAAGGTAATTGTGTGTGTGATTTTGAACTTTTATTATAAGTTTTTGATTATCAGTGACTGGCAACTATAATGCTGAGTTGTAATGTGAGCAGTAAACATCAGTCCAAAGCTCCGTTTCATTGATATGTCAACGAACGGCTGGTTAAACATAGTAATTTGGCTTACTGTTATTGCGAGCGAATGTTGGATATCGACCCAGAGCGGACGTATCTATATATATGTATAATGGTAACAGAATTGTGTATAAAGTAGTCGATATAGAGATAATCAAAATATGAATGCGGGAAAAATTAGAGAATTTATGCCGGTAACGCCCGAATTGATTACTTGGGCACGTAAGAAAGCAGGTTATTCTTTGGAAGAAGCAGGGCACTATTTTAAGAAAATAGAAGAATGGGAAAGCGAGGTTTCAGAGTCAAGCCCTACCTATCCGCAATTGGAAAGTATGTCGGAAAAATTTAAAGTACCTATTGCAGTATTTTTCTTTCCAGAACCCCCAGCAATTCCACCTGTTAGCGAAACGTTCAGAACAATACCTGAAAGCGAATTCGATCGCATGCCTCACCGCATAAAGACGCTCTTATATAAAGCGAAGGCTTTTCAAATTAGCCTTGCAGAGCTTACTGGGAATAAAAATCCTGCCCCTAAGTTGATAACAAGGGACTTACAATTTAAGACGAGCACTTCTATAAATAGTATGGCTTCCAAAGTTAGAGAATATTTAGGTGTCTCGCTGGAAGAACAATTTTCTTGGAAAACTTCTGAAGAAGCTTTAAAGAAATGGCGTGAAGGAGTTGCTAATATCGGTGTTTATGCGTTTAAAGATGGTTTTAAGGAAGGCAATTTTTGTGGATTTTGCTTATATGATGATGAGTTTCCTATTATCTATATTAACAATACAATGGCAGAAAATCGCCAGATTTTTAGTATCTTTCACGAATTAGCACACTTGATTTTCCATACGAGTGGGATAGATGTTGTTGATGAAAGCTATGTAAACCGTTTGCCGAATAATGCTCAGAAAATTGAAATAATTTGTAATCGATTCGCTGGTAAGTTTCTTGTTCCAGACCTTGCATTCAAAAATAAATCTGCAAATATGCGGATTAATCGAGATACCGTTGCCTTGCTGGCTGATAAATTTAATGTTAGCAGGGATGTTATTTATAGAAAGTATCTTGATGCTGGAATGATAAGCGATAGAGAATATAGTGGAGCTATTAAAGCACTAGCTAAACGACCTACTAAAAAAGGTAGCGGAGGAGATTATTACAATACGACTATGACTTATCTTGGACGACCTTATGTCAGATTGGCTTTTGAAGGTTACTATCAGGGACGTTTTGACAAAATACAACTTGCAGATTATTTAGATATAAAACCCATTAACATAACTGGAATTGAGGAAAGGTTGCTTAAGGCTGGTCAAGGATGAGTTATGTTTTTGATACGTCAGCGTTTGTAGTGCTATTTGAAAATTATTACAGAGGTGTATTTAAAACCCTATGGGATCATTTCGATGAAATGGTAAATGTAGGGGAAATAGTTTCAACCAGAGAAGTTAAAAGAGAGATAGAAGACCAAACGGATAAACTAACTGCTTGGATGAAAGATCATTCTGATGTTTTTGATACGCCTACGGCGGAAGAGGGGGTATTTGTAGGGCAAATATATCAAGTTCGGTTATTTCAAGACGGTATTGAACAAAAAAAAATACTCAAGGGTGGAAAAAATGCAGACCCTTTTGTAATAGCTAAGGCTAAGATTACAAATAAAACCGTTGTTACTTTGGAAAGAGAAAAGCCTAATTCAGCGAAAATACCAAATATTTGTAAAAAATTTGGTATTAAGTGTCTTGACCTTGAATCCTTTATGAAAGCAGAGGATTGGAATTTTTAATTCCCACCTTAAATTGCCTTTTAGTGGATGAAGCCTATAACCTGGCAGACACCGATTATAGAATCAATCATTGGAAACAAAAAGAAGCTCTCCGGTGTTTTGGAGAAGGACACGCCAAAGGAAAAGTAATCATAACTGTGGTTCATAATAACAAAACCTGACAAAGCGCTGCGCCTGCTAATTTAGTATCCACCCATTTCTTCCATACCCGGCCGCGCCAACATTTCCTTCTTGGGTGCCTCGGCGATCATGGCCTCTGTGGTGATCATCAGTCCTGCAATGGAGGCGGCATTTTGCAAGGCCACCCGTACCACCTTGGTCGGGTCTAAAATCCCTATTTCGATCATGTCGCCGTACTCGTCAGTCTGGGCATTGAATCCATGGTTCCCCTTGCTCTCTTTTACCGCATTCAGAACCACCGATGGCTCCAGGCCTGCATTCGCGACGATTTCCCGTAGCGGCTGCTCCATGGCGCGCAGCACAATCTTGATGCCGATGTCTTGATCGGCATTGTCGCCTTTTAAACCCTGAGCCTGAAGAGCCTGCATTACGCGCACCAGTGCCACGCCGCCGCCCGCTACGACGCCTTCTTCGACAGCCGCACGTGTCGCATGCATCGCATCTTCGACACGGTCTTTCTTCTCCTTCATGGCAGTTTCTGTCGCGGCGCCTACCTTGAGTTCAGCGACACCACCGGACAGTTTGGCAAGGCGCTCTTGTAGTTTCTCCTTGTCATAATCGGCGGTGGTGTTATCGATCTGTTGA
Source organism: Gammaproteobacteria bacterium (assembly GCA_013152545.1). Taxonomy (GTDB): domain Bacteria; phylum Pseudomonadota; class Gammaproteobacteria; order SZUA-152; family SZUA-152; genus JAADGF01. The sequence continues at coordinate 2,903 of JAADGF010000007.1, forward strand.
CGAATCTGCTGAATGCGCGCCTGGATGGCCGCGGGCTGACCGTTGCCGCCAACAAGCGTCGTGTCTTCCTTGTCGATGATAATCTTCCTTACCGAACCCAGTTCCTCCAGGCTGACCTTTTCCAGTAGCAATCCTGTCTCATCGGAAATGACCTGGCCGCCAGTCAGAACGGCAATATCCTGTAGCATGGCCTTGCGCCGGTCGCCGAACCCGGGCGCTTTGACAGCAGCCACCTTGATGATGCCGCGTATGGCATTGACTACCAGGGTTGCCAAAGCCTCACCCTCCACATCCTCGGCAATGACCAGCAAGGGTTTTCCCGCCTTGGCGACGGCTTCTAATAAGGGCAATAAATCGCGGATGTTAGACAGCTTTTTGTCATATAAAAGGACAAACGCATCTTCCAGTTCTACATTCATCTCTTCGGGTTTGTTGATGAAATAGGGGGACAGATAACCCCGGTCGAATTGCATGCCTTCGACGACATCCAACACATTTTCCATGCCGGAGCCTTCTTCTACGGTGATAACGCCTTCCTTGCCCACTTTTTCGATGGCCGATGCAATCAAGCCGCCGATCTCTTCGTCACCATTGGACGAGACCGTGCCCACTTGGGCGATCGTCTCGCTGTCTTCACACGCGATGGAAAGATGTTTCAGCTCCTCAACTGCAGCAGCGACGGCTTTATCGATACCGCGTTTGGTATCCATTGGATTCATGCCGGCCGCCACCGACTTTAAACCTTCCTGAAAGATCGACTGGGCGAGCACAGTGGCTGTGGTTGTGCCATCACCCGCGATTTCCGAGGTCTTGGCGGCCACTTCCTTTACCATCTGAGCACCCATATTTTCGAAATGATTCTCAAGTTCGATCTCTTTCGCCACGGAGATACCATCCTTGGTAATCGCGGGACCGCCGAACGACTTTTGGATCACCACATTACGTCCCCGTGGCCCCAGTGTTGCTTTGACCGCCTGCGCGAGAATACTTGCGCCGTGCGCCATGCGCAGGCGCGCGTCATCCCCGAATTTCAGTTCTTTGACTGGCATGTGCGTACACCTCCAATGCTAGGATATAAAATAGAGTGATGTGGTTCTCTTTATTTTCCTATTCTTCCAACACGGCCATAATGTCCGTCTCGTGCATCACGAACAATTCCTCATCCTCGAGTTTGATTTCTGTGCCCGCGTACTCACCGAACAAAACCCGGTCACCGGATTTTACATCCGGTGGTACAACTTTTCCTTGTTTATCGATCCTGCCGTTGCCGACTGTTAGGACCTCCCCCTGGACGGGTTTTTCGGTTGCAGCGTCCGGTATCACAATGCCGCCTGCTGACAAATGTTCTTCCTCTTTACGGCGGATGATCACGTAATCGTGTAATGGTCGAACGTTCATGGTTTAACTCCTGTTTTTTTAGCAGGCTACCACATTCGGCAACCTGGGTTATATAGTGAAATATACCTATTAGACACAGCAGGCTCATTAATACAGCTCTGAGAGGAGAAGGTCTGTTTGTCTTTAGTTCAGAATGTTTCATCAATTAAAATTGTTTGGTACTACAAAATAAATAGGTATTTATACGTATTAACAGACAAGCAATAATTGTTATATAAACTAAAATTAATGTTGGTTAAGCGTGGAATTTATTAAATTTCTAAATACTAAATTAAGGGGCAATAAAATGGAAAAAGCAATCGAGGAACAAGGTGACCAACAGGTCTCACCAATAAAAAAAACTAATGATAAACCAAGAAAGATACCTGCACCTGCGTTAAGTCCGTTTCAAGATATGGATCAATTTTTTAACCAGTTTTTTTCGCAGGGCTGGATGACGCCTTTTGGTCATATGCGGCCATCCTGGAGCGAGTTTGCTATTTCCGCAGAAGGCAAGATCCCTAATGTCGATATAATCGACCGTGACGAAGAAATTCTGGTGCGTGCTGAATTGCCTGGTGTTGAGAAAAAAGACCTGGATATTACCGTAAATGACAATACGATCACTATCAAAGGAACAACACATTATGAACAAAAGGAAGAGAAGGGAGATTATTACCGGTCTGAAATATCCAGTGGCTCTTTCTCACGAACGTTATCATTACCG
>JAADGF010000086.1 GCA_013152545.1 Gammaproteobacteria bacterium
AAATTGGTAGACACAAGGGACTTAAAATCCCTCGGCTTAACGGCCGTGCCGGTTCGATTCCGGCCCCGGGCACCATTTACTTTTTGCCGTAGTTGGCTTTATCTAGCTGTTTCTTATTATTCAATGAGTTAATCTTGATTCGTATGCGTTATGGCTTTATATATTAGGCCATAACCAGCCATATTTCGCGTGATTATTACGAATAAATTACGAATTGGAGAAGGCTAAATAGCTGCGACACGAAAGCTAAAAAGCAATTAATTTTTTGCAGAGTCTCGAAAATTAATATCGTACAAATCCTAAACCTTGTGCAACCAAAGCACAGGTAATGTCATGGGCGGCAGAGATAGAACAAAGTCTGTCCTCTGATACACTGGTACGCGGAAAAACGTTAGGTGAACTTTTTGAATGCTACCGTGATGAAATCCTTATCGAGGATGGTAAAGCCACTGTAGAATATATTGATGCTAAAATGCTTAGCCTCATAGAAGAGTTCTTATAATCCTGAGAGAAGCAGCCAGCCAGTAACAGCTAGACTGCTTTACTTCCCATCTTGAAGATAGCCGCGCACTTAACGATAGAGCCGCACGGTGCAAATTGTGCAGCGATCTGTGTCTTTTAATTTAATAAAAACAATAAATTATGTTGATTTGTTTGTCTGCTTTGTACTATGGCAATAAATGATAAATATTGACATTATTTGCCATTGGTATTATACACATACTATGGGTTAATTTATTTTTCTGGAGTTAGAATTATGTCAAGCAGTCTGAATGTATCTCTTACTGATGAGTTACGTGAATTTGTAAACAGCCGTACAGGCGATAAAGGTCTATATGCTACGCCGAGTGAATATTTACGAGACTTGATACGTCGTGACATACAATCACAGGAAACGGTGAATCATGTCATGGAAGGATTGAATGACCTCAAGCGAGGTCGCTTTTCTGATAAATCCATTCTGGATATAGGAGAGGAAGACTAGCATCAGTGTCTGGTAAGAAAAAAAATTACATCCTGACAGAAACAGCAGAACGAGACTTCCGGCAGACAAAACAATGGTCACTCTCTCGCTGGGGCAAAAAACTGACTACCCAGTATTTTAAAGACCTTCATCAAGCAGCTCAGTATATCGCGTTGAACTACCAATCCCTTCCTGAAAAAGACTATCTGACCGGAACAACTGAACTTGGTATTTATGCGGTTAGGGAACATTACCTTATCTATGTTCCAGTGAGTAAAACACAGATTGTAATCGTCGGGTTGATTCGTCAGACACGGGATGTACCTGCAATTATCAAAGAGAATAACTATCTATTTCGTCGTGAGCTTAAGAAAATTCAGAAAAGTGTGGAGAAAGGTAAAATAAAGTTTGAGTAATGAAGGTGTTCCCATCGTGCAGTGCTAATCGTAAGCCGTACATAAACTAATATAAAATAAATATTCCTGTTATTGTTATATGATAAGTTGTATGACTCTATCAAAGAAAAAACTGAATATGGCACTTAGTGGATGTTCGTTAATACAATATTGAGAATTGCAAATTACCGCCGAAAGGAACCATCAAAATTCTATGGACAATATCGAACTAAATTTCCTACCTTTAACTGAGCAAATTTTTAGCATCACAATTTATCGCAAGAAAACCGTGCAGTTAAATAAAATGAATGTGACAAAGTAGAATTAAGACCGCCATGCGTCAGGGGTAAAGCCCCAAGCGTGCAAAGGGGTTCTGGGCACTTGGATGGTCTTGGTTGAGTCTCGGACTCAGAACCGAATAGCTTGAACCATTAAAAATGGGCCGATTTCTACAGGTAAACTACAGTTAAGAGAGGGTGTATGCGTCACCATTTAAGTTTCCTTGGCAGTGGAAAGGCAGTTATTCAAACATCGCATCGCAGAGCGAGCCTTGGGGGAGATTCGCGAATCGATTAACAAGGCGTGGGTGTTGGGTGCTGATCGGTTCCGCACAAAAGTTGAGCAGTTGGTGGGGTGGCCCGTGGTACCCAGGGCGAAGGGTGATGATCGGCGGTCTGAGGTCTATCGGAGGAGCAAACGAATCTACTGAACGATAAGAGCTCCTACTCCTCCATTCAGACCAATCTATTCCATTCAGACCAATCTATTCAAGTAATTCAGAGCGTGGCACACTCTGATTCCGTCCGGCGTTATAAAATCTTTAGTCCCAGTAGCGGATAATTGCCATGCTTCGCAATCCGGGAAACGAGCCTTCCAGTAGCGTAAATTTTTGTCCACCCTGCTATCTGACCATTTGCACTCAATAGCGGTGACTGGTTTTCCCCTATCAGAAATAACAAAGTCCACTTCGCGGCCGTCGGTATCTCGGAAGTAGTGGAGGTCGATATCGTGGCCTTGGGTGTCTTGCTGAAAATGAACCCATTTAAGCAGATGACAGGCGACCATGTTCTCGAATTTCGGCCCCTGATCGGCTACGAGGGACCAGTCCATGTGGTAGTGTTTTTGTGACTTTTTGATCGCGCGAATCTTCGGTCCACCAAAGGGTGAGAGGCGAAAGAGGGCATACAGTTTTTCTAGTATTGAAACCCAGTTGGAAATCGTTTTATGGCTTACCTGAAGATCTTCTCGCAGGGCATTGAGCGAAAGCGGGGAACCGACAAGATCCGGCAAACGCAACATGAGTCGCTCCAGATTGCCCAGATCTTGAACCCGTTCCAGGGTTGTAATATCTTCACGGACCAACAGATTGCGATACTCCCTTGACCAGCGTCGTGCCTCGACCTCGGAGCCGGAAAAGAACGGTTCCGGAAAACCGCCAAGCGTTAACAGTTGCTGGAAGACACTTGCGGTTTTCAGGCCCAGTTCGGCAATAGAGAGGGGGTGCATTCTGAGCAGGTGATAGCGACCTTGAAGCGAATCCCCTGAGTAGCGGTAGAGATCGAGGCGGGCGCTACCTGTGACCAATATCTGTTGCCCTGGCGGTTTACCGTCGTAAACCCCTTTTAAATAGTTACGCCAGGAGCGATATTTGTGGATCTCATCGAAAAACCAGAGTGGGCTAGGCGGAAGCTCATTGCGCAGTATCTTCTCACGGTGCTCAGGTATATCCCAGTTGAGGTAGCCGGAGTCTGCGTTCGGCTGGCTGAGTCCAAGAGTTGTTTTTCCCACCTGCCGGGGGCCGGCGATAAAAAGCATTTTTCTGGCCAGGTCGGCCTCAATTTGTTGGGAGAGGTATCTGCGGGATGTTGTCATTGCGCGACAATACAGATGTTTTCACCCACAGTCAAAAATATCATCGGATATTTTTGACTGTGGGTGAAATGAACGGTTGTCCTGCAGGGTAAATTGCCGGCAGGCATTGTGTTGGTTCCACTCCTCTTTGAGTTCGTGGCCGGAGGTGGGAATCACCCCGATTCCCCGCCAGATCAGCGAATAATCTTACTTGCAAACCTCCATATTATTGGGTCAGGTTGGAAAATGCTCGACCCCAAGGGGATGAGAAGCCCGAACTCGATCAAAGCGGTTCGATAAATTTTCAGGAGAAAATTTGGATGTATTACGTGAATAGTTTATATTTTAAATGTGCACTGGTATGTACTGGTCAACTCAAAGAGGAGGCATTAAATTGAGAATTTTCATAATTGACCAGTGATATATCTCCATTTGAAGTATGTAATCGATTAAGGTTGTAATGCGTCATACAGGCGGTAACATCTTGCTTCATATGCTCTTGAGATACTTTTAAAATTTAGCTATGTTTTTAAACTGTTCAATAACAGCGTTGTCGTAACAAGTTTTTTCCCCCCCCCCCATTAAGGCTCTTAGGTCATCCATACAGATTGCGGAAACGTTTACTTGTATACTGTGATCCTCGGCAGGCTCCTAGATATGATACATCCAGCCTTCTGGGGTTTCAGGTACGTAATCTCTTCTGCCCAAACTTCGTTTATAGCCACTGGGTTAAACTTAGTACACCAATTGGATCTCCTGCGAATGTCTATCGCACAGTCTCTAAAAGACTTTTTTGGGGTTTTCTGAGTGGGTGATACGCTGTCTCCAAAAAAACCCAACAGTCTTTTACCTTCTGCGTTCTCGTCGCTCTCGCGACGACTCAACTGATTAATTTGGGATTAACTTCAGGGTAGCAAAATAGTCGCTGGAAATAGAAGATCATTGCAACTCTCTGTTGAATGCGCTATCTATTTATTTTTTTATGAATTTTTTTGGTGCAATGATGGGGGTAATGGAAGAATACTTTAAAATCAGGTCGTTTTAACCTTAAAGGGGGCACTTGTTGAAAAAATGTTAATTTGGTAATGTTTGCCTGATAATCGACCGGAACAACGATTAAATAGATTATGTTATGTCATGTCTATACAGTAAATCATGTATAATCCTAAATTAATCAATTGTATCTACTGCGAACGTCTAACACACATGGAGCCTGTAAGTGTTTTTGAGATGCATGTTAAACTTGTTAAAACACCCTGCCATTGGCGCTGTATCGGTGGCGCTTTCGTTCAAAATAAACTGAAAAACATTTTATCTTCCGTCGCTTGGTCGCTTTCGCTATGATTCAGCGGGTTAATTTAGGATTGGGATATTGGCGTTTGAGCTAAATTCAGTAATAATTGTCAAACCTGTAAGAATGTTTTCCGTATTTGGTTGAAAATATATGCAAATAACGATGTTGAAATGTAAGCTTCACCGAGCAAGTGTTACTCATTCTGAGCTTGATTATGAGGGTTCCTGCGCCATTGACGGACATCTGTTGGATACTGCTGGTATTCGAGAATACCAGCAAATTGAAATTTACAATATAAACAATGGCGAGCGTTTTACCACTTACGCCATTCGTGCAGAAGCGTATTCTGGCATTATTTCGGTTAATGGTGCTGCGGCACATAAGGCCAAGCCAGCGGATTTAGTTATTATTTGCGCTTATGCACATTTTAACCAGCAGGAGCTTGCGGTTTTCAATCCCACCTTGGTATATCTTGATGAGAAAAATCGTATTGTCCGTACCAGATCATCCATTGCGGTGCAGACGGCTTAGCCTTACTTATTGTTTTTTTTGCATCATTATTGATAGTCGCTGAATGGTGATGAATGCCGCTTTCATAAGGCTTGGCAAGGATAATGTGAAGATTTACTTTGACGACCCTGCTTAGTTTTAATTGTTCGGGCGTAGAGTATAGGAAATGCTCTGTGGGTGCGTTGCTGAGCAAGAAATACCAATTATATTTGTGTTATTTCGGTATAAGTAGGTGAGCATAATTAGTTTAACAAACAATCGCAGGATATTTTATGGCCATCAAGACGCTGCGAAGATGAGTATAGTGAGCTATGTGATCGTAGCAGCAACGCAGAAGAGCGGAAAATAGCACAAGAAAATGTTAAAATAATTATGCTCACCTACTTACTTCCCTGCTCCCTGTAAGCTAAGCGCAATCACTTTCCTGATAAATACCTGTCTTGGTAAATAATAAGAGTGACATTAAAATTAAAACTTACCACAAATATTTTTCCTGTGCTTTCATAACGATTTTTATGGTCAGGGTTATTGTTGCTCTGAGTGCTGCGCTGAGCGTATTACTGCTGTTTTCAAGCTATGCATATAGCGAGGGGCTTCCTGGTACGGTCTTAAAAGTAAAGCCCAGTATTGTTGCTGTGGGTTCAGTGCAAAAGACACGACGGCCGCCAACGTTATTTCGTGGCACTGGCTTTGTGGTGGGAGATGGGCGCTTAGTTGTGACTAATGCACATGTGTTACCGGAACAATTGGATATACAGAATAATGAATATTTAGCTGTTTTTACCGAGGGTAATGATTCAACTCATTCACGTAATGCGTCGATTGTGGCATTGGATAAACACCATGATTTAGCTTTATTGAAAATCGAGGGTGAGCCTTTGCCGGCATTGAATATTGGCGATTCTGATCGAGTGCTTGAAGGTGAGTTCTATGCCTTTACGGGTTTTCCGATCGGTGTCGTGCTTGGCCATTACCCAGTAACTCACCGTGGTATGATATCCGCCATCACTCCCATCGTATTGCCTGCTCGTTCACCAGGTGAGCTAAGTGTTAAAATGATTCGTCGTCTCAGATCTCCTTTTAACGTGTTTCAACTGGATGCAACAGCATACCCCGGTAACAGTGGTAGCCCGTTATATGACTACAGTTCAGGTCAAGTAATCGGTGTCGTTAATAGTGTCTTTGTTAAGGAAACCAAAGAGGCAATATTATCAAAGCCCAGCGGTATTACTTATGCAATACCTGCAAAATATATCAAGAGATTGCTGGATAAATATTATAATAAACAATAGCGTTGTTGTGACCGCATAACGGATGATAACGCCCCCACCGATAGGGCAGATGAGGGTCGAGTCGGGAGCAAGTGGCTGAAATATCCAGCCGGGAGGTTAACAACGTGCCCATACCTAACCGCCTAATTTGTTTTATTTAATAGCTTTTCCTCCCAGGCTAGTGAGGTTTTTACAATAAAGTCTAGGTCGTCGTATTGCGGCTGCCAATCAAGTGTATCCCGTATACGTGAAACAGCAGCCACCAGGCTGGGAGGGTCGCCCGCACGTCTGGGTTGTTCTTTAATGTCAAGGGGGTTCCCATGTACGCGCTGGACAGAGTCCAAGACATTCCTGACGCTGTAACCATGTCCATATCCGCAGTTCAGGGTGACTGATTGACCACCATGCCGTAAATAAGCCAGAGCACTTATATGGGCTGCAGCTAAGTCTTCGACGTGAATATAGTCCCGTATACCTGTTCCGTCTGGTGTATCGTAATCAGTGCCGAAAATGGAGATGTTATCTCGTATACCGAGTGCTGCCTCACAGGCAACCTTTATTAATAGCGTTGCGTTTTTGGTCGATTGCCCGATACGGGCTTCAGGGTTTGAGCCAGCCACATTAAAATATCGTAGCGCTACATGGCGCAATTTGTTAGAGGCTGATAGGTCGCGCAGCATCCATTCCGTCATAAGCTTGGATGTGCCATAAGGATTTATGGGAGCGGTGGGACTATCTTCTGTTGCAGCACCTGTATTTGGCATGCCATACACTGCTGCTGTGGACGAAAAAATAAAATGTTTGACACCTGCTTTGGCGCAGCAAGCCAGTAAATTTCTGGAGCAACATGTGTTGTTGGCGTAATATTTCAGCGGATCTGAGACCGATTCAGGCACGATCGTGTGTGCTGCAAAATGCATAACGGTATCAATGTGATGTTTCGTTAGGAGGTTGGTCACCAGAGCCTTATCGCCCATGTCGCCAACGATGAGCTTGCCTGACAATACTGAGTCGGAAAATCCGGTGGAAAGATTATCTAAAACAACGATATGCTCATTTGCTTCGCCCAATTGCCGTACCACGTGGCTGCCAATGTAACCGGCGCCACCTGTTACCAAAATCCCATTTTTCATGGACATATTTGAGTTTCCTTTTTTAATTTGCTGGTACAATCAAGGTCGCAATAATACCGATCTCGGACGGTTATTTGCAAGAAATACACATATTATCATTGTCTTATTTAAAACACTGAAGAATCATTAATGCATTCAAGAATGCGTTCAGGTTCAAGTGATTTAGAGATTACCGCTGTACGTCAGAGTGGCCGGAAGTGCTTGTATATTTAATATTGTATTACTTTTGTTAGGCGTAAACTTTCGTTAGGTGCAAAATAAAGTGCTAAAGAAACAATGTAGAAAATTTGTCCAAAGTATCACTTGATATTATGACGTATGAACCGTTATATTAAATGCAATTTATACGGCTTCACATTGTGATAAATCCCCTATATAATGTCGGACTAAGAGTTTAACTATTTGAAGTTTAAGCGATAAAAGGGTTTTGGTGTTGACAGCTCAAGCTAGCGAATGTTACGTAGAAAGCTAATGAGGTTTCGATCTAACACAGGGGCTGACACAATTTAGTGGTTATCGGAGTGTTGTCGAAAAAAATTATTCGGTAAATTTTTATCGATTAAATATAAGTGTAAGGCGATCTTTGAGGCTACGTGCCATACCATGTTGTTAGGTAACGTAATTTAAACATCATAACTCGAGGCCGTTCTTAACAAGTAAGGTGTGAGCAATGAGTTCACGATTAATTGAATATTCGCACTTACTCGTTAGTCGGCGTAAACTACAGCAAGTACGGACATTGCAATGTTGATGATGCGGCTTGATATTCATCAAGTATGACCTACCTTACTCTAGATATAATGTTAGAGCAGTCGTTAATGCTGGTCTAAGTCCAAAATTAATTAATACTTTCATAAGAGAGTGATTCTGTGTATCAATCGTATTACAATTTAATCGGTAAACCTTTTCGTTTAAGTCCAGATCCTGCGTTTTTCTTTTCCAGCCGAGGCCATAAGCGTGCCTTGGCTTATTTGCGATATGGCTTAAGTCAAAATGAAGGGTTTGTTGTTATCACCGGTGCGCCCGGAACTGGTAAAACGACACTTGCACAAATACTCCTTAAGGAAATGGGTGAAAAAAATGTGGTTGTTGCACATTTAACCACGACGCAACTTGAAGCCGACGATATGTTGCGCATGGTAGCGGCATCGTTTGGGCTTCGTTACGAAAACCTAGACAAAACGGCGTTACTAAAAACCATTGAAAGCTTTTTATTGGCGCGCTCCCGAGAACAAAAGCGCGCATTGCTTGTTATTGATGAAGCACAAAATCTTCCCGCCCGGTCGTTGGAAGAACTGAGAATGTTGTCAAACCTACAGGTGGGTGATAAAGCGTTACTACAAACCTTTTTGTTAGGCCAAGCGCAGTTTCGTCAAATGTTGGACCATCCGGATCTTGAACAGCTGCGGCAGCGCGTTATCGCAAATTATCATTTGAGTCCCTTGGCTGGTGATGAAGGGCAGCGGTATATCGAAAGCCGGTTAAAATTGGTGGGTTGGGACAACAACCCGCACTTTGCGGAATTAGCCTTCGAACTTATCCATGAGTACACAGAAGGTGTGCCACGTCGTATCAATATGTTATGTGATCGCATTTTATTATTCGGTTGCATGGAAGAAAAGCATGAAGTAACCAGAGAGCTTGTCAGTCTCGTCATCCAGGAGTTAGAGCAGGAAGTTTCTGGTACCCCCATCAAGCCATCGGTGTCTGATGCGTTAGTGGAACAATCTCAAGCCTTTGTAGAGGCAAAGGCAGCAGTAAAAAAGAAGATCCCGGTTGCACAAAAGCCGACCCCTAAAATGCAAGAAAAAATTGTGCCAACGCCAACGGTCCGCGAATCGGGTAATCATACGTCGAAAAGCCATTCGGCGGCGGTTATGCCGGAAACTGACGTGTCAAAAATGGATGCTGCAACTGTTTTAGATACAACCAGCAAACTTGCCCGATCTTTAAAGGATATCACTCAATCAGAGTCGCCAATAGAGCGTATTCCGCAGGACGAAGGCTCTCTCCTGTATGACACCTTACATGGCAAGAAAGCCAAAGAAAATGAATTGTTTATAGAAATTACCGAAGACTTTAATGAGTTACCGACTGATAACACGCAACAACGTGAAGGAAGTAAACAACACGATACATTAAACGCAGCACCAGTAAGCGGGGGACAGCATTCCGGAAATGCTGATAGAGCTGACGAGGCAAGCCAAGTGGAAGCGGTGTCGGCGAGTAACGGCGGTGTGGCTAATGCATCAAAGAATGCTTCAAAGAAAACTAAAGCCGTAAAAGTACAAAAAGAGGCGTCAGATAAGGCTGATTTGACGTCTGAAAATGAGCAACAACATGCTGAGTATTCAGAGCAAGTGATGGGTAATACGGTAAAACATACACAACCCGATAGATTGGATAGCGACGAAGCATCGGCTGCCGTAGCAACGGGGGGTGCAGCTCAATTTTCCGAGCGGGAACTTTTTCGTGTTATTACGGGCGGAAAAGATACGGGCGGAAAAAATAGTGACAATGAACATATTTCAAAGCCTGGCAAAGCCGCTGATTTAGCACCAGCGGCGCATGCTAAACCCAGTACTGAGGACGTGGTGCTGCGCCGTATTCTACGGTTGGTGTTAGCTTTTCACCGTTCACCCTCCAGTTTTCCGGGGCTAGATGATCCATCTCAGCCATTGCCAGAAGGCGTTAGTGAGTTATTGAAGCTCGCAGTTGCGGATGATCAGGTGTTGACAAAAGTAAGCCCTGCTGCAGTAATGGGTATTTCCCCAGTGATGTTACGTGCGGCGGTTCGTTTTTTTGTGCGCAGAACGTTGTTTGTTGCGAATGAAACAGATTACTGCCGCATACTTGGATTGCCAGCAGGTGCTTCACTTGCTCGTATTGAGCGCCATTATGATTTGTTGATGCGTTTGTTGCGGCAGGATAAACAGCCGGGAGCCAGTGATTGTGTTGCAAAAGTGGGTAAAGCCTATGAAGCATTGACTCGCAATGAAGAGGTTACTGTAACTGGAAAAAATGTTGCGGTGGCCGCAAAAGAAAATGTTGTTAGTTCTTCAGAAGATAAAGCGGCATCTGTGTTGCAGGCGTTAGAAAATCCAGAGCTAACCATTGATTTTGGCGAAGAAATCAAGCCGGAAAAAAAATCACCACATATCTCAACCTATGTAGCACAGGGAAAAGAAGGGGTTACGCCTGATCCGCGAGTCACCCGGCGCCGGATTCACCTGTTAGGACAAGCTGCGATATTGGGTATTGGTGCGTTGGTGATTGTATTGGGTTTGTTTATTACTCAATTACAGCCTACAGACACTGAGAACGTTAGCCTGTCAACGACAACAAAAAAAGAGGTACCACAGGAGGTAATCATTTCAAGCCAAGGCTTGGCAGCTACCGAAACATTGCCAAAAAAGATACCCAGTCAAGAAGATCAGCAATCAGATTCGACAGACCCTGGTAATAGTGATGATAAATTAGGACAACAAGAGAACGAAAGTTTTGTGGGCACTGCTGGAGAAACCCCTGAGTTTGTGGCGCCAGTTGCAAAGCTGCCTCGGGTAATTGACTCTGCGGGTAGTACCGATTCGAAAACGGTATCGCCACCCAAAATGGCAACGCCAAAAACATCAGCAACAACGCATGTGTCAGCAGATACAGAGTCAACATCATTGTCCATACTCTCCTCCACGGTTGCGGTGCCCGTAAACGAAGCAACGTCCAAGATACCAATGTTTGACCCGGCGGGAGGTGATCCGACGTCAGCTTCTATGTCGCCAACTAACTTAAGTGTCTCCAAGTTTGAGTCGATTCCAGTACAGCCTCGTTCAAGCGTATCGGTGATGCAAGCGGAGGTAGAAGACTTAGTGGCCGATGGGGTAATAGTAAAGCCGGCACAAAAGTTTGTCGCTGTTCCGATTGAGAGCAAAGCGAAGATGCCCTCTTCAAAGGTGATTATTTCGTCGTCGGAGCCACAGGAATTGCCTAATGTGGCGTCTGAAGGAGAAGGAACTACCTTCGAAGATGTGGTGAAAAAACCATTTGCAGGAAAAGCGTCGAATACTGAAATATTGTCAGTAACAACAACAAAAAGGCAGGCCTCCGTCGTTGCTGAATTCGCAGATTCTGATCAGCTTGACTTGTCACCAGAAACCCCCGTTGAAAAAACCTCTGGCGTTACTCAAATAACGGCAGTTGATGCTCCCAGCTTAAATGACACCATCAGCCAGCAAGCATTAAATGGATTATTGACGCGGTTTACAGAAGCCTATGAAGCAGGTGATGTTACCCAGATAATGGCGCTTTTTGCTGCTCAAGCGCGAACTAACGCGCATGCAAGTCGTGCGGGTATTGAATCTGATTATAAAGGGCTGTTTGATACTAGCGCTTCCCGACAAGTGGCCATTAGTGCTTTGTTTTGGGATAAAGAAGGCGGTTTTGCTCGTGGTGTAGGTAAATATAAAGCCACTGTGGTAGCGAAAGATCATTCGATACCCAGTATTTTCGAGGGAAAACTTACATTACAGGTGCAACGCGAGAGCGATAATAAACTTAAAATTACGCGTTTTTATTTATCCAACCCAGTGGTGTTGACGGAGCGTGAGGTACAGCCTGAGGTTGTTTCGGTAGTGGGGCCATCGCAAGTTGAATTAAAAAATCTATTAGCTGATTTCGTGCAATATTATGAGGCTGGTAACGTGGATAAGCTAATGCAGTTGTTTGCTAGCAATGCCCGCACCAACGATCGATCCAATTTAGCGGGTATTCGTAAGGATCATGTCGATTTATTTCAATCCAGTGCGGTACGACAAATGTTTTTTAAGAACACAAGATGGAAAATCACTGGAAAATTTGCAAGAGGTAAGGGGGGGTTCGAAGTAATGATACAGAATAAGGGGGAGGAAAATTTTAATTCCGTGAGCGGAAGCTTTATCATTAAAGTCGAAAAAACGCCCACTGGTGTCTTGATTACTGAATTTATCCACAAAACACAATAATTCTTCTTGATTAATGCCGTATTGATAATAGCCGAATGCCGGTGCGGTGGTAGGAGCCTTCGGCTATTATCATTGATAGTCCCCTTTCCCTTAAGCCTTTTTTGCTAAAGCTTTTCCAGTTTCTGACGAAATAATGATCTGGAAGCCCATACTCGTATATTATCAAGTAATAACCTAATATTGAGGTCATAATTGATCGATATTTAATATAAGCTGCATCAGGATAAAAACTTATGCTGCATTCCTTGACAGAAAAAGTATCAGCGTCCATATTTCATGTAACGATAAAGATTCTTGAATGGAGACAAAAATGAAGAAAACTATGATTGCATTAATCGCTATGGCCGCTATGTCGACAGCAGCACATGCATCGGAAGAAATTCAACTTGCAGCTGCTATTGGATCGGGTGCAGCTTCAACAGGTAGTATGGGTACTGCTGCTGGTAGCGCTGCGGCAACAACAGCAGCCTCAGCTACGGCAAATATGGTTGCAGTCGGTGTTATTGCTGCCAGTGGTGTTGCTGCCGCCGCAGAAGCTGGTGGTACCACTTCACACTAAAAATCGTTGTCATTTTCTCCACCTGGTGGCCAAACAAGCGTTTGGTTAGCCTGATCAGTTCCGAATAAAATATGTAGTGTACGTTCAAGCACTCCTGGCAGTACGACAGGAGTGCTTGAAGATGTTATTGATGACTTGTCATTATTTCTTTATCGGCAATTTTTTGCCTGAATGCCGATAATGTTATGCTATTCAATATTTTTATATCTTTTCTTTATACTTATAATGAATAATTTTCAAAGAAGGGTCTTCACCGTTCTTTTTTGTTAGTATGCTCTATTTTTTCGATATGAAAAAAACTACTTACTAAAAACCATCTAATTCGCATCTGTTTTTGACAGGATATATAGAACATACTTTGGTTTATGCATTTCGTTACAGTTGCTGTCTTTTAAGTAGGTGTTCCAGGCTGAGTATCGCAAAAGCATGTGCTCAAAACATATTGCTGGTGACTTATCTGTTTTTATCGGTAGCGCCTAATGTTCATGCAGCACCACCAAGCATGTTGGGACAGACAGGACTGATTAATATGCCGGACGCGCGTATTGGTGAAGAAGGCACGTTGCGTTTTGGTGTTAGTTTTTTTGATCCTTATGGCTCTTTATGGAGTAGCATTAGTTTTTTGCCACGACTGGAGATTTCTGCCCGGTATACGTCACTTGAGAATACCGATGCATTCAGTGAAAGGCCAGATGCCGATTTTGGAACTAATAAGGATAAAGCATTTGATACCAAACTGCTTTTGATTCCTGAGTCTCGATTCGTTCCCGCCATTAGTATTGGTGCGCATGATTTCTTGGGTACACAGTCATTTGCCGCCGATTTTTTTACGATAAGCAAAAAAATGGGTGAATTTGATCTTACGATTGGTGCCGGTACCGATAGAATAGATGGTGCGTTTGGCGGTGTGCGTTTTGCGCCTGAAAATTATAAAAATTGGTCTTTTCTTACCGAATTTGATGCCTTTGATTATAAAAATGATCCCAGTGCAAACGAAAGTGGTGCTAACACACGAAAAGGGGGATTCACTTTCGGCATTAACTACACCTGGGGATGGCTTGGGTCGCAATTGGCTTATCAAAATGGTGATTGGGGTATCAATGCGTATTTGTCCATACCGCTTATGTGGCCGGAATTTATTCCCAAGATCGATGAACCCAAACCTTACACTCAACGCATTACACGTCCTTCATTACATGATTGGCAGCAAGACAATCAACATGCTGTAGCACTTATCAAAGCTTTGGAAACCCAAGCGTTCAAAAATGTTCGTGTTAGGTTGGATGAAACGCGCATGGAAGTGGGTGTAGCCACACCTCGCATATCCCTTATTGGCCGCGCAGCAGGCAGGGTGGCCCGGACAGCGTTATTGATGAGTCCACAGGGCGTTGAGTCAATAAAAGTTACTTATTATACTTTAAATGACATGGCGGTGGTGAGCTACCAATTTTTGGATCTTCAGCAGTTGGATCAATTCTTTAGCGGCAAGCTCACTTACGGTGAATTGCTGAACGTCATGAAGGTGGAATATGCTTACCCAGCGTTGGCGCTGGAACTTGATGAAAATAAATTCATGTTCCAAATGACTGAGGGGCAAGCAGTGTCGGGTGATTCTAGCGATTTAAAAATACTGCATAATGAAGACGGCCACGCGATCAGTTTAAAGAAGACTGATACCTCTCTCAACCGTTTTCGCATTACCCCCTTCAATATGGGCGTTTTCTTTAACGATCCCAGTGGTGCCTTCAAATACGATATATTTGCGCGAGCTGAATATCAACGTTATTTTGGCAACGCGTTTTTTTTCAATACAGCTGCACGTATGCGTTTACTGGAAAATGTCAGCGATGTTAAGCAACCGTCCAATAGCCTATTACCTCATGTGCGTAGTGATGTGGCTGAATACAAACGACAAGATGGATTAAAATTGGAAACGTTGTTGCTGAATAAATTTTTTCATATACATCCAAGAATCTATGGGCGTTGGTCATTGGGGGTTTACGAAGAAATGTTCGGCGGCACGGGTGGTCAGATCTTGTATTTACCCAAAGACCAGGACTGGGCAACGGATCTGACGGTGGACTGGGTAAAACAGCGTGACTTTAAAGGTGGGATTGAATTTCAAAACTACCAGACAGTTACTGCGCTTGCCGCAGTCCATTATCGTGTCAAAAAATACGGTCTTACCTTTACCCTCAGGGGGGGGCGCTTTCTAGCAAAAGATAACGGGGCTCGACTGGAAATCATGCGCCGTTTTCGTTCCGGTGTCAAAGTGGGAGCATGGTATACCTATACTGATGGTAATGATATCACCGGACCTGGGTCGCCAGGTGCGCCATACCAAGATAAAGGTATCTTTATGCAAATTCCTCTCGGCTCAATGTTGACCAAGGACACCCGCGCCGCATCGTCAATGAGTCTCAGTCCTTGGACACGTGATGTTGGTCAAATGGTCAAATCGCCTGGCGATCTTTACGATATCTTTGAGGATGCGCTATTGCTTGATCGGCCTGACTTTCATTTGTTAAGTGGGTTTCATGAATAAAGCTTAAAAATAGCCGCCGTATTCATTGAGAATGATTCATCGTTGAGTAATGCGCATAGTTCTTATCGGCTGCTCTATGCGTAAAATATGTCTCTATTTGAATTCAATATCAACAAGTCAAAAAAACAGATGAATTGATGCCAATTGATTCAACGCCATCTGGTTAATTTAGTGTCAACAGACCTTCGCTAACACTTAAGCAACATAACGTTTAGGAAGCTATCATTCGAGATAAAACATGCTATTATCAATTTTTTCTCAAGATATCTTGTAAGAAGTGATCTGAGCTTATTGTAATTTCGATATTTTTTGCTTTAATAGATCATGTAGGTAAATAATAGGTAAACAACCAGAGGGGGTTTCTCTTGCACTATACCTAAATCTCAATCGTTATGGGTATATCAATGGTCTTGCTTATTATTGTTAGGAGCACTTTTCTGGTTGATCGTAAACTGGTTTACATCGAAAAACGTTAGCACTCCTAAGCATTACTTTGCCGATTTTCATTATTGAACGTCACAAATAATTATTATTATGGACTTAAACTGGTATTTATCGACGGTGAGAAAACTTATTTTGATCGTTGTGTTCAGTGGCACCGCTTTTATTTTTACCAGCAATATTCTCGCCGCCTCTTCTCCTACGCCGCAACAAATGGAACTGTTTAAGCAGCTATCACCTGCGCAAAAGCAACAAGCAATTGACGCGCTTGTGTCTAAGCAGGGCTCAGCAAAAACACCAGCGAAAAGCATTACGGAGCCGGAGGTTGTCATACCTCGGGTGGTTGTAACGAACGAAAAACTGGAGAGCGTGGCAGAGGAAGGTGCTGATGCGCCATCGTTGCTAGAAAAAAAACAAGAAAAAGCCATAAATCCACCATTAAAGCAATTTGGTTATGACTTGTTTGCCGGAACCCCTACGACCTTTGCACCTGCAACGGATATCCCTATACCCACTGAATACATTGTTGGTCCCGGGGATAATGTTCAAGTGCAATTGTTTGGCAAAGAAAATGCTGAATATGACCTTGTCGTTTCCCGTGAAGGTAAATTAAGTTTCCCTGGCATTGGGCCCATTTCAGTGGCCGGTTTGCGTTTTGATGAATTAAAGCAATCGTTAGCGGCGCGCATTAAGCGCCAAATGATTGGTGTTAAAGCGAATATCACCATGGGTACGTTACGTTCCATTCGTATATTCGTGTTGGGGGATGTGATACGGCCAGGCTCGTATACTGTTAGTGCTTTGTCAAATATGACCAACGCTTTATTTTACAGTGGCGGTGTTAAACCTATCGGTTCCTTGCGAAAAATACAGCTTAAACGCAACGGCAAAATAATTACCACGTTAGATTTATACGATTTGTTATTACGTGGTGATACCAGTAATGATAAGCGCCTACAACCCGGCGATGTAATTTTTGTACCACCTATTGGCAAAACCGTTGGTGTGGCAGGCGAGGTTCGGCGTCCCGCTGTTTATGAACTTAACAAGGAACAAACCATTGCCGATGCTTTATCATTTTCTGGTGGATTATTACCTACCGCCTATCCGAAAGTGACGCAATTGGAACGCATTACGCCAAGGGGAGATCGTACCCTAGTGGATATTGATGCATCCGATGAAGCCGATTTACAATTGGGTTTGAATGATGGCGATGTGGTGCGTGTTTATTCTATTCTCGAAAAAATGCAAAATATCGTGTTAGTTTCCGGTCATGCACTACGGCCGGGTGGTTTTCAATGGATTGATGGCATGCGTTTAAGTGATTTGTTACCGTCGGTAGATGTATTATTACCGAAGCCAGATTTGGATTATGTGCTCATAAAGCGCGAAATATTACCTGATCGCCGTTTAGAGGTTATAACCACACGATTAAGCGAAGCGTTAAAAGATACAGCCTCATTATGGAATACGCTATTAGCCCCTCGAGACGAAATCATCTTGTTTGGTCTTGAAGAAAATCGTCAAGAAACCATTGCACCTATTGTGAAACAACTAGAGCGACAAGAGCGCTTTACTAACCCAGCTGCAATAATAACCATTAATGGCAACGTGCATTATTCAGGAACCTACCCTTATTCACACAACATGCGAGTCACTGATGCATTACGTGCAGCGTTCGATTTAAGAACACGTACCGATTTAGATTATGCCATTGTTTCGAGGCAAAAAAATTCTGGTGAAAAGCTGGAAGCTTTTTCATTTTCATTACGGGAAGCACTGATGAATCCCAACTCAAGTGCAAATATTGTATTAAAACCGAGAGATGAAATTTTAATTTTCAATGTTGAGGAAAAGAAAGAAAAGACGGATAAACGACAGATTGAGATAAAGTCAACACTGGAAAAAGAGCTTAACCTGATCGCCGGCGACAACCAAAAAATAAAATACATTGATCGGCAGGCACTTATCAAGCCACTGATTAAAACCCTGCATGCGCAAACTAAGCACGGTGAATATGCCCCTATCGTTACGGTATCAGGGTTAGTAACCGCTCCCGGTGAATATCCACTTGATAAAAATATGCAAATAAAAGATTTAATCCGTGCCGCAGGCAAGCTCACGGAGTCTGCTTATACCATAAGTGCGGAGCTGACGCGATTTAAAATAGTGAATGGCGAATATCGGGAAATTAATCATTATACCATTACGCGAAGTCAAATATTTGACACCAACATTGCGGAAGACTTAACGCTTGAACCTTATGATCATTTGCAAATAAAACGTATGCCGCTCTGGGCTGAAGAGCAAACCATCGAGTTATTGGGTGAAGTTAAATTTCCCGGCCGGTATCCCTTTCGACGGGGCGAAACGGTAGAACAGGTCATGGAGCGGGCCGGGGGATTCACCGATCAAGCTTTTCTTGATGGTGTTGTGTTTACCCGAGAGGATCTTCGTCAACGAGAGCAAAAACAAATCGATAGCATGGCTGCACGACTGGAGTCCGATTTAGCTGCCATCTCTTTAGAAAAATCGCAATCAACCACAACAGACGTAAGAGCAGATAATCAATCAGTCGCCCTTGCGGCTTCCTTGTTAAAGCAACTTAGAAGCACAAAAGCGATAGGTCGTTTAGTTATTGACTTAAAAGCGATGCTTGCGGAAGAAGAGTCTGACGACGAATTTGGTGAAACCCAACGCTTAGTTCTCAAAAATGGTGATAAACTTTACGTGCCGGCCAAGACTCAAGAAATTACTATTATTGGTGAAGTACAACAATCCACCTCACACCTATACTCTTCAAATTTGTCAAGAGACGACTATGTGAACCTAAGTGGTGGTTTAACTTACAAAGCTGACGATGACCGTATTTATATAGTTCGCGCAAATGGTGCTGTAGTGTCGGATGAAAATACAGGCTGGTTTGGTGGTAGTAAATATGTAAAGCCTGGAGATACCATTGTAGTGCCATTAGATGCTGATCGCATGAGACCATTAACGCTCTGGACTAACATTACACAGATTATTTATCAGTTGGGTATTGCCGCGGCAGCTTGGCAGACGGTTGGGATTCTTTAGCGTATGTTTCATTAGTTGCATTATTGGTGAAATGCTTGTGCAAGAAGAGGACAGCCTCTCGTCAGGGTATATGCTTATGTCATTATATCCTATTATATAATAACTGTGTGAATCGATGACTTCTAATAATCAAGATAATCAGATGGATAAATCGACAACAGCATATTGCTATGCTGTGCCAGTGCAAGGTTATACGAATACGAGGAGTGGCCAAGAGTTTGGTTTTCGAGATTTTTGGCGCGTTTTGGTTGATTTTAAGTGGTTCATAGTCGTTGTTGTTTTTATATTTGGAACAGTTTCGGTGATGGTAGCGCTGTCGATCACTCCTGTTTATCGAGCCGAAGTGTTGTTGGCGCCGGCGACGGGTGATAACAATCGGCAAGGTGGAATTGCCGCATTAGCCGGCCAATTTGGTGGGTTAGCAGGTCTCACCGGAATTTCTGTTGGTGGTGGCAGTGATATTGAAATGGCAATCGCAACGCTGAAATCTCGAAAATTTATTACAAGTTTTATTGCTGATTTTGAATTAAAGCCGATTTTGTTCGAAAGCCAGTGGGATACTGAAAAAAACCAATGGATAGTCGAAAAGCCATCATTGTGGCATAAATTTAAAAACATAATCATATCTCGACCTAAAAAAATATTAACCTCAAATTTGGCCCCAGGAGAACCATCCCCTGGAAAGGCATATAATACATTTAGGGGCGGCATGCTAAGTGTATTACAAAACAAAAGAACTCAACTGGTGACTGTTAGTATTGAATGGAAAAACCCACAACAATCTGCGGAGTGGGCGAATGCCCTGGTAAAAAGACTTAACGAAGAATTAAGGCAAAATAAAATTGATGAGGCGGGCCGCAGTATTGCTTATTTGACGGAACAAATAAACCAAACCAGTTTGTCGGAGTTGCAGAACGTATTGTATCGAATCATTGAGGAACACACCAAAATTATTACCTTGGCCAAGGTGAATGATGAATATGTGATGAAAGTCATCGATCCTGCAGTACCCCCAGAAATCAGCGCTAAACCCAATGGCAAGTTTATCGTAATCCTTGGCCTATTTCTTGGTGTAATATTGGGGATATTTTCCGCATTTTTGTTAAAAACTATTCGAAATTGGCAAGAAGCTGAAACACAAAGCGAAAAGTAGCTCAAAAGTAAGTCTCTCGTAGCTTCAGGTGTAGAGATTGGGTGCGGTGCCTAGCCGTATTTCACTCTAAGGAACGAGCAAAGACAGACTGAAGATGAGATGCAAAATTGGGACGTTATTAGGTGCACGTTCCTAAGCTTGTGACGTTTATAATTTAGGTGTTAAGTGTACTCTCTGTTTATTTCCATGTTGTAAAAAGAGGTTGTTTAATAAAGCTAAATTGACGTGTAATCGCTAGATGATTGCAAGGAATTTCAACGCCGCTATGAAATATATTCTTTGGTGAATTTAGGAAATTGAGTAATGAGTGATTTTGAATTAGCGGGAAAAAAAATTGGCATGGAATGTCCTCCTTTTATTATTGCTGAAGTCGCACAATCTCACGATGGCAATCTCAATTTTGCGCACTCATTTATTGATGCTGTTGCTGATGCTGGAGCGGATGCTGTTAAATTTCAAACACATATCGCGGATGCGGAAACGACTGGAGCAGAACCCTGGCGTGTTAAATTTAGCAAGCAGGATGATACGCGTTATGATTATTGGAAACGGATGGAATTTACCGCGCATGAGTGGCGAGGCTTAGCGGATCATGCTACAAAGCGTCAGCTTGTCTTCTTGAGTTCGCCATTTTCTCTAGAGTCTGTCGAACTTTTGTTGGATTTAGATATGCCAGCCTGGAAAATTGCATCAGGTGAAGTTGGTAATATCCCCTTGCTAGAGAAGGTAGCCGCAACTGGCAAACCTGTCCTTCTTTCTTCGGGGATGAGCAATTGGGAGGAGCTTGATGAAGCGGTTAATGTTGTGCGATCAATGGGCACACCTTTTGCTGTGTTTCAATGTACAAGTGCTTATCCTTGTCCACCTCAACGGGTTGGGCTTAATGTGTTATCGGAGTTGTCGTCACGGTATGCTTGTCCCGTCGGCATATCCGAACATTCAGCTACTATTTTTGGGGGACTGGCTGCGGTTGCATTGGGTGCACGCCTTGTAGAAGTCCATGTGACGTTTCATCGCAAGATGTTTGGTCCAGATGTTCCTGCATCAATCACTTTTGAAGATCTTGACGAGTTGGTGAGAGGGAGCCGCTTTATAGCTACCGCATTGGATAACCCCGTTGATAAACGAAAGGAGGCTGAGGATTTAGCCCCATTGCGTGCTATATTTACTAAAAGCATTGTGGCCAAGGTTCAGCTTCGTGCCGGTGAAACTCTTACTGCTGATGATGTGACTTTTAAAAAACCAGGTACCGGTATCCCTGCTGCGGCTTTGAAAAAAATAGTTGGACAAAAACTGACACTGGATGTTGATGTCAACAGCCAGTTACAGTGGTCTGATTTTGAGTAAAGATAGGATGCGAGAGCTAAATGAGAAAAATTGCTGTAGTCGTCACTGCAAGGCCTAGTTATTCGAGGATCAAAACAGCATTGGAGGCAATTAGTTCTCACCCTAAATTGCAACTTCAGTTAGTGGTGAGTGCATCGGCTTTGTTGGATCGTTATGGTAACGCTATTGATACGATACAACGTGACGGTTTTGAAGTTGCATCAAAAGTTTATAATGTGCTCGAAGGTGAGCACCCAGTCTTAATGGCGAAAACAACGGGACTCGGTGTGATCGAACTAGCAACTGTGTTTGAAAACCTTCAGCCTGACATTATCGTCACGATTGCTGATCGGTTTGAAACGATAGCGACAGCGATTTCAGCAACCTACATGAATATCCCTTTAGCTCATATTCAGGGGGGGGAAGTCACTGGAAACATCGATGAAAAGGTGCGCCATTCTATAACAAAGTTAGCAGATTATCATTTTGTTGCTAGCAAAAAAGCAGCTGAACGTGTTTTGCGGCTTGGCGAGGTACCAAATTCGGTTTTTATTACAGGATGTCCTTCAATTGATTTGTGTTGTGAGGTGGAGCAAGAGTTAGAGTTAGGTTTTGATCCTTTCTTAAAATACGGTGGTGTTGGAGTAACGGTGGATCTCTCGAAGGGGTATTTGGTCGTACTTCAACACCCGGTAACGACTGATTATGAGCATTCTCGGAATCATGTAACGGAAACGCTTCATGCTGTTAACGATTTAAGTTTGCCATGTCTCTGGTTTTGGCCAAACACAGACGCTGGGGCGGACGGTACCTCAAAGGGTATCCGGAGTTTCCGTGAGTGTTTCGCTCCTGCTCATATTCATTTTTTTAAAAATATGGAACCGACTGATTTCCTGAAGCTTCTCTGCAACAGCAAGGGAATAATTGGGAACTCCTCGGTTGCGATTCGTGAGTGTGCCTTTATGGGCGTACCTGCCGTTAATATTGGTGACAGGCAAGAGGGGCGGGATCGGGGTCGAAATATTATTGATGTGCCTTATGAGCGAAGTGCTATAAAGCAAGCTATTCAGCAGCATTTACATAATGGAGAATGTGAGCGTGATGAAATCTACGGTAGTGGTTCAGCAGGAAAAGCAATTGCTGATATTCTTTCCTCTGTAGAGTTACGTTTTCATAAAAAACTTCCTTTTTAAAATAACATAAACCAATTATCTGGAGCATCGACTATGGGGTTTACACATATTCCTGATGATCGCTTGCAGCGCATTTTTGCGCTCGGTTATGATTATTCAGTACAACCCAAAGAGCGAATACATTTATGTAACCTCTGTGGTGCAACTGAGCATACACAGTTAGCCCATATAGACCGTTATGGTTATGAGGCCACTGCTGTTGCTTGTTCTGTTTGTGGTCTGACATTCCTCAATCCTGTTATGAGCGGTGAGGCTTATGCTGATTTTTACACAAAGATATATCGCCCTTTGGTCAGCGCGTATCATGGACGACTCATTGATGTGGATACTATTCAGGATGAACAGATGGCATATGCAGAAGTGCTCGCGGAGTTCCTTCGTCCATGGCTCGATAGCCGAAAATCAAACACGCTGCTTGATGTTGGTGGTTCTACGGGAGTCGTGGCTAGAGAACTGGTCAAGACTTTTTCCATTAATGCAGTGGTTCTTGATCCCGCAGCAGATGAGCTTAAATCGGCAGTGGGGGCTGGGTTGGAGGTAATTCCTGGTTTTATAGAGCAGTATGATCCTATGGGGCGAGAGTATGACCTTGTAACTTTGTGTCAGACGATTGACCATCTTTCTGATGCGCTGGGTTCGCTACGGAAAATACATAATTTACTTAAACAGGAAGGTTTGTTTTTTGTTGATATTGTTGATTTTCGTGCGGCGTATCTTCGGCAAGGGAGCATTGAGGGTGCTATCAAGATTGATCATCCTTATTATTTCACAGAGGACACTGCTGAAGTAATGCTTTCGAGAGCTGGATTCAAAGTGCTTCAAAAAAATTATTTTTCTGATAATTTACATGTTGGTTATATTTGCAGTAAAAAAGGAATTGATTCAACGGCGCTACCGGATACGACATTTGTTCGTGAATATTTTCGAGAAATTCGATACATTCAAAATGCCAGACGTTAACGCTATCTCGGTGACGGGACGAGTGCTTGCATTGATACCTGCGCGATCGGGGTCTAAAGGTATTCCCGATAAAAACAAGCGATATCTGGTCGATAAACCTCTTCTTGCTTATGCGATAGAAAGTGCTTGCCGGGTTGGAGTATTTGGTCGTGTTCTATTGACGACTGACAATCAGGACATAGCTCATATGGGCCGCCGTTTTGGAGCGGAAGCTCCTTTTCTCAGACCAACTGAGCTGGCAGCGGATGATACTCCAATGCTTGCTGTATTACAGCACGCTATTGATGCTGTTGAAAGGGAAGGATGGATACCTGAAATCGTTGTCTTGTTACAGCCTACAGCACCATTTCGGCGCGATAGCGACCTAATTGCAGCGTTATCATTGCTACAAAGTACACCAGAGGCTGATTCGGTAGTAAGTGTTGAGTTGGTGCCGAGCCATTATTCACCTCATTATGTAATGAGAGTGGAGCACGATGGCCTTGTCCCGTTTTTGAAAGCGGGTGCGGGCATCACTCGCAGGCAAGATGCACCCCAAGCGTATTCGAGGAACGGCCAATTTTATATAATTCGTAGGACTACCATAATGGATAAAAATTCGATTTACGGTGATCATGCTATTCCATTTGTTACTTCACACAATGCAGTGAATTTGGATACGATGGATGACTGGGAGGCGGCTGAACGTTTAGCAATTAAAATAGGGTTGCCCCCGAGATGAGTCTCGTTTTTAAAAACAATAAGCGTCCAGTTGTCCTGTTCACTATCACGAATGGTTGGGCTATTCGTAATTTCCTATATACTGGCGTGCTTGATATGGTGTCACAATCGGCAGATATTGGTATCGCTACCTCGCAAGATTTACTCCCATTTTTTCGTGACTTGCAGTCGCAGGGAAGGGTTGCTTTTGTTGTCGGACTACCATCACAGGAACCCATGTTTTGGCAGAAAATCCGACAAATTAAAAAAGCTATTCTACAGGCTAAGTTTGATATTAGCACAGCAAAAATAAAGTGGTGCCAGAGAATGCAGGGGGCTCTTGGGCAAGCTTGTTTAGCTGTATTGTGGTCTGTACAACGGATGGTTGTTGCCCACTGGCAATTGCGAGTGTTGGAATCGCTTGAGAATAGATTGGCAACGCGAAAATTTCCACCGCAGTTGATGCAATCGAGTGTCATGGTTAATTGTGCTCCTTTTGATTTTCGGGATAATCAACTACAGCGAACATTATATCGTAATGGTGTTCGGTCAATTTCGATCATTCAGAGTTGGGATAACCCATCAACCAAAGGCTGTATATTTTCTCATGCGGATCTTGTTTTGGTATGGGGTCGAAATCAGAAAAATGAACTTTTGAATTATTACCCTCATATTGATCCAGGCCATATACGTATTTCTGGCATACCGCAGTTTGATTCCTATTATCAGCAATTGTCTGACGAATTTAGCCGAAAACTTTTCTTTAAAAGGCTCGCTATTGCCCCTGACAGCAGGGTCATTCTGTATGCTACGTGTAGCGAGCGGCTATTTCCTGATGAACCAGTTGTTGTAGCGGATTTGGCGGATGCACTGATGCAAGGATACTTTGGTAGTAATACGCATTTGCTTATTCGTTGCCACCCTGCGGATCGGGCTGAGCGTTACCAACATCTTTGTTCTAATGATCGAGTGACTATTGTGCCTTCATCCGTTGGTAAGTCCGAGAACTTGTATACTTGGATTCCTCCTGACGATGAAGTTGCTATTCTTGCTGCGACACTGAGGCATTGCGATGTATGTATTAATACCGCTTCAACGATGACACTTGATGCTTTCGCATGTGGTAAACCGGTAGTGAATGTAGCATATGATGGAAAAAATTCCCTTCCTTATCTTCAATCAGTACGACGTTTTTACGACTATCATCATTATCTCCCGATAACCCGCTCTGGTGCCGTACCAATTGTTCGGTCAGCCGGGGAAATGTGCAGCGCAATCGAAGAGGCCATAACGTCCCCACAACGGTTGCAGCCAAAACGAGATGCGGTTGTGAACAATTTTTGTTTTCATCCTACAGAAGGTAGCGTTGAGTTTATCGTTAGAGAAATAAAGAAGTTGGTTTAGTGAATCGATTCCTCAAAATTGGCGGTATTCTACTCTGCTATGCTAGGCGAGGAAAACGTCGACTTAAGATGTGGTTATTAAGGCCGCTTTTTTTATGTGTAGGCAATAATGTGATTTTTGATCCCGATGGCTTTTATTCGTATTCTACGATTAAAGTTGGCAGTGACGTTTTTATTGGGCCATGTGCCCATTTTTCAGGTCAAAGCATTATTATTGGCAATAAAGTCTTGTTTGGTCCTGGTGTTTATATCCTTGGTGGTGATCACCAGTACTCTGTGCCTGGTAAGTTTATGCATGATCTCAAGGATCCCGGAAAGAACTTGCCTGTTATTATAGAGGATGATGTTTGGGTTGGTGCAAATGTGACTATTTTAAAAGGAGTGCATATCGGTACCGGTAGCATTATTGGTGCAGGTAGTGTTGTTACACATGATGTTGAATCTTACACTATCGTCGCCGGGAACCCAGCTCGTTTATTACGCAAGCGTTTTTTGGAGGATGATCTACAAAGGCATTTGGCACTTTTAAAAACACAACGGCAATGAGCGAATTCTTTCAGCGAAAATTTCCTATGCCTTGGCAATTTATCGCTAATTGGAATCTTTTATCCGAATTAACTCAAATTTTTTTACCCCGTGTATTGATTGCCTTCATTAGCGGAGGGTTATTAGGTTTTCTTGCAAAGTTCGCTGGCGTGAGTTCTTTGGGCTATGCCGAGACAATTTTTACTGCTGCATTCTGGATTTTAGCGTTGATGGTGGTAACTTTTCAGGGCCATATTGGACGTATGTTGTTTTGGTTGCTCTTGTTGGATGCTAGTCTGTCTCTTTATCAGGTAAGCATCTATGCTGCGGTTCTCGATCAATATCTTTTGATACGATTGGGCCCTGTTATACTTGGAGGGATATTATTTGTTGCATCCTGTGGTGCTCGCCTGCAGCAATCCTCTGTTCTTTATATTATTTGGATTGTATGTAACCTACCTGCACTGATTCCAGGTGTTGTTCAAGGCTATATGAATCCATATGATGCTATTGTGTTTTGGGCGTTCAACACCTTTTACCCTCTTGTGTTTTATTTTGCTGTTGGTGCGATGAAAGGTACTACTCAACCTCCGCAGATACTCGGCGATAGTATTTCTGTTGCTGTTCTTGTTATGTGTTTAATACCACTACTACTCATTCCTGTGGAGTTGACGCTACGTCAAACTGATAGCTTTGCGTCATTACAGTTTGGTGGCCGTGCGTATGCGGTTATCGGGGCTGTTATTTTATTTTTCCCTGTACTGCTTGTTAGCTTAAATCAGTGGCAGGCACCTTTACGGTATCTTGCGGTTGGTGTGTTGTTATTGTTGTTTATTACATCATTTTCGCGCGGTGTTTCGGTTGTTTTTATTTTGTTGATAGTTGGTGTTTTTGTTTTTTGTAGTGAACAACGAATGAAATTATTAAAAAGCTTTGCTGTTACTGTCCTTTTTTTATTTGTAGTGGGATGGTTTCTCATGCCGCAAGTACTTATTGATGCGGGGTGGTTTTGGTTGTTACGAATGAACTTGGTATCCAATATATCAAATGATGTTTCTATAAATGTTGAAGATTTTTTGGCAACAGGTCGTCTGGAGATATGGCGGATTGCTTTAACGTTATTCGAGGATAGTCCATTATGGGGGCATGGAATAGGCTCTACACCATCATTGATTAGAGCTGCAACTTCTAATGCGTTGTCCTTTTCCGGGATGCACAACTTGGTACTTACCGTCCTGGTTGAGCGGGGGCTAGTGGGGCTGGTGGGGGTTAGCGTTTTATTGTGGCGTGTTGGTTACTTGATTTATGCTAATAAATATTTGCCAGTGCCGCGTAAACTCATGGGGTATTTATTTGTGCTGTTTCTTATATTTGCAAATAGCACGGGTGTTGAGCTTTTTCAAAATAGTTCTCGATCTATGAATGTGACAATTACAGTATATATTTTTCTCTTTATTGGGTATCTCGAATACCAGTTAGCAAGACATAAACAAATTTCTCAGCTTTTAAAGCATTCACCTCACCTGTCTAAAGTAGGGTATCTTGAATTTCCTAAGTAATGTTGGCTCAATGGTGTTTAATCGCAGTGCGAGTGCAATACTTATTATTGTCATCAGTGCTCTGAGTGCGCGACTCTTAACGCCGAGTGAGTTAGGTTCTATAGTGGTAACTATTGCTTGTGTGGTTCTCATGGTACGGTTGGTGTCTGTTGGCTTAGGTCAGTCCGCACAATTTTTTGGTGCGCGTGAGGTTACGGAAAAGCGCTCGTTTGGTTATGCACTGGTTGTGGCAGCGTTTCCGATTACAATTGTCTCGTTAGTGGTTCTGCTGTTGTCTGATGGGATTGTTGGTAAATTGCTTCTAGCGAATGACCCTGTGGCGCAAGAACTTTTTAATATACTACAATATGGCATACCACTAACATTTATTCACTTTGTCGCATCGCTTTATGTTTTGGGTCGACGGGATATGATGCGGTATTTGTGGATGGCTCTTTTTCCTTTATTTGTATCGGTTTTTATATTGGTATGGGGAGCTTTGGAGAAAAAGGGGTTGCAGGTAGTGGTATTTGCCTGGATGGCACAGTTCTTTTTTTCATTTTTAATGAGCGCACTTGCATTTGTTAAAAGAGATAGGTTGTCTTCTGCGCCTTTATTACCGTCTGTTGTCGCCGTATACCGCTACGGGTGTAAGTCATATGCTGTGTCTACTGCTGCTTTTGCTGCTGGTCGCATCAGTTTGGTTATGGGGGTGTGGTTTACTAGTAGTGCGGAAGTGGGGTTTTTCGCAATTGGGAGGAACTTTGCGGATGTTATGCTTCTGGTTTATGGGGCTATTGGACCGCTGATTTTCTCTTATGTGGGTAGCATGAATGACCCTAAAAACTGCCACGATTTTATTGGGCGTGTTTGTCGTCTTTCTTTTTTTCTATTTTCTATTTTTTCTATCGGAATTGCGATTATTGCGCCAACTGGGATTGTGATAATTTTTGGTGAGCAATATGCGGATAGCTACCTTGTGGTGTGGGTGCTCCTTCCTGGGCTGATTTTTAGTGCGCTTCAGCGTATCTTGGAAAACTATTTATATGGTCGTTCTAAACAAACGGCGATGATTTTTGTTCATGCGATTAGTATTATACTACTAATTGGGAGCGGCGCTTTTTTTGCTACCAGTTTTGGGGCTGTGGGCCTAGCGGCGGCGAGCACCATCAGTTTTATAGGCTCCTTTGTCTTTACAGTGATCATTGCGCATAGGGTCGATGGGCTAAATCCAGTAGGGCTAGTACTTCCGCGTGCGAGTGATTTTCTCTTTGTTATGAAATATTTTCGCCGTTGGGAGGGTAAAACTAATGGAAAATAAGTTAATTGAAAATAATCTCTGTTGCCCGGTTTGTAAGGGAGGTTTTCTAACAAGTAATACGGTATTTGTATGTAATGACTGCGAACTTACATTTCCTTGTGTGCAGGGGAGACCCATTCTTGTTCCGTTTGTTGCTGAAAAGGGCGATGGGTCTGATGCATTACTTGCGGCTGCTGACTCACTGCCTGTTCGAAAGGGAGTTCCTTCAGTAACAAATTACCAAGGTATGGATGTTGAAAGTATTTTTTTTGAAAAACTCTTTCGTCAGTTTAATCGTCGGGACACACATTGGGCTTTTCTTGGTCGCAAGGTCAGTGAAATGGCAGAGAAAATCCCAAAAAATGCTACAGTTCTGGATATCGGTGCTGGTGAATGTAAATATGCGAGCCTACTGACCCACGCTCGCTATGTCAGTGCTGATTTGGTGTCTTCATCCGATAAACATGATTTTTCACTGATAGATATCGTTGCTGACGCATCGGCTATTCCATTTCGGGACAAGGTGTTTGATGTGGCATTAAATCTTGTGGTGATGGAGCATGTGCCGGATCCCGCGCTCACCGTTCGGGAGATGTCGCGAATACTTAAGCCAGGTGGCTTGGCGTTTGCACTAATTCCACTGGTGCGGCCAGAGCATCTGGTTCCTTTTGACTTTCAACGTTTCACTCGCTATGGCATTCAGCAATTATTTGAAAATAATGGTTTTCAAATTAATTCAATTGAGGGGAGTAACGGTGCATTGTGGACGGCAATCTACTATGCATCAGGCATTGCGAAGACACAACCACTTAGACGTTATGGCAGACGCAGTATTCGTGGGATCCTTTGGAATCGGTTTTGGGCTACTATTCTATGGCCACTCGTTGTCTATGCTCGAATGAGCGATCAATTCTATGGAGGAGAATTCCCAATCTATTTCTGGGTGCAGGCAGTTAAAAAAGTCCAATGAGCTTGAGTCTGTTGTTTACACCGCCAGACCAATGTTGTTGTTCATCGACAATGTTTCTCGATATATAAAGGTTTATCATGAAAGTAATTTTGTTTGGTAGATTACCTGCCAATGGGGAAGTGGGGGGGGTTACCACATTTATATATAATTTATCATTAAAGTATAATGAATTTGTGGATACGGTAGTGGATTTTTATCCTAGCAATAACGATAAAATAATTCCAAAAGGGGTTAACGCAAGATTGTTAAGCGGTAATTATATTGTTAGATTTATTAAACTGTACCTTCTTAATTTTAAAAGAAATAGAATTTATCATTACAATTTTTCCAGTGTTAAAGGTTTATTATTATTGTTTGTGTTTCCTAAACAGAAACAATCCAAATGGATTATTATGCTGCATAATGGCGAGCAGGAAAAAGTCTATAATAGTTTTAATAAGCTGAAAAAAAATGTTATTAGAAAAGTCTTTGACAAGGCGGATTTAATTGTTTCGATATCTGAAAAACAAGATAAATTCTACCATTCAGTTACAAATTCTAAACTGTGCAGAGCGAGTCCATTTATAGAAAATAACGCCTTGCCAATTAAAAGTTTAAATAAAGACAAAGCCAATTTATGTTTCGTGATTGCTGGTTATCCTACGTATATCTATCGCCATATTGAAACGCTCAATGTGTTTGAGTCTTTGTGGCGCCAAGGGTATCGATTTAAACTTTTTGTATGTATTTACGGTTTAGATCATGATGGCATTTTAGATAAAATATATAGTCGAGTCAAAGAATTGTCATTTGTTGAGTTTTATAGTCATTTAGATGCGGAAAATTTTCAAAATATTCTTTTACACTCAGATTTTTATGTAAGAATGAATGCTGTGGATAGCTATGGTCTTGTGGTTGCAGAGGCATTACATCTTGGATTGAAAGTGATAACGACTAATGTCTGTAAACGTTACCCAGGAGCATATCTGGTAGATGTCGACGATTTTTATAAGCTTGAAGAAGCTTTAAAGGTGTGTTTGAGCGGAGGGTCTCTTGACGGTGTTTTAGAGATGGAGTTGGATGGCAGTAGTAGTGCGGTAACTTTTTCACACATTTATGACAGCCTGAAGGCTAGCGTTTTTCAATTATGAGTCTATATACCCATGGTGCTAAAGTTTTAGGTGTTAAGAATTAGAAAAATACTTGTGGGCGAGCATATTTAGCCAAGTTAACATTGAAATTTCAAACGTTATGGGTATAGAAGTTTTTTGTCATATTTATTGAAAAAAATGTAGTGGTCTAATAGCAGCGGACTCCTCGATAATAAACCAGGGTCAGGTATTATTAAAAATTCTTCGGATATTATATATTGTTCTAAAAAAAATTTAAAATTCTTACATCAAATAAAAAAAGATTATTGGCCGTATAGGTTGTTTCAATTTGGAAGTCTTGTATTCCCGGTGGGAAAGAACGAAACGAATAAAATTTATGCCTATAATGTTGGTAGTAAAAAAAATCATTTATCAACTGAAATATGGGAACTTAATTGATTTTAAGGTAGAAAAATGAAACAAATTCTTCAAAATATGGGAAATGGGGAGACTTCTATCGTTACCGCTCCCGCACCGCATGTCAACGCTGGTAATCTATTGATTCATACAAGAGCAAGCTTAATTTCAGCCGGTACTGAACGTATGCTTGTTGAGTTTGGTCAAGCAAATTTCCTTGAAAAAGCGCGCAAACAGCCTGATAAAGTAAAAATGGTGCTGAACAAAATTAAAACAGACGGCCTGGCGACAACGATTGACGCTGTAAAAAGCAAATTAGCCCAGCCTTTGCCATTAGGATATTGTAATGTAGGTCGTATTGCGGAGGTGGGTCATAGTGTTGTCGGTTTTGTTAAGGGGGATCGGGTAATTTCTAACGGGGCCCATGCGGATGTGGTTCGTGTACCAAAAAATTTATGTGCAAAAATACCAGAAAATGTTAGTGATGAAGAGGCCGCTTTTACTGTATTAGGTTCGATTGGTTTGCAAGGTATTCGGCTGGCTCAGCCAACGTTAGGTGAGTGTTTTGTCGTTACTGGTGTTGGTTTAATTGGTTTAATAACGGTACAGTTGCTTATTGCTAATGGGTGTCGTGTATTAGCGATTGATTTTGATCAAGGAAAACTAGACTTAGCCAAGCAATTTGGTGCTGAAATTTGTAATCCAGGTAAGGGTGAAGACCCTGTTCGTGTGAGTAAGATCTTTAGTCGAGGACAGGGAATTGATGGTGTCATTATTACCGCGTCAACATCCTCAAATGATCCTGTGGCCCAGGCTGCTGAAATGTCACGAAAACGTGGTCGTATCATACTCGTCGGCGTGGTTGGGTTAGCGTTGAACAGAGCCGATTTTTATGAAAAAGAGCTAATATTTCAAGTTTCCTGTTCTTATGGTCCCGGCCGTTATGAGTTAGATTATGAAGAAAAGGGAGATGATTACCCGATTGGATTTGTTCGTTGGACTGAGCAAAGAAATTTTGAAGCTATCTTGGATATGTTGTCGAGTGGCAAGTTAGACGTTAGATCTTTAATTTCGCATCGTTGCTCGTTTGATAATGCACTTGAAGGCTACGGCATATTGACGAATGATAAATCTGCACTGGGGATAATATTGGAATATCCCGATATGGCAGATAATGTGTTGATGACTAGTGAGGTTAAGCTTAACCCTTATATTAAGGGGCTGGCAAGTGAGCCTGTCGTAGGGTTTATTGGTGCAGGTAATTATGCCTCTCGAATTTTAATTCCTGCGTTTAAAGAAGCAGGAGCAAACCTTCATACTCTCACTACTTCGGCTGGAATGAATAGTGTTATATATGGTTCGAAAAATGCGTTTCATAAGGCATCTACGGATACCGATGGAATGTTGAGTGATCCTGATATTAATACTGTGGCCATTGTTACTCAACATAATACCCATGCCAATTTTGTTATTCGAGCTTTAAATGAAGGGAAGAATGTTTTTGTTGAAAAACCAATAGCAATTGACTCTGAGCAATTAGCCGCAGTCAAACAAGCTTATTACAGGCAGATTGACGCTGGGAAGAATGCAAGGGTAATGGTTGGGTTTAATCGCCGTTTTGCGCCACAGATCCAGAAAATGAAAGAGTTGCTTTTATCGGTTACGGAGCCGAAATCATTTATTATGACAATGAATGCAGGTGAAATTCCAGCGGATCATTGGACTCAATTGCCAGAGATTGGTGGCGGAAGAATCATTGGTGAAGCATGCCATTTTATTGATTTGATGCGTTTTTTGGCTGGTTATGAAATTACATCGGTGCAAGTACGTCGAATGGGCGATGTAGCAGGTGTTGAAATTCTGGAAGATAAAGCGGCTATTATTTTGGGTTTTGCCGATGGCTCATTTGGTACTATTCATTACTATGCCAATGGTGCTGCTTCCTTTCCAAAAGAACGAATTGAGGTTTTTGCTGATAGTAAAGTGCTACAACTGGATAACTTTAGAAAATTAAGAGGATTTGGCTGGAAAGGTTTTCATAAAATGAATTTATGGCAGCAGGATAAAGGTCAAAAGGCTTGTGCTAAAGCGTTTTTGAATTCTATTTCTCAGGGAAAGCCTGCCCCTATTTGTGCTGAAGAGATATTTGAAGTTGCTGAAGTGACCATTGATATTAGTCATCAGTTACGTACCCAACGTTAATGAAACGTAAATTAATCACCCTGTGGCGTCTTGGCCCCCATAATTTAGTGTGGGTGATTGGTTATCGACTTGCATTAAAAGTAGGGTTGATCACTAAAAATATGAAAATAGGTTCTGCGATTAAAGGACCTTTTTTTATTTCTGTTAATCCTGTGGTTGATAATTCATTAGAAAGTTTAGATTTGAAAATATTTGGTTGGTGCGAATATTCCAAGCTAACGCCACCAGTATGGCATGAATCGATAATCTCAGGAGAACTTGTTAATGTTCAATCTCTTCATTGGAGTAAAATTTCTGATTTTGATTTAAATATTGGTGATATTAAAACGGTTTGGGAGCTGTCTCGTTTTGATTGGTTATTCTATTTTATAATAGAATTTCTAAAAACAGGTGATAAAAAACACCTGTCTCGTTTAAATTTATGGTTAGAAAATTGGTCGAAAAACAATCCATGTAATCAAGGTGTCAATTGGAAATGTGGCCAAGAAGTATCAATTCGAGTAATGCATCTTTGTCTCACTAGTTTTTTATTACAACAGCATAAAAAACTGTCTCATTCAGGGGTTCAAATGTTAGAGCAGCATTTGGCCAGGATTTCGCCCACAGTTCTGTATGCAATGGGGCAAGATAATAATCATGGAACCAGTGAGGCTGTTGCTTTATATATTGGAGGGCTTTTATTAGAAAACAACACGACCAATAATACACGAGCGCGAAAGTGGAAAAATCAAGGCCGTTTCTGGATAGAAAATCGTGTTAATCGTTTGATTGCCAACGATGGGAGTTTCAGTCAGCATTCTGTCAACTATCATCGGGTCATGCTGGACAGTGTGTGTTTAGCTGAGTTTTTCCGAATGCAATTTTGTGATCTTGATTTTTCTCAACAAACAATTACCAAGATTCGTTTGGCAATTGATTGGCTGAATATATTTACCGATAGTTCAAATGGTGAAGCACCTAATTTGGGGGCAAATGATGGTGCGAAGCTGATTCCGTTGTCAAGCAGTGATTATTGTGATTATCGACCGACAGTTCAGCTCGCTTCGGCATTATTTTACCGCAAACGCTGTTATCACGAAGACGGCGCTTTTAATCAGCCATTAAAGCTATTGCAACTCAAGGTTGAAGAAGCACTGCCTGCGAAGATTTTATGCAAGAAGTTTAATGAAGGCGGTTATGTATACATCGCGAAATCGGCAGCCAGATTGTTTATGCGATATCCTGTGTTTAATTTTCGACCCAGTCAATGTGATGTGTTTCACGTTGATTTTTGGCTCAAAGGTAACAACATCTTTAGCGATGCGGGTAGTTATAGCTATAACGCTGAAAAATTCTGGTTAAACTATTTCTCAAGCACGACAGCTCATAACACTGTGCAATTTGATAATAGTGAGCAAATGCCACGTTTGTCCCGTTTCTTGTATGGTGATTGGTTGAACGTTAAGGAGTGTACCGATATCTATGCGCATGGTGATAATCTATGTTTTAAAGCCGGCTACCAAGATGTTAACAAAATTGAGCATTATCGAGAAATTAATCTGTCTGATATTGAGTTAACGGTGATAGATGAGGTTAGTGGTTTTAATAATAATGCTGTTGTGCGATGGCGCTTAGCACCAGGGAATTATGATATTCAGGGTGATATGATAATCGCGGATGATTTTGAGTTAGCAGTGACTGCTGATGTTGAAATAAAACGGTTTGAGTTAGTTGAAGGCTGGGTGTCTCAGTATTATATGAAAAAGAAAAGTTTGCCGGTACTTGAAATAGAAGTGTTTGAATCAGCAAAAGTCGTTACTAAAGTCATGTGGCGTTAAAAATAAATGTGATGAACGTTTTGTATTTTCACCAACATTTTTCAACACCCCATGGGTCTACCGGAACTCGTTCGTATGAGATGGCACGTCACCTTATTAGAAGAGGTCACGATGTAACTATAGTGTGCGGGAGTTATGGAATAGCGCATACAGGGCTAAAATCGAGTTTTAAGAATGGCAAAAGGGAAGGTGTCGTTGACAATATTAAAATAATTGAGTTTGCGTTACCCTATTCTAATAATGATGGTTTTTTAAAACGATCAATAACATTCCTTAAATTTGCGGTTCGCAGTACAAATATCGCTTTGTTTCGTCAATATGATTTGTTGTTTGCTACATCTACCCCGTTAACAGCTGGAATTCCAGGTATTTTTGCGAAAATCATAAGGAATAAACCATTTGTTTTTGAAGTGAGAGATTTATGGCCAGAACTACCGCGAGAGATGGGGGTAATAAAGAATCCTATCATCTTATGGTTGATGGCAGGGTTGGAGTGGGTGTCGTATAAATCTGCAAATAGTTGTATCGGGTTGTCACCGGGTATTGTGAAAGGTATTAATAGAATTGTTAAAAACAAAAAACCAGTAGCAATAATTCCGAATGGTTGTGATCTTGACTTATTCGATCCTATTGCACCTGAAATATCGTTAGATTTTTTGATGGATGGTGACTTTGTTGCTGTTTTTACGGGTGCTCACGGTTTTGCAAATGGTTTAAACGCAATACTGGACGTTGCGCTAGAATTAAAAAAGAGAGGAAACGATACAGTAAAAATTGTTTTCATCGGGCATGGAAAGTGTAAACAAAACCTTTTAGAACGAAAAGAAAAACAGAGTTTGGATAATTGTTTTTTTTTAGAGCCTATTGCCAAACTAGAATTGAGTAAATTGCTAAAGCGAGCGGATGCAGGGTTGATGGTATTAGCGAATGTGCCTGCATTTTATTATGGTACATCACCAAATAAATTTTTTGATTATATTTCATCAGGTTTACCGGTTATTAATAATTATCCGGGTTGGTTGGCTGGAATTATTAAGCGTAATGATTGTGGCATTGCCGTTCCGCCGGATTCCCCAGAAGCTTTTGCTGATGCGCTTGAATATATGGCGAATCAGCCAGAGCATGTTAAGACTATGGGTGAGCATGCCCGGAAACTTGCGGAGCAAGAATTTAATCGAGATATTCTAGCTGAGCAATTTGTCAATTTTTTGGAGAAAATTGCAATAAAATAATGAAACGATTTATCGACATAATTTTTGCGCTGCTAATGTTGATTTTATTGTCACCCTTTATCGTCGTTCTGGTTGTATTAATAAGATTTTTTTTAGGTGCACCGGTATTGTTTTTACAAGACCGACCTGGCTTAAACGGTAGGTCTTTTAGGTTGGTTAAGTTTCGAACGATGCGGGATTTGTATGATAATGATGGCAATATGTTATCAGATGATAAACGATTAACAAAATTCGGCGTATTTTTACGTGCGAGTTCGCTGGATGAGGTACCAGAATTATGGAATGTATTGCTTGGAGAGATGAGTTTAGTAGGGCCACGTCCGTTATTGGTGGAGTATTTGCCACTATATAGCAAAGAACAGTATCGGCGCCATGAGGTAAAACCAGGCATTACTGGTTGGGCTCAAGTAAATGGCCGTAATGAGATTAGTTGGGATAAGAAATTTGAACTTGATGTATGGTATGTTGACCATCACTCTATTGGTTTAGATATAAAAATTATATTGTTGACAATTATAAAAGTATTTAAATCAGAAGGGATCAGTCATCAAGGGCACGTCACCATGGAAAAATTTCGCGGAAGTAATAAATGAGTGGATTATTGATTATTGGTGCTGGGGGGCACGGAAAAGTTATCGCAGATACAGCTGAACTCACTAACTACTGGTCACTAATAGTTTTTTTAGATGATCAGTACCCAGCTATATTAAAAAATGCCAAATGGAATGTGATTGATGTTATTAAGAGGCAAGAAAAACACATGAATGATTTTTCGAATATTGCGTTTGGAATTGGCGATAATAAATCACGTCTTGAACTTTATGCTACCTCAACTAATGGTGTTAATCGCTTTCCAACAATCATTCACCCAAATGCTACCATAAGCAGTTACGCAGATATAGGACCTGGTACGGTTATTTTTACAAATGCGGTTGTGAATATAGGGGCAAAAATATCAGATGTTTGTATAATAAATACAGGTGCTACTGTCGATCATGATTGTGTGCTGGATAAAGGGGTTCATGTTTCCCCTGGTGCTCATCTTGGGGGGGGTGTCGTTGTAGGAGAGTGTTCTTGGGTGGGTGTTGGTGCGAGCGTAAAGCACGGTGTTAAAATCGGCAAAAATGTTATCGTCGGCGCTGGTGCCGCTGTTGTGTCGGACGTTCCAGATAATGCAACGGTTGTTGGTGTACCGGCAAAGCCTCTTTAAAGAAAATTAGGCTGCCGCTTTGAATGGTTTGGGTTCAGCCAAGCGCTAAACCCCTATCTATCGACAGACTAAATCTGAGCGCTAATGGCTTGCTAATTACGCGCCCACGACTTAATCAATAAAGCGATTGAGATGAAAAAATAGTTTTCGCTTTGGGTTTTTTCCCCTAATAACTGGTGCTACGTACCGTTGATTATGAACCAATCAGGGCCTGTAAAGAAATAAATTGAACAAATTACGGCGGATATCCTTATCCGTATTCAATGCGCGGAAATAGGCGTACCCCAAGGGCACTTCTTTCAAGGCGCATACTCGTTGTATGTAACTTTTTCCACAACGCCGAAGACGCAAGGATAGACAAAAAAATAAATGTTCATCATATTTTTTTACAGGCCCTTCGTTACGATTTTTCGTAAATGCCATCGTCTGCATTCTTAATAATGGAGGCCTGCATAACATCAAGTTAATAATACTCCCGGTCAACGGGGGTAATCTGGACTTTAACGCGAATGCGTTTGCCTGGGTGATGCTGCATTTTGGTGGTAAATAATTCACCTTTATAACGATATGTGACCCTATAACCCTGAAGCCGTTCTTCTGTACGGTAAGTTGTACGCGTTTCACAATGGCGTTCCTGGCTAATTTGATATTCCCCGGTGTGAATGGTTTGCGCTCCCGTGTTATGACCAATTGCACTACCAATGATTGTGCCTGCGAGCGTTGCTACATTTTTGTTGTGACCTTCGCCCAAATGATGTCCTATTACGCCGCCAATGATACCGCCGATCAATACATTATCGGTATTGTGATGATGGATACGGCGTGTGATGGGTTTGTGTACATCCTCGTACCAACATTGTTGCTCCGGCGTTGATCGGCGTATTGTTTTGTAGATAGGGTCCACATCAATCACTTTAGCATAATCAAAATGCTTATGTTTCGTGCCGTGATGATTATCATGGCCATGACCAGCAATGGCGAACAGGGGAAATGTCACAGTGGCAGTTAAAATAATGATGGTTAAGAGTCGGGTTATCATTGAAAACCTCCTTTGCCAGTGAATAGGTATTTGGAAAGCTTTATTGTTAAACTAGGTTATTGATGCTGAACTGAGGCTGAATAGCTAGAGGAGCAATAGTGTTTAATAACGGTGTTTTGTCTCCATCGTGGTGTTGAGTAATAGCGCTAGTCTGTGAATTATTTACATTTCAAATTGGAAGATTTTTGGCCTCAAAGGAAGTGGGAGGGATTCACACAGGACTGTATTACATGTGAAAATACCCCTCCCTCTTACTTTTCCTGTTGAATTCAGCTTGGCCTATGGGTTCAGCGAAAGAATAAAGTCCACCAATTTGTCAATGTTTTCATCCGAAACGCGGGGCGAGTAGGGGGGCATCATGGCGTTGCCAACAATGTCCGTCCAATTTCCGCGGCCACCTTTGGTGACTTTTTCAATTAATAGGTTTTTCGCATCAGGATTATTCGCGTATCGTTTTGCTACATCGTTCCATGCGGGACCTACCATTTTTTTGTCAACGGCGTGACAGGCTAAGCAACCGCTTTTGCGAGCCAAAGCCAGGTTATCCGTTTCTGCTTGGTCGGCGCTCGATGCTGCTGCCTGAGCAACGGGTTCGGCATCCGGGACCAGTACAGTATCTGCTTGTGTCGCGGATATTTCTTCGATGTTATTGTTAATCACTTCTTCTGGTGTTTGTATAGCGGATGTCACTTCAGTTTCAGTGGGTGTTTCGGCTACGCCTGCATCGGTTGTGTCTTCGTTGCTGGGCGTTGAGGTTACGGATACATCTTCTACTGGTGTTACACTTTTTGTGTCTGATTCGGGTGATTTATCATTGCCGCAGGCAGACATAAGCGTTGCAATAAGGATAATCGTTATTATGCTTATGCTATTTGAATACCCGGATATAGGATTGTTACACATAGGTTGGTGTTCTCCGTTTGAATCAATGACTTTCTTAAAATGTACTACAAAGTTAGGTTTTTCGGGAGTTAAGTGAATTACCGTAAAAACTACCTACTTAACAGTACGCAAAGATGCTATTAGGGCGTCACATTAATACTCATGGCGATTTATATCAAGATGATAATGCACTTATTTACATTTCGCTAACAATTATACTCGATATAAATTTGTGGGAAATGTGAAGTTGTGTCGGTAGCGTGTGGCGACAGCCTTATTTTTTCGTTCGGCGGCCAGATCTGAAATAGCGAATATTGTTGTAAAAGTCGGGCTGGTTGTTTTCAGGTAACCAGCCGGGCATACCAAGCAGCGGGAAGGGCGAAAAACGTTGGGGGGATGTAATGTTGTTTACTTGGTTAAATTGTTTGTTTATGAGTTGATCGGCAATGCGGGTGAGCTTCAGTGCGGGCTGTTGTAATATGTTTTTATCAACGTGTAGCAATAAACTATGTGCTGTTAACCCAAGATAGGGTTTAATGGCTTTTTCATAAATGGCGTGCCCAAAAACGATACATTTCAGGTCGGCTGATAATTCTGATCGATGCTCCCAAAACAAGGTTTTCCATTTAAA
Source organism: Gammaproteobacteria bacterium (assembly GCA_013152545.1). GTDB lineage: Bacteria > Pseudomonadota > Gammaproteobacteria > SZUA-152 > SZUA-152 > JAADGF01. The sequence continues at coordinate 40,606 of JAADGF010000086.1, forward strand.
GTTTTGAATGAGATGGAGCAATGTTTTGTTGGAGGATAAAATAATAGCACCGCATTCATCAAACTGGGTTAGTGCATTTTCCATATGGGAACGTTGTGATGGTGTTTTTGTAGGGCTTTGCTGGTTTATTTGTAACATGTTATGTCGTGCAACAAGGGCGTGATAGTGTAACCTGTTGAGGGTGATTTTGGTATTGGGGAATATTTTCCAAACCAATACTTGAAAAAAATCATGCCAGTTGCGCAATCGGGTTTGAATTTCCCCTTTAAGGTATATTCGTGGCTCGTAAGTTGCGTCGACTGTGCTTGGTTTCTTTCCTTGTGGTACGAAGTGTAATGCTGCCCCAGCGTCTGAATATATCCGGCTTTGTCCTTGTTCAAGAAAATTTTGGTAGTCATTGAGATTGGGCCAATGAGCATGGGAAGCCATAAATTCCTCAGCAAGGGGTAGCAGAGGCCAATAGATGTGACTGTTGGTTAGTAGTTGTGGATTCCATAAGTGGTTTTCAGGCGTTGACATTAGTTAGTTACCGTGTGATTTTTTGTGGCATGATTCGGAATGGGGGTATCATCGTTTGCCTCCTTAACCTCCTTGTCGACAGCAATTACAACAGCGCGAAATAAAATGACGATTACTGCGCTATTACTCAATCAGAACAAATGCCAACAGTCAACGCGTTTCCTGAAGAACCTACTGTTGGTCGGCGAACACGAACTCAATTTGACCACGTATGGATACCGATGGTAGTGCGACTCTGGTGATAAAATCGAGCGCCAAACGGGGACGTTATTAAATGCCCATTTCAGTCATTGTTTTTTACGAATATACGATAGTTGGCATGCAGATTCCAATTGTGAATATTCGTGTTGAGGTGGTTTAGCTTGTTCAGGTTTTCAGGCTCAAAGCGAATTGCGTTTTCAATCGATTGCCTTATGAGTTGTTAGATAGTAATAATTGATATAATAACAGGATTTTATTTAACGGATAACTATAAAGCTGATATATTTATCTGATTTCTTTAGAATTGCTATAGCCAGGTAGCTATAAACTGTTTTACCCTGGATGTATTCTATTTGTAATGCTACTCAGTGGCTGGTATAGGTGATTCAAAACTAACGGCTACGATTAGTTTGGAGTATGGACCTCAATTCTACTGCAGTGCTAATTATCAGTTTTATCAATCTAAATATTTACTATAGGATGTAACGCTGTATGGCTAGTCAATTTTGTCGTATTACATGGGCTACATTTATCATAATATTGTTGGTGATATTCTATGCGCCATCTGTTGTTTCACTGGACGTCATTGATGATATTACCGTGGATACTACTTGGCGTCTTGAAGATAGCCCGATCATTATTCGCGGGAACGCAGAAAACAGAGGTAATATTAATGTTACTGCTACACTGAGGATTGATCCAGGCGTAAATGTTAAATTTGATGGTCCTTATTCGCTGATTATCAAAAAGGAATTGATAGCAATTGGTACGGTTACGCAACCCATTCTTTTTGAACCACTTAGTGCTGGCGGCCAATGGGTATCCATTGAATTCTTAACGGATGATGCGTCTGCTGCTGAAAGTCGAGTGTGGACCTCATTCAATAATGGAGAATACGATAGTGGCTCGACACTGCAATATGTGGTGCTTGATTCCGGGGGAGGATTGGACTTTAGTCAAACACCTGCCAATGGTGTTCTTTATTTATTGGATGCCAATCCGTATCTGAAGCATGTCACGATTCGAAATGGACAGTCCACGGCAGTTACGGCGATTGATTTAAGTAACTTACTTAAAATTGAGAATGCCACATTTGAGAACAATGTTCAGTCGGATTCCATTAACGGACGTGCTGGTGGTCTTTCCGTTATTGGCAAGGTAAACTCCGGGCCGAGTGGTGAGTTGGAAATTACTGGTAGTGCCATTAGCAATAACACTACTAATTCGCTGGACGGCGGTGGCGGTATTGTCCTTGGAAACCTGGACAAATTAACCCTTAGCAATAACACGATATCGAACAATCAATCAACCGTCAGTCAGGGGGGAGGGATTTCTCTGCTAGGAATAAACGCTACTGTTGGCGAACAGTCAAACTACGTTATTTCCAATAATGTTATTATTGATAATACCGCTGAGGGCGATGGTGGGGGGATTGCAGCAAATTCATATTATTTTAATCTCATCAATAATCGCATAACTCACAATATATCCCTTAATGGTGATGGTGGTGGCATTTACTTTGGTACCGGTGCTCAGGCCAGTACCACTGAAAACATAATAATGTACAACATTTCAGAAGGTGCGGGTGGGGGCGTGTTTGTGGAGCAGGTCGATGGCCTAGTCTTTGATTTTTTGAGAAATGTTATTGCAGAAAACGCTTCAAACACAAGTCATGGCGGCGGACTGGATCTTGCTCATGATGGCGGGGTGAATATTCAGTCGGGCAAAATAATCATTGATTCTAATATCATTGCGGATAATTTTGCCGAGAGACATAGCGGTGCAATGAATATCACCGCCGTAGGCAGTGTTACTAACAACGCCATACTGCGCAATGAATCACGTAGTATTATGTTTATGTTGTCACCTGAGGTTATTGCGCCATTTGCGGGTGATCCTGTTGACCTCACCGTGTCTCAAAATGCGTTTTTTTACAATATTTCCGAAGATAACGTACTCAGCAATGGCTCTAAAGTGTTGCCGTTAGTGAATAATAATAATATTGTGGAGAATGGCAACGGCTATTATTTATTTTCGTCTTTAGCAGTTTCAGGTACGGTTGATCCATTATCATTAACTTTTGATGGCAGCAATAATTATTACGGGATGGATGAAGCAACCGTGGCGCTGAATGTGGATGGATTAGTTAACTATAACCCCATTGCAACCCAAATATTTGAAAATGTTCCGGTATCTCCTCCGAATAATCTAACAATAGAGCATAATAACGGTTCGGTTATTTTAACCTGGGACGCAAATCCTGAAACTGATCTTCAGGGGTATCATATTTACTGGGGCACTGATCAGGCACCCGATTATCAGTTCCGCGACACAGGCGTACCAGCGTCGGTAACCCGCTACGTTATTAATTATAGTGATCGCGGTTTGGATGCAAGCAAAACCTACTATTTCGCCGTTACAGCTGTCGATGTCAGTTACAGTGATGCCGCTGATATCAGTAGTACTATCGTGAACGAAGCCCAAACCAACGGTAACGAGAGTTGGTTCAGCGAAGAGCAAGTGGTGTTTGGTGTGGTTGGTGGAACTGGCGGTGGAGGAGGAGGTGGTGGTGGAGGTAGCTTCAATTACATGTTTTTTCTCCTGTTGATGTTGCTTGCATGTATGCGTAGTCCCGCTATTATGCGTCATTTCGCCTTTCTTAAAGAACCTTTATTGTCTAAAAGTGCCTACTTTTGGTGATGCCATGTCATGAAGATGACACATGCTAATAACCTAAACCACACGCCACAGGTATATCGGCCCGCAGTGTTGGAGGTTTAGGCTTAGTTGCATGTTCTATTCATTATTCGGGACTGACGTTGAAACTCTTTGTGATAATCTGACTATTTCGCATCATTTTTCCTCACCATGAAATAAACCGAGAGTACACTTACACTATACATCTGATATCTTAATTGCTTGGCTATGTATAGCTTGGTATTAGAATGATGGCCGCTTGGCCAATTGCAAGAATAACTAATAGAAACTACATGGTGACTGTAAAACAGGTTCTTGACGTGACGGCCAATCCCTCTTTATTGCACGATGCGACAATTCTCGCCAATTACGATATGAATGCTAATGCATTATTCGTCGAGTCCAGCAGTGGTGACATTTTTGCTTATACTCATCGCGCTCCCGGTAAGCAGGCCGAGAATGAAGACAGTGCTGGTGTGCTGGATTTTTTAGATAATAGCTGTGTGCTTGCGGTTGCTGATGGGATGGGGGGTATGCCCTGTGGGTCTGAGGCATCGAAAATAGCTGTTGAGTCATTGCGTTGTTCGCTGGATCAATCTGTACCAACGGGGGTTGGTTTCAGAGAGGCAATTCTTGACAGTATAGAAGCTGCTAACAATAAAATTGCTGCGTTAGGGGTTGGTGCTGGTACGACTTTCGCAGCGGTAGAAATTCGTCACTCTGTTTTACGATCTTACCATATTGGGGACTCCGTGGTCTTAGTGGTGGGACAGCGTGGTAGAATCAAACTGCAAACGATGTCCCATTCGCCAGTTGGTTATGCGCTTGAAGCTGGAATGCTGGATGAAAACGAAGCGATACGCCATGATAAGCGGCATTTTGTCTCGAATATTCTTGGTAATGCTGACATGTATGTCGAAATAGGTTCGCCAGTTCGTTTGTCGCGATTCGATACTGTGTTGGTGGCGAGTGATGGATTATTTGATAATTTGCGAGTCAAGGAAATTGTTGAAATTGTCCGCAAGGGGGCGCTTAGCGCTGTTGCTCAAGCGCTCATTAAAAAATGCAGTGAAAGAATGCAGCAACCGGAAGCAGGCCAGCCGAGTAAGCCTGATGATATCGCATTTATCCTGTTTCGTCGAAGTCACTAGAATGTTGATTCGAGCGGGGTGATTCAGGTGTGCTGGTTGTTCGGTTTATTGGCGCAACAGGATACATGATCAACCACTCCTCTATATACCCATAACGATTGAGATTTATGTACGCCCTATTTTATTCCACCGCGTTGTTAAAACGCCTTGCAATAGAGCGACTATTACGCGTCGTTTTGCCGAGTGATGAAATAAATATGATCTACATTTACGCTTAAATCTTAAACGCTATGGCTATATTTGCAAATGGCGCCGGATTTTTGCAATTTTTTTTATAAAAAAACGAGTGCGGGTTTCGGGGTTATGGTTTTTGGGTGCGGGTAAGGAGGCCGCTAGTTCCACGGACTCCAATGGGGTAAGATACTTGGCTGATTTTCGAAAATAATACTGGGACGCAGCTTCTACACCATAAATGCCCACTCCAAACTCTGCGCTATTCAGATAAATTTCTAAAATGCGTTGTTTGCCTACGTTTTGTTCCATTAGATAAGTTAGAATAATTTCATGTAGTTTCCGTAAAGGGTTACGGGACGGTGATAAAAACAAGTTTTTAATGGTTTGCTGAGAAATAGTGCTTGCACCATACACAATTCTTCTTTGTGATAAATTATACTCAAGGGCTTTTTTGAGTGCTTCTTGGTCCAGGCCTTTGTGTTGGTAAAAGCGAGCATCTTCCGCAACAATGACAGCACGCACTAAGTGTTTCGGTAGGGATTTTAGTGTAATTGGTTGCCACTTTAACTGAGCATAGTCTTCTTGAGTGGTTTGCAAATATTCATATTTTTTAATGGCACGGGATTTAGGGACCGGTCCATACGCGAATTCATCCCAATCTGGCATCAGTCCCCATATAAAACCGATTTCGATAAGCAATAAAGCGGCCAGGATTCTTATTCCCCAACGAGCAGCAAGTTTGAAGCGTTTAATCGTTAACAAGTGATTTTCTTTTTTCGTAACGACTTAGCTTACGGTTGATTTGCCCGGCAACTACGTTAACCGGCCAGACCCCTAAGCAGTGACGATGCACTTAGAGTGTAGTTGAGTCGTTTACCTTGGTTCATTCAAAATACGTTGAGGTAACGGGTATTGAATCGCGAAGCGATGCATATAGCGTTGGTTCTGAGCAAGATTATACCAGGGTTTATACAAAGGACCTTGTAAAAAAGGGGAGTGTGCACGTAATAGCTTCCCCATTTTGTAGCTCGTCTTTGCTCGTTCTTCAATCACAAAAGCTCGAAATAGAATGACTATTCCTGCGTTTTTATTCAAAAGCGCCCGTACTCTCGCCTCGGAACTGCTACCTGCATTTACGTCCTGTATAAACCAGAACGAACACCCGCTTAGGCATCGTAGGGCGAATACAGACTAAAATCTGACAATTGCATAGGTGCAGAGTGATTCAGGAGACGGAGATAAAGTTAGGCACCAACGACGGACGTTTATTGCGTACACGTTTCCCGAATAGATTGCAGATCCAGCAAAGCGCTAGAAAGCTTAGCTGTTCGGCGCGCTTTCGAAGGCGTAGACTCCGCATCAAGAAGACACAACATTTTAGCTAGCGTTTTACTCGTCGGGTCGTTCCCTTTGCTGCCGTGGTGTTGTTATTCTTGATACGGGTAACAAGCCCCAGCCCCCTAATTCTTACCAATTCATGCTTTGGTTGCTTAGTGAACCGTTCGATTGGTTGGGCTGGCTTCAGGGCCTTTTGGTGCAGCAGCATTAGGGGTTTCCGATAGCGTCACGTTTTGCGGTTCGTTTTTGACTGGACTTTCATCCAGGGTTGTCACCGCTTCTGCTTTTGTAACTGAAGCGCTGCTTTTATCAGTGAGTGGTGCTATTGGCATCGCTTTGGGTTGTATTGAAGGACTTTTTTGCGTGTCGTTTTTTTGTAAATTGATATTATCAGTTGGTTTCGTGGTAGACGTATTGCTATTTTCAAATGATGGGTGAGTGGTTAGGGCTTCTGCGTCAGTGGTTGCCTTATTATCGTGAAATTTCTCTGTCTGTCGGTTCTTGTCCGAAAATTCATATTTGTTTGTTTTATTGTCTGATTCAAGCTCGACAGGCGTGAGTGTTGCATCAGAGGCCTGTTTTGCTGAATCAGATGCGGTTTCTGAGGGTCGATTCTCTTGCGCCGCAATCGTTTTGGGTGCTTCTGCTTCTGTCGACGAATTCGTTTCTGGTAATAATTTATTATGTTTATTTTCTGTCAGTTTATTTTCATTATGTGTCACTTTAATACGATTCACTTCGACCTCGTTATTACATAACGTACTGGCGCCAATTGCAAGATGTTCATGCACCTTTTGATAACTTTCTGTCATATTATTTACAAGCGCTGCGGTTTCTATGAAATGATTGGTGACTTGTTGCTTATAATTCAGCAATTCATCCTCTGATGTTTTCAGTTTTTCTTCCAGCGCTCTTTTGTGTTTCTTAGAAAAATCATCCAGCTTCGCGAAATAAAACCCTGCTATGCCGCCGATGACAACACCAATACAAAGATATAAAACCCAAGTCACCATTTAAATTGCCTCTTAACTTTCCAATGAAAATTTATGGGGTAAAGTTTAGCAAGCTTTGTCTAAAATACGAAGCTTTCCTATTTAATTATTTACATATATTTACATTCCTAAACATCGGGCGAAGATGGGAAATCATTAATTGTTGGTGATAATGGCTGTAGCATGTTCGATACAGCCTATTTTGACGTAATAGCATCGGTATTCAGTGAATTGGGAAAAATTTAAATCTTTCAAGGTTCTATAGCCATAATGATTGAGATTTAGGTGTAACTGCTCACCCTATTTATTCCAAGGCGTTTTGCCTCGCCATGAAATAAATAGGACGCACATTTACATTTACACCTAAATCTCAAACGCTATGGGTATATTCTTCCACGGCTTACCGCGAATAAATGTTAAGCGATGCAAAGCGGGCGAATTTTTCCCAATATCCCCATCCGCTTGTGGCGGAAGTTTTTGTTTTTTTGTATTAAGAAACGATCAGATCATTGATTTTCTTTTTATTGTGTTGACGATCAATGTTTGACACGGTTTGTTTCCAGTAGTTTGTTCGAGTTTTATTACATTTGAGGTTTTTTGCGTGCAATTTATGTGGATAGGATATTGCCTGAGGTTATTGTCAATATAACGTTAGAATGGCTTCTTCCAATTGAAAATACTTACTTAAGCTCACTGAATGCACTGTTTTTCTCAACCAAACATTTAGAGACACCAGCGCTGTGCGCACCTTATTACAGTGTTATTTAATTTCCAGGCCTTATTCAATCGTGAATTAATGTGATGTTCAGCTAATGTGTCTCAACAACATTGAAGGTCACAAGGTTTTATGCGGTGACTGTGTCGTGATGACGGTTAGTGATAATAAACCCATTGACAATAAATTCATGCTCATTAAGTCTCTATCTCTTTGATATTATGAATATATTTCGTGCGCATGGAGTGCTTTATATCACTCGGGGAGGTGGCGCCGCAATGCCAAATCAAGGTGAGAAATCAATCGCTGGGTTCTTCTCCACGAAGTAACCTTGCGGTAGAAACATGTGGGTGTTTTGAATGTTTATCGCATTTACCCGGAGATTTCTTCGTACCGCGGCGAGATTTTCGAAACGTTGATAATGTCACATTCCTTGCAAGCTGGAGCAATATCTCAGCGAGTTGAAGGATCGTCATGGATTGAAAGGCAATCCATTCCTCATCAGGGAGCGCAATCATCATCCCATCGTAGGTACGTGCGATATTTCCCGCAAGATAATATTCCGATAGTTCCTGCTCAATTGTTTCTTCCCCATGTTGCGTTCGCAATGCGGCTTTCACAACGGCCAGTACATTGTAAGCCACCAGTGCAACACAAAAACCAAACAGAGCAGCTTTTGAATAACTCAAGGTATTAACTTTCAGAATGTAAGTGCGCTTCCAATTCTTGAAACATCGATTCTATGCGCCATCGTTTACGATACCGTTCAGCGATGAATTTTGCGCTTGTGAGTGCTCTTGGAAGATTCGTTAGAATCGCAATATCCTTTTCACCATCACGTGTCGCGGTATTTAGATATACTTGAACCTGGCGGTATTTTCGCCGCTTGCCTGCCTCATCAATTATCTTTATCCATTGCTCATACAGCACCCCAGTGTCTGTCTTCCCCACTTTTTTTCTAAACCACACGCTTTCCACTTAAGCCCTTTATGTTCTCTACAGATAAAATATCCACCCTTGCTGTCAATGTCGAGAAGAAATCGATGAACACAAAAATTTCTATCCATGATCCATCGGTCTGATTGTTCAACCGTTGGTAGTATTTGATCCAGTAGCGAGCGTTCTTGTGCATGTCCATCTTCGTAAGGGAAGACATCAATCGTCAGCGACTCCCGCTAATAATTGATATCCAACCGGCTTTGAGATTCACACGCTTGATCGGTACAGCGCCCGCTCACGAGAGGCCTTTACCCAGCTATTGCATCCCCTTGTTTGAAGACGATGAGCAACGCATCAAGGCGGATTTAATCGACGTCCTGGAGCAGGTCGAGGCCTGGCAACCGGAAGGGGATGGTGTCGTGGTAAAACCCATCGAGTTGACCGAAAAGGAAAGAGACGAAGCGCTGGCCTTTCTAAAACAACCGGACTTGCTGAAGCGATCTAACAGGACTTGACCACGTGATACGCTGTCGTCCAAAAACCCCCAATAAGTCTTTTACCTTCAGCGGCCTAGTCGCTCTCGCGACGATTCAACTGATTAATTTAGGATCATTGATTGTCAGTACGTAAGTGCCATCTAGGCTTATTCCTATCGCGCTAACTGGCTTATCTAGCTTTAGACTCTCATCGTCCCATGCTGGCGACGCTGCGAGGCTGGACGCAGTACCATCGTTCAGTCGCCCTTCTGTGAGCAATGACAAGCCATATTCGGAGAGTCTGTTCAGGTTTCCATCAAAGCCGTTTGCAAGCCTGGGTACAGCAAGGGAGTGGGTTGGTGAGTTCGTTCACTGGTACAACGAAGAGCATCTTTGGGGGGGGGGAATTTGATGTAGAACGCTACACTTACCAAAGCCCCAAGGGCGGACGACAAATATCGCCTTTAGAAAAGGATGCTCGGATTATTTTGACGGCAACTCCGGGGTTTGCCAAGCTGGTTTCTTCAAAATATGCAGAAGGCGATAGATTGCACATTATTTAGATAGGAACGACGCCAGAATACGGAAAAAACAGCTTTTATAGCCGCTTTGACCGCGAGCTTGAGTAGATACGAAAGTTATTTGATTGGGCGTTTGTGGGAAGTAATCGTCTCACCGATTACTTCCCAATGAGGTGTTGTAAATACGACACAACGAAAATTTTAATGGGTTATGGGTGCATTTACAGATCCATACGACCGCCGATGTATAACGTATTGTTACTTTGACTTTCTTGCAGTGATACACCTTCATAATTAATGAAAAAAGAGCGCCCTTGTGGGAATACTGCACTCACGCCAAGGCTCCATACGAAAAAATTCTGATCGGGGTCATCTACCGGCGTGGAGAATAACACGCCAGGGTTAGCGGCGAAGGCCGCAATGATGTCTCGATTATCATTATTGTATTCATGTACCCACTCGATATGGGCGGTTGGCGTCAATATTCCCCAACTCTTACTGGAAGCATATGAAAAACTTCCACCGAGTGCCGTGGTTGTGGATGTGACATCTTGGCTTTTAATGTCAAGGGCTAGTCCTTTGCCACCTGTTTCTTGAAACGAATCAATGCTGGTGTCAATATAATCTATTCGCATGTAGGGTGTTAATAACCACGCATTTTTATTGTAGTCCATGCCAAGGGTCATACTCAGTGCATATTTGTCTGCATTAGTATCACCTTGGGTTTCGGTAGAAAAACTATCAATTTTTCGAGTGAATTCAAAATCAACCTGACCGTAGTGCATTGACCAGTCGACGTGAAACATGTCGGTATTATAAATGCCATAGAATGTAATTGAGGTGTCGCCGATATCAAGGTCGCCACCATTATTGGCAAAGTCGGAATTCATGCTTGCGTAACCGAATGCAGCGCCAAGAAATAAATGACTGGATAATCGGTAATCACCACCTAAGGTCACTCCTGTTGTGTCGAAATCAAACCCGTCATCGTTTTGAGTGGCATCTTTGTCACCATTATTGTAACTGCCAGTTGCGAAAAAACTCCAGGGAGTACCGATGTTGAGATCACCCGCAGAACCACCTGTTTCCAGTTGATTGTATAAGTAGCCATCAATAATTCTGCCGACCGGTATGGTTTGTCCGTTGATCATTGCGCTAACATTTGTTAAATCGATGGCTTTTACACGGTTTCGGCGGGCTTGTTGCTGCTTGATGATGGTTCTCATGTGATTCTTAGTGATGTTAATCACGCCGATACCCATCGCGGTCAATTCTTCGGGTGATAAATCCCGCCGTTGTTTTTGAGTAAGTTCTTCCCCCGTAAGGTCTGCGCATGATTCAACTGAGGTGTTTCCGTTGGCACACAGGGAATCCCATGCATTGCCAAGGGTTTGTGTCGTCACATTTTGTAATGGTTTCGCTTGCACATTGATTTCAACGGGTATTTCTATGGGGCTGAACGAAATGTTTTGATTTGTGGTGGTAATGCGCAATGTATCTGAGAGTGGTGTGTCCACTGGCGCATCAGGAGGAATATCATATTCGTAGGTGACGGTTACCGGTAGGTTATCTGCCACTGATACGGTGCTTGGTGAAACACGGGCAATACCACTTTCCGCCAGGTCGGAGGAGATCGTTAGTCCATCTACAACCGTATTGAGTGTAAACGTTGCGGATGCACGCTGACCTGGATTGGCGTTGATTGCAAGTGTTGAAAATTGAGTAAAACGGTTCTCAATGAGGATGCTTGCTGGTTGTGATATATCAAGTTGCCCGCCAAACAAACATTCGCCTGTTACTAGTTGCGGCGTGCCAAAATACAATTCGAAAGATTCGTTTTCTTCAATGATATCATCGCGATGAATACTGAGGCTGACGTTTCCCGAGTAACTTATATTTGCTCCTATTGCTTGTTCGGTGACACTGATTCTTAGAAGGGTTGTGTTGATGGTAAAGTCGTTGTTGGGTGAGGCAACTGCACTTGCATCGATTAACTGTTCTGGCGCGTCTAAAATAGGAATGTCAATTTCACAAGGTCCGCCGTAGTCTGTAATGGTTAGGTCAACTTGTAGGTTTACCGTGCCCTGCGTTTCGTTAAATGTGTATTGATTTTGATTGAACCTAACGGTGTTGGCGAACAGGTCGCCGCTCACCATTAACGACAAGCTCGCCATGCAGCAAATTACGGGTAAGTTAAGTGCATTATAGCGACGATGCGATAGTTTCGTTTCAATGATCTCTACTGTTTGTTGTTTATTAAAAGGTTTTTGACGAACGACTGATTGTTCCATAACAGGTATGCTCCTCCCTTTACTACAAAATATATTTTTAAATTTAATGAGTATTAGAAAACAGGGGCTTTGATAGCAATATTTTCATTTAACATACTCTTCTTGGTATTAACGGCAACATGCTTTCTAATCAAATTCTTGTAGTTAATGAATGTTACTGCCTTTTTTGGTTACTGAGTAGGGATTATCGCACAAAAAAAGAACACACAATTTACTATTTTTGCAGTTGATATTGTTTGTTGTTTTGAATGTTCAGGTGTGCCGATGATCGCTTAATTTTCGGGTGGTTTTTCTGCTTGTGATACACTGAAAACAGCGCTGCACAGCGATGATAAGTAACTAATATTGCCGGATTTTTAGTTTTAGCAATCGCCTATGCAGTACGCTTGAGTCGCGTGTATTTCAGCCATTACGCGAGTGCAGAGATAAGGGGGCGACAACTTCAGTTTGGTTGATAACCGTTGCTGGTGTTATCTGGGTAGAGAATATACATAACGGCGTAAGGTTATGATGTAAGCGTTGTGTGGCGGCCTCTGTTTCACTTGATCGTTGGCGTTTAGCCTGCGCTAACGTGAGTATTTATTAGCGCAGGCCAGGTCGTTGTCTAACGGCTAATCTCGTAAGTATTTATGTCTGTGCCAGCATTCATGTTGCGTTCTGACATACTGGGGATATTGGTTTCACCCGCATCATGGCGAAAGCTTATTTCTATATTTTGATTCACCTGCCAAGTAATGCTTTTATCATTCCAGTTTGGTGTATAACTTGAGAATGAACTAAGGTTGGAAACATTGTCATTGTACAGCGCCAGCGCGGGTGTCGTGACTTGTTTGGTGATGGTGATGGAATGATCCGTTGGAATTTTATACCAGCCATTAATGGCCGTTATGGGTTCTGCGGTGTTGTTGTTAAAGACACTGAAGCTACTGGTGGAAAACGTCGGTGTATCGGGAACGATTGTTTCTGACAGGGTTGGTTTTGGGTAACCTGTGACAGATTCGTGACTAAAGGTTTGCCGTTGTTGGAAGTAACGTTTCGATGGGCAAGTGATAATGGAGGGGGTGGTGCTATTGTCTTCACTCTTCCAGTTGAAGACATAAGCGGCCGCGGGCGGGGTAAAACTAGCTGGACTCGCAATATAATCATATTCGTAGTTTAAGGTTTTTGATGCGATTTTAATCGAGGCTGATGTGTATTCCTCGTCAAAGTCCGGCGTATCAATCCATACGGTAGCAGGGGGTGTGGTTGGTAGGTTGTCACTAAAAACTGCTTCTGGTGCGCCAAAACGAGGAGTAGGCACTTGTTTTAGTTGCCAAGCCTTGCCTGTCCAGTTGTACACTGTTGCGGTGTTCTCCCATTGCGTGATATCAGGGCATGGTTCCGTTGTGGTCATTAAACCCACTCGCCATTCGGTGTTGGTTTTTAGTCGGACTAAGTGTTCTCGCACCAACTGTTCAACTTGTTGCTCAACGGTATGACGTGAATTGTCGGCAAAATTAATATAAAAGGCCTTGCTGGTGTTATTGGTGAATGTGTAAGTGGTGCTGGGGAATTCCAGGTTATTAAGCTCACTTCGTTTGTCGAATGCCGTATTCGTAAAGTCATCATTTTTTAGCCCCGTCACCTCGATATTCGTGTTTTCTATAAACGTGGCGGGTACATAAATATCGGCGTGGAAATCGAATACCACCTGGCTTAGATTTCCGACAGAATCGCTGACTTCTATTCGTACCTGGTGGACATCTTCCCGGGAGGATTGGTGCCAGTTTAACGATAGCATTTCGGACACCAGCGGCACTAAATATTCATCATTGACCGCAGGTAACACACGTAAGGCAGTTAGGATTTCACCATTTTTTTCATACTGTATGCGCACGGTTATGTCGGTAGCTGCTGTGGTTGCATCAGGTCCCATCTGGTCAGAGACGTTCAGTGCAAAAAACGGTATCGCGTTGTTGTTTAATGCCTGACGAGTAATGGGAACGCCGGTGAGGTCAATGTGGCTTGTTTCGAAGAAAAGGGGAGTGGTATTGGAGTCTTGTAATGGGCGTTCGAAAAAATCGCCGTTACCATTTGAAAAACGAGCAAGGCTATGTTTGTCGGTCGTATCGATAACGGGAGGGATTGTGTCTAGGTAGATGATGGTTTCGGTATTATGTTGGTTACCCGCAAAATCGAAAATGTTAATGGGAATGGTGTTTTTTCCGGGCGTTATATCAATCGTCGCAGTCCAGGTATCATTGTCTAATAGAGTGGCTTGTTGTTCCATTACCACCACGGTTTGGACGCCAGCGGCATTGTCACTGTAGGTGCCAGTAAGCTGTGTAGTTGTTCGATTGGTGACGAGCGGGGAGGTGACGTTGATTGCGGGCGCTGTATTATCGAAGCGGGCCACAAAGTCAATGAATGCTTCATTGCCCAGTATATCGACGGCGGTCAGGCGAATCTGGTATTCATCGTCGGGATAAGGGGTTGTGTCAATGCTTAGTGGGCTTACTGGTTGTATTTCTCCTACCTTTTCATTATTGATTGATACCTCGATACGTTCTGCACCCAGAAATCCGCCAATATCCACACTAACCGGAAATAATCCACTAAAATAACCATCAACCGCTTGTGTCAGGGTTAGCAAGGGTGCTTGTTCTTTTAGGTCTAATGGAGGCGATTCACCAAGTAAGGTGCTGGTTCCTGAGGCGATCGCTTCGGCGGATGATTGTAGGTCAGCAATTTGTAAACCGGTTTTGTTTTCAGCGCGATTGGCGATTGCCAGCATATGTAACGAAAACGCAGCACGGTAAGCATCTTCATTCAATGGTACAACACCAACGGCGAGGGGCATTAACGCGGTACCAGCCTTGTTGTTACCAGCGCCATTTAGCCGTCCATCAAAACGGATATCATTGTAAGCTATTTGTGCCAGTCCGATGGAGGTATAAACGGTATGTGGTATGACTTGGTTTTTAGTGCTGGCCCAGGCCGTCCAGTTTGAGAGCCCCGCCAGATAAAAGCCATACAGAGCATCATCATTAAGGCTGGAAAGGGCGTTGTTCTGGTTAGTGATATCAAGGGGACGTCTGTTTTGTGTGTCAATTGCGAAGAATTCATTAATGTCATTGTTGGCATTTTCAATTGCCTGGATTGCCGTAAAACCTTTGTCAATGTTGTATTCCGCCAGGCCGGTTGCTAAGTGTGTCAGCGGTGTGACGATGACATGTAGGGGTTGTTGTGATTGATAACGTGCAACGGCACGTAAGTTTTGTCCATCGGTTAAAGCAACGTCGGTGCCGCTTGCTTGTTCCTTGTAATGGCCACCACTTACTTCGATGAGAATTGGGCGGTTCAGTGATCGTATTTCCACGGAATAGGCACCTGTTTCATCAGTGACGGCGCCGCCCAGCCTGATCCGGCGATTGTTGCCGAAAGTGTATACGGTTACTTGCGCGCCATTGATGACGCCAGCCATGACGTTGCCAGTGATTATTCCTGGTGGGTGTTCAGGCGGCAGATCGGTGGTGTCACAACCCCAGAGAAAAAAACCTATCACCAGCAAAGTTAATTTTTTGTGCATCGTCATCATGTTTATCCTTTCCTTAAACATATCGCTGAAACTTAACTGTATCCCTATTAATATCGATAGAGTATTGCTACAGACGTTAAGAATTCTGAAATATCACCCGTTATGGGCAGAGATTGTTCGAAATTAAGGCCGACACTCCAGTCGCGTGTCAGCGACCACTCGCTCAGCGCACTAAAGACCACCGCAGCGGTTGTTTCGCTACGGTCCGGGAATGTTTCCAGCAAAAAACCTTCTTCATCCACAGTATGACGTACAGTATATTGTGCTCGGGATACATCAATACCGATGCCAAACCAGGGAGCCCAGGCGTGAGTTAGTCTGAGGCTTTTTTGTAACGAAAAGCGTACACCAAAACGTGTGGCATCCTGCCCTGTATTGTCAGTGCTTGCATCCAGTTTGGTTTTTAAATAATAGAGTGTTGTCCAGTAGCGAATATCCGTTACCAGCCAGTCTGTGTAAATGAGGCTGGTAGGTTGCACCCCCCATTTTGTTGATGAACCGGTTTCTGGGTCATCGACAGAAACGTTAGCCGCACCGATGGCATAACCTACTTTAGCGGTGCTCTTTGGTAGCCCAAGTGGTGCGGCGTGTACTGAATTAATAATAATATATGATAAACATGCCAGGGTCAGGCGTTTTTTTATACCTAAATAGGAAATTGGAATAACCTTGGTTTGTAGCACGTTAAAACTCCCTGCGCGCGTAGCGCGATTGTTTGGAGGTTGCCTGAAAATAGTGATGGGCGACTGATTGGCCCGTTGTTACGATCATTGAAGGCCAAGAGTAAGCCTCAAGATAAAAAAATCTCGGTAACACTTGATTGCACTTAACATAGCCTTAATGGCGCTTGATAACAACAGGTCAATCAGGTTTTGAACGCTGTTAATCCATCTGTTTTCCTCAAGCAGTCTCCTAGTTGTTGTAGTGATAGTTAAGTGTTTTAATCAATAATTTTTGTCCATTTTTTTCAACGTCGATACTGATATTACCTGCGTAGCTTGTTACTTTTGCAGCACCTTTTTCCCGCACTAACAGCTGGAATTTTCCTTTACCATATTGCCGTTTATCGGTTTCAGTCCAGCGAACACTGCTTATGCGCATTTTTCGTATATCGGTAATGTGAAATAATTTTCGATAATCTTCTTCTATGTTCTTGAGGTTCGTTTCTTGATTGCTGCGCATGTTCTCGGCGAAGATGCTTACTAAGCGCGTGAGATCCCCTGCTTCATAAGCCTGCATGAATTTTGATAACAGTGTATTTAATTCTGCCGTAGTAATATGCCCGTCAGGTATGCTGGCTGATATCTTAGCGGAATCACGATTGTTGATGCCGTGTTGTTGCGCTGCGGTTTTGTTTTTTTCGATGGATGTGTTTATTGCTGCTTTTTTGTTGTTTGGTGATGTTGGTTTAGGTGCTGCTGCTGTTTTGGGTTTAATCTGTTGTTGTGGCGGCAGACGTTTTGGAGCGGTAGTATTTGATGTTTTTTTAGTCTTGTGTGCCGTGTTCCGTGAAGGGTATTGTGTTGCATGGTTACTGGGTATTACTTGTTCTGTTTCTTCGTTGATTGACGCATCATCAATTGTGATGCCAGTAATTGCTGCTGCAATTGCCATTTCTTCATTGGTTAACGTAATCTGATTGTCATTTATGGCAGCCGTCGGTGAGAATTCTCTGGCAAATACTTGATCGTAGACATCATCCAGTTTCTCGTTATTTCTGGTGTTTTGCTTGTTGCCCGATGGCGTCGTCGTTTCGTTATCGGCGTTATTAACTGACTCAAGAACTGACGATTGTGAAGTTTTCACTTTGGTCGATGCAATTTCTTGCTGAAGCGCCGATGGGCGCACAGTTCCTTCATCAAGTGGACTATTATTGTTGGTGGAAAACGGACGAGTGGTTGTACTAAATGTGAATGTGTCAGTAATGTTTGCTTTTAAGCGGCTGATGGTAACGCCATGGTTGTTGTTATTGTGGTTACCACTAAACGAGAGATCCAAAATAAATGCAATAACAACAAACACCGTAACGCCTGTGATCATTACAGTTAGTTGTTTCCAGCTTTTGGAAGGATGGTTTAGGGGGGGTGCGTTAATCATAACTATTTGGTTTTGAGTTTTCTGGTTTGGGGTTATCTTTAATAGGTTAATTAGCGGCAAGAAAATTAAAGAGTAACCCGTTTTTGCCGGTGTTTATTCATGATTAAAAGACAACGTACTCGATAAGATGGCGCAAAGCAATGTTAGTTCCAATGCATTGAATGCGCATGGGATTTGCTAACGTAGAAAGTACTCTTCTTGTATTCTCTAAAGCAGAATATTTTACGTTTTTAAATCACTTTGAGTGCTATGGGGGCAGCGCGTACTTACATCGTATCCTCAATATTAAGTGCAGGCATGTCGATGCATATGCAGCTCATTATAAGCGTTTATTGATGTGGCGTTTACGAAATAATATACTTCGGGTTGGGTGCAAGCCATTGCAAACTAATCGGCATTAAGTAAGAGCTTGGCAGCGGTAGTGTCGTCATATGTTTTTAGTGATAATCTTGATGTTTTTTATGCGTACGGTTATGCGCAGGGTAGGTCTGCTTAAAAGTAAGAAAGCCATTATTCAAGTTGCTCAGATATCAAAATAGTGTTGAGTCAGTTTTTGCTGCGACGAAACACATGACAGATAAAGCGATTATTGCACAAATGCAAAACGCCACATACACCTAAATCTCAAACGTTATGGGTATCGAGTAAGTGCTTCGAATCATATACCACGCATGAGTGAAAATTGCTTAAGCTATTTGCTTTTACATGAATATTGTTTGCAGGATGTGGGGTAATGCGTTCTTAATGGTAGGATTCAATGTAAGTGACTTGCTTGAATAAAGCGTGCTAGATGTTAAATAAATATAGAAAGTGTATGAGAGGTGAAATTAACCGTTGGTTATACTATCTTACTTAAAATAAGATGTATAATCCTTTCCCACGGTATTCTGTATTATCGTTATTAGGCTGTACGATAGAAAACTTATTTGATATAAAAACCAATATAAAACAAGGCAAGTAAAGGAGAGGTGATGGGGGAGTTCAACGGTAATACTGCGTTATTAACCTTTGAAATCAAGGGGGAAGCAGCGTCATTTCGAGTAGTTCAGTGTCACGGTAAGGAGGCAAATTCCGCTTTATATGAATACACCGTTCATTTAGTTTGCAAAAATACCGAGCGGCGCATCCTTGTTGCCAACGTGTTAGCCCGGTCTGCTACCCTTACTGTGCTTGATGAGCAGGGCGATACCGCACGTTATGTCCATGGTGCAGTGGTTAGCTTTACTCAAGGTGAAGAAAGCGACCGTTGGACACACTACACACTTATTTTACGCCCACAAGCGTGGCGTTTAACGCTACGCCAGGATTGCCGAATTTTCCAACAACAAGCCGTACCAGACATTATCAAAGCGGTATTGCTAGGTGCTGGCTTGCCCACTGATAATTACCGTTTTGCTTTGTATCTTAGCTATGAACCCCGCAATTATTGTGTACAATACCAAGAAACCGACCTTGATTTCATTGAGCGTCTGATGCGAGAGGAAGGCATCTTTTACTTCTTTGAACACCATGCAGATCAACATGTTATGGTGTTCAGCGATGCTTACCAAATCCACGTTGATATTCAAAGTCCGGCTGAAATTCGTTACCAGCACCCAACCGGGTTAGTACCCGAAGAAGACAGCGTGTATCCGTTTACCCATACCCAGTTAATTCAAACCGGTCAGGTTAGCCTCCAAGATTTTAATTTTGAAAAACCCGCGTTGAGTTTGCAAACCAACCAGCAACATGACATTGACCAGGACCTTGAAGTCTATGACTATCCAGGACGCTACCCCCTGCCGGAGTCAGGCAGCCGCTATGCCAGTGTGCGTCTGGAAGCCCTGCAAGTACGGCGTAACTTAACGTGCGGTAGTACTGACTGTCGACGTTTCATGGCCGGGCACCGCTTTACCCTAGATCAACACCCGTACCCTGACATGAATCAGCGCTATGTCTTAACATCCGTTAAAATATCAGCCAAACAACCGCAAGTCCTGGATGAGGAAGCGGGCAATGATTGCTGTCACTACCAAGTCGATTTTGAATGCATCCCTGCCGAGACCCCCTTTCGTGCAGCCGACGACCCCAGTAAACCCAAACCCATGATCACCGGGGTACAAACCGCCATCGTGGTGGGGCCAGCAGGGGAAGAAATCTACGTGGATGAACACGGTCGGGTTAAAGTGCAGTTTCACTGGGATCGCAACGGACAAAATAATGATCGAAGCTCGTGCTGGATAAGAGTTAGTCAACTGTGGGCGGGTGAGCAATGGGGGGCAATGTTCATTCCCCGCATCGGTCAGGAAGTGATTGTCGATTTTGTGGACGGTGATCCCGATCGACCTATCATTACTGGACGTGTGTATCACGGCATCAATATGCCGCCGTACAATTTGCCCGCAGAAAAAACCAAAAGTACGATAAAGACTCGCAGTAGTCCTGGCGGTACAGCTGAGAACTTCAACGAGTTGCGTTTTGAAGACAAAAAAGGCGAAGAAGAAATTTACATTCATGCCGAAAAGAACCAAAAAAACGTTGTAAAAAACAACGAAACCACCCGAGTGGGTTATAATCGCCGTGAAAACGTGGGGCACAATGAAACCATAGCCATCGGTAATAACCGCACTGAAACTGTTGAGGCTGACGAAACTATCACTATCGGTGGTAATCAAACCGAACTGATCAAATGCAACAAAGCCGAAACCATTGCCATTGCTAAGGCTCTGAGCATTGGTGCGGGGTATCAAGTCAGTGTTGGTGCAGCGATGAATGAAACGGTTGCTGGTGCAAAGATGGAAGAAGTGGGTGCTTATCGGATGGAAGTGGTAGCTGCCTACAAAGAAACCACGGTAGGTGAAGATTTCACTGTTACTGTGGATAATAAATATGCGCTGGAAGGGAAAAAAGAAATTACGATCAAATCAGGCGCATCGTCGGTGAGCATGAAAGAAGATGGCAAAATTGAAATCAGTGGAACGGATGTAACCTTTAAAACCGCAGCAGGGAAGATCCATATCGATGCGGGTGGTATCATTACCATTAAAGGTGCCATGGTCAAAATTAATACATGATATATTTGCGAGGACAAACAAATGAGTGGTAAACCCGCTGCGCGTGTCGGG
>JAADGF010000063.1 GCA_013152545.1 Gammaproteobacteria bacterium
ATCGAGGGTTTTGAGTCAAGCAACGGCGAGAACTACAAAACCATTCTCCAGTGGATACTCGAAGGCGCACCGGATAACTAGAAAGCACTCCGCCTGAACTGCGTTATACGCAACCGGCCCAACGCTTCTTATTTTGGGCCGGTTTTTTTTGTCTGCAAATGGCATTTTAGTGTGACTAGATACCACCATTGGACCGAAGTAATTCTAGGCTCTGTTGATATTGGCTAAATAATCAATCATAACGTCCTTTTCCAAAGGATTGGTTATGAATAATGCAACTCTTTCAGACGATAATTGGACGAGGATACTGGCTTTTTTACGAGAGGAAGAGACGATTTATATCGGGACAGTAGGTGGATAATTATCGCCAATTTGTAAAGGCAATTCTCTGGGTGCTGCGTAGTGGTGCCCAATGGCGACTTTTACCGGAAAATCGAGGCAAATGGCACAATGTCTATAAGCATTTTGTGAGATGGGGAGATAAGAATATTGGGACTAAAATGCATCACCATTTTTCGAGTGACCCTGACATGGAGTGACCCTGACATGGAAAGTATCATCCTAAATTAATCAGTTGAATCGTCGCGAGAGCGACTAGGGTGCTGAAGGTAAAAGACTTTTTTGGATTTTTTGGACGACAGCGTATCACCACCCCTACGGTGAGTTCAGAAAACCCAAAAAAGTCTTTTAGATTCTGTGCCATAGGCGTTCACAGTAGATTCAACTGATGTGTTAGGATCATGATAGATAATGCGATTATTCGTGCCCATGCCTGTGCAGCTGGTGCATCTCAAGGTCATTTAGACATCGCTCAAGACCAAGCTTTAGGACGTTCAAAAGGTGGGTTTAGCACAAAAACTCATGTCATGGTTGATGGGAGGAAACCCCTTGGATTTTATCTTAACAGGCGGACAGGCAGCCGGGATACTCAGGCTTACGTTTTAATTGATGGGGTGAAAGTGTTCATTCGACGCCGAGAACCTGTACCATTATTTGAGGCGCAGGCTGACAACAAGCTAATTGAAATAACAATGGTGAGATTAATGACTGTATTGCGCACGGTATGGTTTCCTCCCTATAACCAGATGTAGTGGATGAACATTGCCGTAAAATTAACCGGGCAACATTATCAGTTTGCGATGGTGTGAATTAAACAAACGCAACGAGTGTACTTTATGTATGTGTGCAAGAATTCATCAATGACAATCGATGAGCTTTAACAAGGATGTGATGGCTTTGCAAGCGTCAACAATAGCCATCCCCTTGTTCGGGGCATCGTCATTGTTATCAATGCGCACGGACTCATACAACAGCTGCTGAATTTGACGTTGGCTCAGTTGTGGACGTTGTTCCAACAACAATGAAACAATGCCGGTTACATGAGCCGCGGCTAATGAACTACCGCTTAAAAAGTCGTAGGAATTCTTGGGTACCGTCGTGAGGATATCTCGCCCAGGAGCCGGTAATGTACCGGATGCACCCGGTGTTGCCGGGCTTAATATATCTTCACTGACACCAATAACACCCGGCACTGATGCCGGAAAAACAGACTTTGCATCATTGCTGTTTTTAGCCGCGACAACAACAATACCTGAAGCGAGTGCTTTTTGTATCAAGCGCGTTAACAGTGGGTCTTTAGGACCACTAAGACTCATGTTAATCACATGCACCGCTTCCTTGAGGGCAAAATTAATTGCTTTGGCTAAGGTAAAGCTACTGCATACGGCTTCTCCATCACCCTGTTTTTTCTGCCAACAAGCTTTTAAAGCCAGTATGCTCACATCCGGCGCGACGCCGACGATACCTTCCCGGTTGCCTGCCTTTGCCGCTATAACACCTGCGACGGCAGTACCATGAATATCACCGTCTGAGTTATTTGATGTCACAAAATTTTTGTTTTTTTTAATTCGCCCTTGTAAATCAAGATGTTTGGTGTCCACACCGCTATCAATAACCGCGACACTTACCCCCTTACCCGTCGCATACCGGTGCGCGCGTTCAACATGCGAAGACTGTATGCCATGCTGAAGTTGCAAATAAGGGTCATCATAGGCCGCCGCCATGGTCATCGCCGCCACCTCAGTCGACATCACCTCAAAAGTGTACATCGGCTGTACTGATTCCACACGTGGATCCAGCAGCAGGCGGGAAAGCACTAAATTCGGTGAAACATCGTCTTTCACGGCAACGACATAACAGTGAATACCCAACATGGCGATGGGCCAACTGGTCACCTGCACCAGCGAATATTCTTTTGCGATTGCGCTTATAATGTACTCCAACTCCTCAATATCTGCATCCGGCAAATTGACCAGTATTTGATTATTGGCAAGACGCTGAAACGCCTGGGCATCCACAGGCGGTTTTGCAAGCGGATGTACACAACCTGCAAGCAATACACTACAAAGAAGGATCAAAAAAACGAAGATGTTATAAGGTCGCATGATTCAGTTTCTCACCACAATATTGGATACGGGTTCCACAAACCTCACCAAGGCCTTGGCTCGCCAGCGGTCTAACACATCTTGTAATACTTCATCTGGCGCATAGATCGTTTCTAAAGTGTATACGCCACTCGGGGTCGGGCCATCCACAATACGCGCCTTCGCATTGACCAGCAAATGACGAATATCCCGGAACAATACATCCTCAGCGAAAACCACTCGCATACGTATATTGTCCTGTTTGCTGTTTTCTGCCGATGATGCACTCAGAGTGGTAAACACCGGCTCGGTGGATGGTGTAAACATCACCCCTGCCAACACCAACAACAACGACTGCGCCACCACGGTATAACGCCAGCCACCGGGCAAGGCCATGAACACCCGCCAGTAATGACTGACTTTATTGGTTAACCATTGCTTTATTGACCATCGGCTTGATAATTTTTGCGGTGATAAATATTGTTGCTTACGTGCAACTGAAGCTGTGCTGGATGCCTTATCAATGCGTGATAAAACATCTTGCAAATTGTTGCGCTCCACCAGCGCAACATCCGTGCTTTGTTGTACGGCACGCTGCATGTTTTGCAATTCTGTCATGGCAGCACGACATTGCAGGCAGGTTTCCATATGTTTCTCTACTTGGTGACATTCTTCCAACGGCAAGGTGCCATTGATGTACCAAGGCAACACCGCTTCAATGGAGTCGTGTTCCGATTTTAATTGACGTATATTATCTTCATGCTTCATTTTTCATAACCTCCTGAGACTAGGGTTCAGGATATTCAATGCCATCAGGCAGTAGTTCCCGTAATTTACGTCGCGCGTGGAACATGCGGGTTTTAACCGTATTAACCGGGCAACTGACGATGCTCGCAATTTCCGGATAAGAATAACCATAATAAAAAGTAAGCTCCACCACCGCACGCTGCTCTGCGGGCAGCTGTGTTAGGGTCGACTGCAGATCACGCGAAAACTGAGCATCCGGTATTTTCCGCTCCATGTCAGGCAACATCGCCAGTTGCAGGGCATCGCTGTCCAACGGCTGGTTCACACGCGACCACTGTTGCAAGGTTTTAATGGCTTTATGGTAGGCGATACCAAAAATCCAAGTTGAAACCTTTGCAGTTCCTTTGTACGTTGCCGCTTTTTCCCATACAACGACCATAACATCATTAACAATTTCTTCCGCCAGGTCGGTGCGTTGGGTGACGCGAAATACAAATCGGATCAACTTGGTGTAGTAGCGATGATAAAGCACCTTAAAGGCCTCACGATCACCCTCCGCAACAGCCTGCAATGCTTTCGGGTCGTCGCCAAACATACTATCGGCCATACCTTGCTCGCGTTCTTCAGCAATCATTTTTTCATTTTGTTCCGGTTATCCAATCTATCTATATCAAGCCCCACGGTCTACACAATGTGCTAACAGAATATCTGCTAATAGAATTAGTTCCTGTGTGGGAGTAAACGGTTCAATCCACAAATATTTTTTATATGTTTGAACCTCTAACGACTGAAGGGGAACTCAATTATAACATCAATTATATTTTTTTGCGTATACGATACATGGCGTCATTTTACTGGTGTTTTGCCTTTCTAGGCGCAGTAAATGATGCATAAACCAGTCTGGAGACTAACAATTATGAACATCCGTCAATTTATATTTAAAATACCTATTCTAATTTTAATATTAGGATTACCACTTGGGTGCAGCGATAGTGATAACAATAATGATACTGCGGATACCAATACGGTGTCGCTTAGCGCAACCTTGAATAGCTTGCAAATCGTGCCAGAACCAGCCGACAGCACAGCAACCGCGACTGCCAGCATCACCATTGACCGAGACAGCCTGCTAATGAGTGGCAGTCTGACGGTCAACAATGCCAGCTCCAGCGTCGAAAATGTACATGTGCATGAAGGCTTCGCTGGCACCACGGGCAGAATCTTAATCAGTCTTGAAAAAGGCCGCAATAACGTCTGGAATATCCCCGGTGACACAGTCATAGCGACTACACAACTGGATAGCCTGTTAGCCGGGGGTATGTATCTCTCCGTACACACACAGAACTATGCGGGTGGCGAATTGCGGGGGCAAATAGTCGACACTAACACGCAAGTGCTTCGTGTGAGCTTAAATGGCAATAACGAAGTACCACCAGTAACGACCAACGCCAATGGTGTTGGTTACGTTACGGTGGATACTGACGGCAATATTGTGGCTAATATCCGGTTTAACAACATTACCGCCACTAACGCCCACATCCATCAGGGCTTTGCAGGTACAAATGGTAGCATCACTGTTCAACTCAACCAAAATGGCAACAATCCCAATGTATGGGAAATAAGCGATACATTAACCGAAACCCAGTTGAATGATTTATTCAGTGGAAAACTGTATTTCAACGTTCACACCACCGCCAATTCTAAAGGTGAAATTCGCGGCCCCATCGTCCCCAGCAATATTACAGTTATTCGCACAGACCTGACTGGCGATCAATCGGCACCACCCAACACAACGACCAATGGCAGTGGCATCGGTTACGTTACCGTTAATACCGAAACCCGAGATATTGTGGCTAATGTACAGATTAACAGTATCACTGCCACTAACGCCCATATTCACCAAGGAGCAGTTGGAACCAATGGCGATATCACTATTCCACTGAACGAGCAAAATGACGGAACATGGGAAACCGACGAGCTGTTAACTTTAACTACAGCTCAGATGAATGATTTATTAAATGGCAATATGTATTTTAATATCCACACACAAGCCAATCCATCAGGCGAAATTCGCGGGCAAATTATACCTGATGTGGAAAATGAGAAACCGGACGTGCTCACGCCGAGTTTTGAGTTCATCCAAACCACCGTTTTCGAACCCGTCTGTGGCAGTTGTCACTCAGGCCCCAATGCATCGGCGGGGTTGGATTTGAATTCAACTGACACTTATGATCGGCTAGTCACAACCCAGGGCGCTACCGGCGTACTGTTTGTCGAGGCAGGTGATCCCGAAAACAGCTACTTAATCCAAAAACTGGAAGGGTCCAATGGTATTGCAGGTTGCCGTTGGGCAAAGCTCCCTTGTCACAAGCCGTGATTGACAATATTCGTCAATGGATTGCCGACGGTGCCCCTAGTGGTCAGGACCAGGGAGAAGTACTCACGCCGAGTTTTGAATTCATCCAAACCACCCGTTTTCGAACCCGTCTGTGGCAGTTGTCACTCAGGCCCCAATGCATCAGCGGGGTTGGATTTGAATTCAACTGAAACCTATGACCAATTAGTGGGGGAAGACAGCGTTGGCAATCCCGACGTGGAGCTTGTTAAGAAGCATGATTCCGATGGCAGCTACTTAATCCAAAAACTGGAAGGGGCTGCGGGTATTGCTGGCTCACAAATGCCGTTGGGAAAAGCTCCCTTGCCACAAACCGTAATTAACAATATTCGTCTATGGATCGATGAGGGTGCGCCTGAGTAAACACTGTGAAGTTAACTGCAACCTATATACCTCGTTAGGCACATATGGTTAAACTTGGAGATAGCAAAATCATTTACACTTCATCAAGGAGTACAAAGCAGTGTAAGCAAAACGCTTAACAATTAAGTTAAGCATAGAGTCTGGCGGCGGGTATCTTTATACCTGCCGCCAAACTGATTTAAATGTAATAGTAAGATCGGAGAAAAGGAAACAGCTATGGAACTATTTACGTTACGTATGAGATACAGACATTCATTTTTCGCTGGTTCAATGTTATTAATACTATCGGGTTGTAGTGGAGGAGGAGGTAACGGCAATGACCCCATCGTCGATCCACCAATCACCGTCGACCCTCAACTTACCCCAGATCAAATCGTGTTTTCACAAACAGTTCACCCCGTTTTACGCGACAATTGCAGCACCTGTCACAGTGAAACAGGCACAAATACTGTCAAGTTTGCCCAAAGTGACGTGGCAAAGTCTTATGCCTTGATTAACATTCGCCGTTTTGTTGATTTGGAATCACCGTCAAGTTCCCCGTTTGTCGCCCGTTTGAACGATGGCCATAATTGCGGTACAACCTGCACAGCAGATGCACTGGAGATGACCACTGCCATTGAAGCATGGGCGGGTGCACCATCGACACCACCGACACCATCACCGACCATCACACCGAGTATTGATGCATTTGAAAACACCTTACATCCCTGGCTGGTCGCCAGTAGTTGTATCACATGCCACGGTGACAATGGTCCGAATAGCGCGTTTGCCGCTTCTGATTCACAGACTGCACATGACCGGATACAAAGCAAGGACTTGGTTAATTTGGCAGAACCGGATGTTTCCTCACTGGCAACCTATCTTTCCGAAAGAAGACATAATTGCGGAACAGATAGCCACTGTGATGCGCTCGCCATCGAGTTAGAAACGCGTATTGCAGACTGGGCGAACACGATTGTCACTCCGTTGCCAGGCCCCAATGAAGCACCAATTGCGCAAAATGACACATTCACAACAACTGTCGATTTAACATTGACCACGGGAAATGTCCTGTTGAATGACAATGATCCGGACGGCGACACCCTGGCCATCCGTAACAATACCAATGCCACTTCAACGCAAGGCGGACAGGTGC